>NZ_CP108996.1:1229440-1536801 GCF_036226565.1 Kribbella sp. NBC_00709
CACCCCCACCGATCAAGGTCGCGCTCAAGCCGTCGATCAAGGGCCGGATGGTCGGGATGACCGTGACGGTGTCCGGGAAGGCCTTCGTCCCGACGGCAATCCCTGAGGGCACGCTGCTACCGGAGACGTCGTTCATGAACCTGTCCGGCGGCACGGACTACTCCTTCGGCGACGGCTACCAGAGCGGCTCCGACGGCGGTTCGATCGACTGCACCCGGAAGAAGCTGAAGACCGGGTCCGAGACGTATGTGATCCCCGAGACGCACACGTTCACGAAGCCGGGGACATACAAGTTCACGTACACCATCCGCTACTGCGGCACGAAGGGCTGGTTCCCCACCACTGCGACCACGCAGTTGGTGGTCAGATAGTCCAGGCGTGGTCTGAGGTGCCGGTGGTGGGGAGGCCGGCGGACTTCAGGTCGGTGCGGAGGTCGCGGGGGAGGGCGAAGGTGAGGCTCTCCTCCGCGGTGGTGACTTCCTGTACGTCGGCGTACCCGCGCTCGGCCAGCCAGCGCAGGACGTCGCGGACCAGCACCTCGGGGACGCTCGCGCCGCTGCTGACACCGACCGAGTCGACACCCTCGAGCCAGGCCTCGTCGATCTCGTCGGCGAAGTCGACCAGGTAGCCGGCCTTCGCGCCGTGCTCGACCGCGACCTCGACCAGGCGCACCGAGTTCGACGAGTTGCGGGAGCCGACGACGATCATCAGGTCCGCCTCGGGGGCCAGCTTCTTGACCGCGGCCTGGCGGTTCTGGGTCGCGTAGCAGATGTCGTCGCTCGGCGGGTCCTGCAAGTGCGGGAACCGCTCGCGCAGGCGGCGTACGGTCTCCATCGTCTCGTCGACCGACAGCGTCGTCTGCGACAGCCAGACGACCTTCTCCGGGTCGCGGACAGTCACGTTCGGTACGTCGTCCGGACCGTCGACGAGCGTCACGTGCTCGGGGGCCTCGCCGGAGGTGCCGATGACCTCCTCGTGGCCCTCGTGACCGATCAGCAGGATGTCGTAGTCGGTCGCGGCGAACCGCTTCGCCTCGTGGTGGACCTTGGTCACCAGCGGGCAGGTCGCGTCGATCGTCTTCAGCTGCCGCGCGGCCGCCTCCTCGTGCACCACCGGGGCGACACCGTGCGCGGAGAAGATCACCGTCTCCCCCTCGGGCACCTCGGCGGTCTCGTCGACGAAGATCGCGCCCCGCTTCTGCAGCGTCTGCACGACGTACTTGTTGTGCACGATCTCCTTGCGCACATACACCGGCGGCCCGTACAGATCGAGGGCCTTCTCGACCGCCACAACGGCCCGGTCCACGCCCGCGCAGTACCCCCGCGGCGCCGCGAGCAGCACCCGCTTGGTCTCTACAGCGGTCGTCGTACCAGTGTCGTCAGGCTGGGCAGTCACGCTCCCCATGGTACGGGCCGCAATCTGTGAGCAGGGTCACGACCGTCGACCACCGCACCAGGGGCCGGTTCGAACCAGCAGTTGCTCGGGGCAACGTGTTTGGGGAGCCGTCCGCCCTGTCCGGACGGCTCCTCCGTGGGAGGTGTTACCAGCACCTCAAGAATGCGGCCGAAATGCCTTTTGCGCAAAGGGTTTTCCGGCCCACTCCCGCAGTACGGCGAAGTCCGCGGCCGTCAGCCCGGTCCGTGCGTCGACAGGGTGGATCAGCTGGTGATCGTGCGGGAAGCGGGTCCGCTCGGCCGCGCCCACCTCGTCGTCCACCCACGCGAACGGGCGGTCGCCCACCCAGTCGGCGACGTACGGCGCCTTCCAGGAACCCCGGCGTACCGGCCGGCGGTCCGGCCACAGGATCGTGGGGAGGTCGGGCAGCCCGAGCAGCGGCGCGAGCAGCCGGTTGGCGCCGTGCTCCCAGCTGCTGGCCCAGACCAGGTCAAAGGTGTCCGCGAGCGCTCGGAGCTCGACGCCGTGCTGCTGGTTGAGGAGCAGCCGCCAGGTCTTCGTACCCTCGGTGATCTCGTGCCGCTCGTACCCGTCCGGGATCCCGTCCGCGCGGTGCGGGTTCAGCGGACCGTCGAAATCCAACAGCAAGAGTGGGCGCATCACTCAACGTTAGGACTTGTCGGTGGCGCGCCGTAGGGTCTGGGGGTGGCTTTGGAGACGTCGCCGGAAGCACCCGCGGCCGTTCGCACGATTGCGAACGGCATTGCCGGCTGGATCAACCAGCTCGGCGCCGTGTGGGTCGAGGGGCAGCTGACGGACGTCTCGATCGGGCGCGGCACGACGACGGTGTTCGGGACGCTGCGGGACACGGACGCGGACATCTCGCTGCGGTTCACCTGCAACCGGCGGGTGTTCGAGACGGTCGAGGTGACGGACGGTTCCCGGGTGCTGGTGCACGCCAAGCCGAACTTCTTCGCCCGCCGCGGCACGCTCGCGCTCGCGGTCAGCGAGATCCGGCACGTCGGGATCGGTGAGCTGCTGGCGCGGATCGAGCGGCTGAAGCAGCTGCTCGGGGCCGAGGGCCTGTTCGAGCCGTATCGGAAGAAGAAGTTGCCGTTCCTCCCGCACACGATCGGCCTCATCTGCGGGCGGGACTCGGCGGCCGAGCGCGACGTGCTCGAGAACGCGAAGCGGCGCTGGCCGGCAGTCACGTTCCGGGTCGAGTATGCGTCGGTCCAAGGGCCGTCGGCGTCCGGTGAGGTGATGACGGCGCTGCGGAAGCTGGACGCGGACGAGTCGGTCGAAGTGATCGTGATCGCGCGCGGCGGCGGGTCGCTGGAGGATCTCCTGCCGTTCTCGGACGAAGGGCTGATCCGGGCCGTGTCGAAGACGGGTACGCCGGTGGTGAGCGCGATCGGGCACGAGCCGGACTCGCCGCTGCTCGACCTGGTCGCAGACCTGCGGGCGTCGACGCCGACCGACGCGGCGAAGCGGATCGTGCCGGATGTTCGCGAGGAGCTGGACGGCGTGCGGCTGCTGCGTGAGCGCGGGTCGCGGGCGATCAGGTCGTGGCTGGACCGGGAGGCGCATGCCCTGGCGGCGATCCGTTCGCGGCCGGCGCTCGCCGCGCCGGTGACGGACCTGCAGCGGCGCTCCGACGAGGTTGCCGCGCTGGTCGAGCGCAGCCGCCGGACGCTGACGCATCGGCTGGATCGGGCCAGCGACGACATTACGCACCGGCTCGCGAGTGTGCGGGCCCTGTCCCCGAAGGCGACGTTGGAGCGGGGGTACTCCGTGCTGCAGCTGGCCGACGGCACCGCCGTGCGGGAAGTGGCGCAGGTGGCGCCCGGAGACCTGCTCCAGGCGCGCGTCACCGACGGCCGCTTCGCGGTCGAAGTCAAGACCGAGGAGAACAAGTGAGCGGCGACCGACCCGAGATGACCTACGAGCAGGCGCGGGAGGAGCTCGTCGAGGTAGTCCGCAAGCTGGAAGCCGGCGGCACCTCCCTCGAAGAGTCCCTCGCCCTGTGGGAACGCGGCGAAGAACTCGCCACCACCTGCCAACGCTGGCTCGACGGCGCCCGCGAACGCCTCGCCAAAGCCCAAGCCACCCACGAAGAAAAACCCAACTGACGCTCACGACACGCGCCGCCCGCTCCTCCGACCTCCTCGGCGCGGCGCACGCGCGAGTGGCCAGTTGGCGGGGCGCGTTCACCGGGCTGGTGCCGCAGGACTTCCTGGATGCGATGGATCCGGCCGCGATCGCGGCCTCGTGGGCAGACAGCATCGCCGCCGGCCGCTCCCGCCTGTACGTCGCCGCGCTCGGAGAACAGGTGATCGGGTACGCCGGCGTCGGGCCCGAGCGTGACGCCACAGCACCACCGGGCACTGGCGAGCTGTACGCCCTGTTCGTCCACCCCTCGTACTGGGGCACCGGCGCGGGGCGGGCGCTCGCCGACGCCGCCTGCGCCGACCTCCGCAACGCCGGCTTCGTCGACGTGTGGTTGTGGGTTCTGGAGGCGAATACCCGAGCTCGCCGGTTCTACTCGGCGTACGGCTTCACCGAGACCGGCGACCGGACGCACTCGTCGCTGAACAACCTGCCTGAGATCAGGCTGGCAGTAAGGCTGTAGCTACGGCGCGTAGGCCGGTCTTCATCCGGTCCAGGTCGAAACCCTGTGCGCGAAGGGCGTTGTGGAGGTCCGCGGCGAGCGGGGCGAGCAGGACGTGTGCCGTGTAGTCCGCGTCCAGGGCGGCATGGGACGCCTCGATCAGGTGCGACAGGTGCCGATGCCAGAGGTGGTACGAGCCGATCCGGTAGCGGGCCCCGTCCGACGCGTTCTCGCTGTCCATGAACAGCTCGACGTGCCGGTCGAGCAGATCGAGATAGGCATCCAGGAACGCCATCACCCGGACGACCGGCGGCGCCCCGGGGCCGAGCGGCGGCGGCCCGCTGAGGATCTTCGCCTGGAGCTCCTGCTCACGCTCGTCCAGCAGCGCGACCGCCAGGCCGGCGCGATCGCCGAAGCGGCGGAACACAGTGCCCTTCCCGACGCCTGCCTCCGCGGCGATGGCATCGAGCGAGACGCTCTTCACCCCGTGCTCGGTGAACAGCCGGTCGGCCGCCTCGAGCACGCGCAACCGGTTGCGTCGGGCATCCGCGCGTTCCGGGCGCGGCTCCCCCACCACCGGCAGACCCCGTTGTGAAGCGGACTGCGGTCCGGTACTGTCGTTCATGAGACGGACTGTAGTCCGCTAAGCCCTCAGGAGGAAGCACATGAGCAACACACCCAGCACCGCGACCGTGGCGATTGCGTATCACTCGGGCTACGGGCACACCGCCAAGCAGGCCGAGGCGGTCGCCGCCGGAGCCGCGTCCGTACCGGGCACCGTGACGGATCTCGTGCCGCTCGACGAGCTGACCGAGGACGTGTGGGAGCGGCTGACCGCTGCGGACGCGATCGTCTTCGGCACGCCGACGTACATGGGCAGTCCGAGTTGGGTGTTCAAGAAGTTCGCCGAGGAGAGCGTGCGGATCTGGGCCGCCGACCTCGCCTGGCGGGACAAGATCGCGGCCGGATTCACGAACTCGAAGGCGATGTCCGGCGACAAGCTGAACAGCCTGGTCGACCTGGCCGTCTTCGCCGCGCAGCACGGGATGATCTGGGTCGGCCTGGACATCTACCCCGGCTGGGCGGAGAGCACCGCGAGCATCGAGGACCTCAACCGACTCGGCAGCTGGATGGGCGCGATGGCCCAGTCCGACGCAGACCTCTCCGCGGAGAAGGCGCCACCGGCCACCGACCTACGAACCGCAGCTGCCCTCGGCGCCCGCGTCGCAACAATCGCCCACCGCCAACTCCGCGGATCACTGGCCGCATGACAGCCCACAGAAACCAGCATGGCGCGGATCGGTGGGTGGTCTGATGGCGTGGTTTGTGTTGCTTGCCGCGGCCGCGTTCGAGATCGCGTTCGCGCTGAGTTTGAAGCCGAGCGAGGGCTTCAGCCGGTTGTGGCCGACCATCGGCGTCCTGGTCTTCGGCGTGATCTCGGTCGTGTTGCTGGCGAAGACGCTCGACCGCCTCCCGGTCGGCACGGCGTACGCGATCTGGACCGGGCTCGGTTCGGTCGGGGTGGTGACCGTCGGCATCATCCTGTTCAACGAGCCGGCCACCCCGGCCCGGCTCGCCTGCATCGCCCTGATCGTCGCGGGCATCGTCGGACTCCGGCTGGCCGGGGCGGAGTGAGGTCGGCGATCAGCTGGAAGCGTGGCGCCGGCGGCGGGGGTGGGTGCGGATCGGGAGCGGGTGAGTGTCGAGGGGTAGTTCTTCGGCGGCGATGGTCGCGCCGGAGAGCATCCCGTGGTACGCCGCCCAGGTCGTCGCGCGCGGCGGGATGTTGCCGATGGCATCGACCTTGGTGACGGGGTGGGCGCCGTTGTGGATCGGGTTCCACAGGTCGGCGTCGCTGCGCAGGTCGCGGAGTTCGCCGAAGAGTTCGCGGCCGAACCAGCACGGGTAGCTCTCGCCGTCGTCGTACCGGGTCACGCCGATCGGGGTGGCGGCCTCGGCGACGAGCGACCAGACGGCCGCCGACGTGATCCCGGGCTGATCACCGAGCAGTACGACGATCCCGTCGGCCCGCCGGTCGACCGCGTCGAGGGCCGGCACGATCGACGAGCTGTCGGTGTCGGAGTGCGGCGACTCGACCACCCGGACCCCGTCGAGGTCGATCCGGTCGTGGATCTGCTCCGATGCGCTGCCCAGCGTCACGACCAGCTGGTCGAACCCGCAGTCCCGCGCGGACTCCAGCGTCGAACCGAACAGGGTGCCGCCCTGATAGGACAGTAATTGCCAGGGAGCGCCGAGGTGCGGCGAGCTGTTGGCGCCCAGCAGGAGCCCGGTGACGAACACGACGGATCAGCCCCCCGCCCGGGGCGGCGTGTGCGGCTTGGGCATGTCTGCTCGGGCCCTCTCGCTTGTCCCCGAGCGTCAGAAGCCGAGCCTCGATCGAACCCCGTGCCGTGGGCACGTGTCAACGACCGTCCGGAACGTGGTCGCGAATGACCGGAAACTGGTCAGCGCAAGGCGGAAGCAAACGTTTCAAGTGCGGGATAGCCGGCATTTCCGGTAACGATGGTGGTGACTCCGCTACCGACCAATACCAAGGCGTTCTCGCCCTTGCGGTCCAGCAGAACCTTGCGCTGCCAGGTGACGCCGGCCACCGTCGTCGTACCATCGTCGGAGGTCCGGCCGAGTTTCTCGGCCGGGAATTTGCCGGTGGTGACATTGGACTGCTCGAGCCCGACGTATTTCTCCTCGTTGGTGACGACGCCCAGGTGCCAGGTCATCGGCTCCTGCTGAGGCTTGAGGAATTCGACGCTGGTCGCGGTCCAGCCGGTCGGCATCGGCTCCGGGCCGCGCACCCAGGCGGCGGCCGTGCGTGCGTCCTGCAACTGCGCGGTGTACTCGACCGCCTTGGGCGTCTCGGCCGGCTTCGACCGCCAGGTGACCAGAATCAGGAACGCGACCACCACGAGGCAGATGACCATCGCGACCACCATGTTCCCGACGGTCTGCGATTTCCTTTTGTCCCGCCGGTACGCCTGCCGGTACTCGTTCGCCTCCGCCTGGACCTGCGCCCGCTCCCGCGCCGCAGCCTCGTTGGACGCACCCTGACCTGTCGAACTCATGCCCACAGTGTCTCGCGCCCCCCAATCCGCCCGAACAGCGGCCGGGACCGTTGGCTACGATCCGTTGGCATGAGCGAGCGCAGCGAGCGAACAACAAGCCGAGCCGACCCGACTGCGCCACCGGCCCACCTGAAGGTCGACGCGCATGCGCTGCGTGCGTACTCCGCCATCGACGTCGAGGACGGCCGATGAGCGCACCGGTCCTCGTCATCGGCGAGGCTCTTGTCGACATCGTCGGTTCCGCGGCCAAGACCACGCGGAACGGGAACGGGAAGGGCAAGGCGATTCCCGGGGGGTTCGCGGCGAATGTCGCGGTCGGGCTGGCTCGGATGGGTGTGCCGACCGAGTTGGTGGCGCGCTTCGGCACCGACCAGTACGGCGACCTGCTCGGGGCGCACCTGTTCGGGAACGGAGTTCAGCTCGCCCCCGGAACTGTCGACCCCGGGTTCCGGACCAGCACCGCGACCGCGACCCTGGATGCCGAGGGCGTGGCGAGCTACAAGTTCGACATGACCTGGGACCCGCCGGCGTTGTCGCTGACGCGTGGTTGCCCGGCGATCCATACCGGTTCGATCGCGACCATGCTCGAGCCCGGCGCGACCGCGATCCACAGGTTCCTCGAGTCGGTGGCCGACCAGCCCGTCACCGTCACGCTCGACCCGAACGCGCGACCAGCGATCACGCCGGACCCGGTGGTCGCGTGGACCGCCGTACGCGAGCTCGCCGCGCTGTCCGACCTGGTCAAGCTGAGTGACGAGGACTGCGCGTTCTTCCGCCCGGGGGTGTCGCTCGACGACATCGCCACGGAGCTGCTGACCGCCGAGCGGACGCAGTGCGTGGTCATCACCCGCGGCGGCGAGGGCGCGATCGGCGTCGGCAGGGATGTGCGGGTCGAGGTGGAGGCGCCGAAGATCGAGGTGGTCGACACCGTAGGCGCAGGCGACTCCCTGATGGCAGCCCTCATCACCGGTCTGCTCAAGCGGGATCTGCTCCGCGACCGTCGCCTGGCCGGGCTGACTTCCGACGACCTGCGCGACGTCGTGGACTACGCCGTGAAGGCGGCCGCGATCACCTGTACGCGACATGGCGCCGACCCACCGACCGCGGCCGAACACACTGCGCGGTGGGGCGCCTGACATGTCGGCGGAGACGTGGACATCCGAGCTGGAGTCCAAGGGCAGCGTGGTGTTCCTGCCACGCCGCGGTCGGTTGGCGATGCGACTGGCCGGGTTCGCGGTGCTGATGCTGCTGTCCGCGTGGACGAACGTCGACCACCTGCGCGCCGACGGTGTCTCCGGCACGCTCGGCGTACTGCGGCTGACAGCCCTGGCCGCCTTCGTCTACGGTACGGCGCTCACCGCGTGGCAGCTGATCACGAACCGCCCGGTCATCACGGTCGATGCCGAGGGCATCACCCGCGGCCGCAACCTGCCCTGGTCCGGCATCACCAGCATCGACGGACCGACCGGCCTACCGCTGGCCCGGACCGTCCAGGTCAACCCGGCAGACCGCCGTACCCGCCCGATCTCGATCCCGCAGGACAACGTCGAGGACCTCGAAGCCCTCACCCCCTGGCTGAGGTCACTGCTCGATCAGCACCGCGCCTAGCCGGGAGTGCCTAGCCGAGAGTGCTGCGGACCGCGCTGAGGTGTTCGCGGGAGCGGGCCGCGGCGAGGTCGGGGTCCTGGGCCTTGATGGCGTCGGCGATCGCCTCGTGGGCCGCCTGGTCGTGCCGGTGGCGGTGCTGGTCGTCGAGCTTCAGCATGTCGATCATCGCCCGCCGGATCCGCGGTACGAACGTGTCGAACAGCTCCGTCAGTACGGCGTTGTGCGCGGCCACCACGACCGCGCGATGGAACGCGAGGTCGGCCTCGATGTACCAGTCGTCCGGCGCGCTCACGGCCGCCCGCTTCCGGTCCGTCAGCGTGTAGCGGAAGTTCTTCAGGTCGGCCGGGGTACGCCGGGACGCCGCCAGCCGGGCGCCTTCGGTCTCGATCGCCAGCCGGCCTTCGAGTACGTCGGTGATGTCGGCCTTGCGCAGGACCTTGTCCCAGTCCTCGGCGGCCTGGAGCGCGATGACGAACACGCCCGCGCCCTGACGGCTCTCCAGCACGCGCCGGCCGGCCAGCTCGCGCACGGCCTCGCGGATCGTCGACCGGCCGACGCCCAGCTGCGCGGCCAGCGTGGTCTCGCCAGGGAGCTTGGCGCCGAGCGTCCATTCGCCGCTCCCGATCCGGCGGAGCAGCTCCTCGGCGGCCTGCTCGGCCAACGGGTGACGACGAATCATGCGAACAGTCTAGGGCTGCTCAGGTTGTCAGCTTGTCTGAGGAGTTGATAGTGTGTTCGCCATGTCGTCACTCCTGCGCCCGCTTCCGGGCCTCCTTCTTGGCCGCCACGGCGGGAGCTGATTCGACCGGCGCTCCCTCCGTGGAGTGCCGTCGTCCGCCGGTCCTCGCTTCAGGCACCGGAAGGACCACCCCATGAACTGGAATCGCCAGCAGCCCTCCCCCATGCCCAGCCGCCGCTACCGCGACGTCTTCGCCAAGGTCCCGGTCGCGCCGGTCGACCGCACCTGGCCGGACCGCCGGATCAGCACCGCACCGCTGTGGGTGCCGGTCGACCTCCGCGACGGCAACCAGGCCTTGGCCGAGCCGATGGATCCCGAGCGCAAGCGCCGGTTCTTCGAGCTGATGGTTGCCATCGGCTACAAAGAGATCGAGGTCGGCTACCCGTCCGCGTCGCAGACCGACTTCGACTTCGTCCGGCTCCTCGCCGAGTCCGACCTGGTGCCGTCCGACGTCACCATCGTCGTGTTCACGCCGGCCAGGGCCGACCTGATCCAGCGGACCGTCGAGTCCGTCGCCGGGATGCGCGGCGACGTGGTGATCCACATGTACGCCGCGACCGCGCCGACGTGGCGGGACGTCGTACTGCGTCGTACCCGCGATGAACTGGCGGCGATGATCTACGCGGGGTCGGAAGAGATCCTGCGGCTGACCGACGGGCAGCCGAACGTGCGGTTCCAGTTCTCGCCCGAGGTGTACAACCTGACCGAGCCGGACTACGTGCTCGAGCTGGCGGATCACCTCACCAAGCAGTGGGACGCGACGCCGGAGCGGCCGGTGATCATGAACCTGCCGGCGACGGTCGAGGTCGCGACGCCGAACGTGTACGCCGACCAGATCGAGTACATGCACCAGAACCTGCCGCGGCGCGACGGCGTCATCCTGTCGGTGCATCCGCACAACGACCGCGGTACCGGGATCGCCTGCGCCGAGCTCGCCGTACTCGCGGGGGCGCAACGGGTCGAGGGCTGCGTCTTCGGGAACGGCGAACGCACCGGGAACGTGGACATCGCGACCCTCGCGCTCAACCTGCACGCCCAGGGCGTCGATCCGATGGTCGACTTCTCCGACATCGACGGGATCCGGGAGGTGGTCGAGTACTGCACGCGGATGCCGATCCATCCGCGGCACCCGTACGTCGGGGAGCTGGTCTACACGGCGTTCTCCGGCACGCACCAGGACGCGATCCGGAAGGGGTTCGCCGTCCAGGGCGACGGGTTCTGGGACGTACCGTACTTGCCGATCGACCCCGCCGATGTCGGGCGCGGGTACGAGGCGGTGGTCCGGGTCAACAGCCAGTCGGGTAAGGGTGGGATCGCACACGTGCTGGAGTCGGTGTACGGCGTACGGCTGTCGTCCGAGCAGGAGCGGGAGTTCGCGCGGCACGTGCAGCGGCGTACGGACGAGACCGGGCGCGAGGCGAGCGCGGAGGAGCTGAAGGCGTTGTACGAGGAGGTTTACGGGTGCTCGAACTGAAAGACGTCGACTTCGTCCGGGACGGCAAACCGCTGCTGTCCGGGGTGTCGCTGACCGTCGGCGAAGGTGAACGGTGGGCCCTGCTCGGGTCGAACGGCGCGGGCAAAAGCACGCTGCTCGGGCTGTGCGGGGCCATCACCCATCCCACCCGCGGCACGGTCGAGATCCTCGGGAAGCGGCTCGGTACGGTCGACATCCGCACGCTGCGCGAGTCCATCGGGCACGTCAACCCGCGGCACGCGCTGCGGTCGCCGCTGACCATCGTCGACGTCGTGCTCACCGGTCTGACCGGGACCATCGAACGCATGCCGCGCTGGGAGCCGACCGGTGCTCAGGTGGAGCGGGCGCGGGAGCTGATCGACCTCCTCGGCATCAGCCAAATCGCCTCGTCGCCCTGGACCACCCTCTCCCAGGGCGAGCGCGGCCGAGCGCTCATCGCGCGCGCCTTGATCTCCGACCCCAAGCTCCTGCTCCTCGACGAACCATCCACCGGCCTCGACGTGGCCGCCCGTGAACAGCTCCTCGAAACCCTCGACCACATCCACACCACCCACCCGCATTTGGCGTGGGTCCTCGTCACCCACCACCTCGAGGAACTCCCCACCTGTACCACGCACGCCACCCTGATCCGCGAGGGCCGCATCCTGGCCGCCGGCCCGGTCGACGACGTGGTCACCACCCCGCTGATCTCCGAGACGTTCGCCCACCCGATCCAGATCAACCGCCACGCCGGCCGCTGGACCGCCACCGCCCGGCGAGGAACCCAATCAGGCTGAGCAACCCCAAGCCGGCACACCCGGCGGAGAGCCAGAACCAGAACGTGGCATCCGACCGCGCCGACTCCACGGTCCACACACATCGCCCGGCGGCGGGCCCGGCGACGACGTACTCGACGGGAACGACCTCACCGACCGCGAGGAAGTGCTCGCCGGGGTCACGGCCGGTTTCGAACTCGTAGTTCGTCCCTGCGACGGAGTACCGGATGTCGACCGAGCCGGAGCCCTCCTCCCACCAGTCGGGCTCATGCACGGTGACCACCGTCCCGCTGGTCGTCGCGGTCGGCCCGTCCCACGGCCGCGACAGCTGCCGGGCGTGCATCCACAGGCTTCCGAACGGCAGCGTGATCAACACGAAGAACAGCACGAGGCTCACAGGTACGGGCGGTTCTCCGCGCCCTCGCCACCCGGAGGAGGGCGCGGCGTGCCTGCCGGCCGGCTTCTCACCGGTCGCCGTCTCTACAGGACTGACACCCCGCACCCAGAGCACCACAACCACAACAAGACACAGCAACAGCCAGGCGACCAGCACACCGCCGCCGATCAGCGCCCCGACTCCGGCGGCGGCGCCGACCGAGCTCCGGGTCACGACTCCCACCAGCGCACCGACTCCGGCACCAAGCGCCGCAATCAGAACGATCGCCGCAACCGACGCAAACGAGGCGAGCGCCGACCCGGTATCCAGGAACGCATAAGCCGCCGCCGGACCCCGCACAAACCCCCAGCTGAGCACCGCTCTGAGCCGCCCCATACGCCAAGTGTCGTGCATTACAGTGACTCTGCTCCGGGGGTGGAGTCGTGAGGCTGGGGGACAGCGACGGCGATCCTGGCGGGCACCCTTCCGGACATGCTCGACAGCGGCTGGCCCGTCCTCGGCCGGCTGCTCGTCGTGGGGTACGTCGGCGTCGCAGGGCTGCTCGCCTGGCAGCTCGCGACCCAGCGCCCGGCGATCGTCGTCGACCACCAGGGCATTCACCACGGCCGGACCTACAGACCTTCCGCGCCTGGCTCGACGAGCTGCTGAAGGAGCATCGGGAGGACAGCTCGGTCAGGTGAGGCCGAGGCGTTTGCTGAGGCGGGGGCCTCGTTTGATTTTGATTTCGCCGAGGATGGCGGTGCCGCGGATGTGGAAGCGTTTCGGGGTGGTGGGCTGTGCGTTCGGGTCGGGGACGGCTTTGAGGCCGGCTTCCTGTTCGGAGACGGAGCCGAGGATCGGGTTGCTGTCGAGCAGGACGATCGCGTTGGCGGGGACGCGGATCTTCACGTCGGCGAGGATCGACTTCACGTCGACCTGGATGTCGTCGTACGGGATCTGCGCCTCGGTGTAGTCGAGCGTGACGTCGCCGAGGACCGCGTTCACCTCCTGGCGCTGCGGGACCAGCCAGTTGCCCATCCGCTTGGTCTCGGACATGAACACGTTGATGACCGGCCCGGTCTCGACCATTGCGCCGGTGTACTGCGGGCCGACCGACGGCACCCCCGGCGTACCCGGAGCGCGCGGACCGTTCGGCAGGTCGGCGGTCAGTTCGACGAGCTCGCCGTACGTCTTGGAGCCGTACAGGGTCTCGAGCCGCTCCTCCAGCTCGCCGTACGACAGCCGCCCTTCGCCCGCGGCCTCGCGCAGTACGTCGGCGACCTCCTCCCGTTCCAGGTCGGACACCCGTCGCCGCAGCGCCAGTTCGTCACCGGTCGGCGCCTGCGCGGGCACGGCATCCTGCGGTCGGTTCTCCTGGGGAACGTCATCCTGAGCCACGGCAAAACCATACGCGCGCCCACCCCCACCCGCAGACCCGTTTCCTCCCCGATTCACCCCTGAACCCGCCCCTGAGCCGCATACTGACGGCATGAACTGGGGCGGGGTTCGCAAGGGACGACTTCTGGCCGGCCTGTACCTGGCGGCGTTCGCGGCGACCGGCGCCGGGATCGTGTGGATCCTGATCCTGCAACTGACCGGGAGCGACACGACGGTCGTCCCCGCGGCGATCCTGTTCGTCGCCGGCGGGCTCACGATCGGCGCGTTGGCCCTCGGGCTCCGGAACCAGGCGCCCGAGTCGGAGAGCCGACTGACGAAGGACGCGACCGGCTACCAACGGAACTACAACCGTCTCGCGCTGGGACTGGAGCTCCCCGGCGCGTGGCGGATCGTGACCGGCCGGGGTGCGGGCGCGGGAGCCGAGCGGGCGAATTAGGCTGGGACGACTCAGTCCACTCCTCCTGGAGGTATGCCCGGTGTCTGCCGACTTCAACTACTCCGATCTGTTGCCGTTGGGTGTTGACGAGACGGAGTACCGGCTGCTGACGACAGAAGGTGTCAGCACGTTCACGGTGGGCGATCGGACGTTCCTGCAGGTTCAGCCCGAGGTGCTGCAGGCGTTGACCGCGGAGGCGATGCACGACATCTCGCACTACCTGCGGACCGCGCACCTCGCCCAGCTGCGGCGGATCATCGACGACCCGGAGGCCTCCGGCAACGACCGGTTCGTCGCGCTCGACCTGTTGAAGAACGCGAACATCTCGGCCGGCGGCGTACTCCCGATGTGCCAGGACACCGGCACCGCGATCGTGATGGGCAAGAAGTCCGAGGGCGTGCTGACCGGCGCGGTCGACGAGGAGTGGATCAGCCGCGGCGTGTACGACGCGTACACCAAGCTGAACCTGCGCTACTCGCAGATGGCCCCGCTGACCATGTGGGACGAGAAGAACACCGGCTCCAACCTGCCGGCCCAGGTCGAGCTGTACTCGACCCCGGCGGGCAGCGGCGACCCGGCGTACAAGTTCCTGTTCATGGCCAAGGGTGGCGGCTCGGCGAACAAGTCGTTCCTCTACCAGGAGACGAAGGCGGTCCTGAACCCGGCGCGGATGATGGAGTTCCTGGACGAGAAGATCCGCTCCCTGGGTACTGCGGCCTGCCCGCCGTACCACCTCGCGGTCGTGGTCGGCGGTACGTCGGCCGAATACGCGCTGAAGACCGCGAAGTACGCCTCCGCGCACTACCTCGACACGCTGCCGACCACGGGATCGCCGCTGGGGCACGGGTTCCGGGACGTGGAGCTGGAGGAGGAGGTCTTCAAGCTGACCCAGGAGTTCGGGATCGGGGCGCAGTTCGGCGGGAAGTACTTCTGCCACGACGTTCGCGTGATCCGGCTGCCGCGGCACGGGGCGTCCTGCCCGGTCGCGATCGCGGTGTCGTGCTCGGCGGACCGGCAGGCGCTGGCGAAGATCACGCCGGAGGGTGTGTTCCTGGAGCAGCTCGAACGCGACCCGGCCCGGTTCCTGCCGGACACCACCGACGAGCACCTCGACGACGCGACCGACGTCGTACGGATCGACCTGAACCGGCCGATGAGCGAGATCCGCGCGGAGCTGTCGAAGCTGCCGGTGAAGACGCGGCTGTCGCTGAGCGGGCCGCTCGTGGTGGCGCGGGACATCGCGCACGCGAAGATCAAGGAGCGCCTGGACGCTGGCGAGCCGATGCCGCAGTACCTCCGCGATCACGCCGTGTACTACGCCGGGCCCGCGAAGACGCCGGAGGGTTACGCGTCGGGTTCGTTCGGGCCGACGACGGCGGGGCGGATGGACGCGTACGTCGACCAGTTCCAGGCGGCCGGCGGCTCGTTCGTGATGCTTGCCAAGGGCAACCGGTCGGCGAAGGTGACGGCGGCGTGCAAGGAGCACGGCGGGTTCTACCTCGGCTCGATCGGCGGTCCGGCGGCGCGGTTGGCGCAGGACTGCATCAAGTCGGTCGACGTCCTGGAGTACGCCGAGCTCGGCATGGAAGCGGTCTGGAAGATCCAGGTCGAGGACTTCCCGGCCTTCATCGTGGTGGACGACAAGGGCAACGACTTCTTCACCGACACCAAGAAGCCGGTCCCCCTGACGGTGCGCCCCCGCAGCTGACCCCCTGCGCTGCTCAGCCTGCCTTGGATTCGACTGCTTGGGGCAGTTTGAGCATCAGCGTCTTTGCGGCCTGGACGAGATCGGCTTCGTTGTGGCCGAAGGCCTGGAGGTAGCTCCTGAGGGCGGATCGCAGTATCTGGAGCTCCTCGTCCTGCAACTCGATGGTGTACATGTTTCCAAGGTAAGTCCGAACTTGCCGGATGGAAGCGCTCGTGACACACCTGTTGTCAGGGCCAGCCGACCAGGGTGAGAATCTCGGCCGCGGTGGCCGCCACGTAGCCGTCGTTGCGGACGGTGAAGTCCGCGATCGGCTGATGGGTATCCGCGGAGGCAAGCGCCCTGGCGAGCTCCCACTCCGGGCCGCTGGCGACCAGGAAGTCGGCGCCGGCGGCTCGGTACGTTCGCCAGACGGCGGCGAGGTTGTCGATGCGCAGGTGGTCGCTGAACCGTAGGCCGGAGCTCGGCGACGGTCGCCGCGGACCGCCGAACTGGGCGACGCAAAGCGCGCGGCATCAGCTGTGCAACTCCTCCGCGATCAGGGTGGGTTGGTGCGTTGTCGGGGCGGCGGGGACGCGCCAGGTCTGCGGTGGGGTCCAGAGCTGCCAGTCGTCCGAGAACGGCGCGGTCCAGGCCTCGATGTCGCGGATGGCCGCGTGCGCGTCCCCGACGATGCGCTCCGCCTCCGCGGCGGTGAAGCGGCCGGCGGCGACGGCCCCTTCGAGCTCGTCCTCGTCCTTCCACTCGATCGTACGGTCGGGATTGATCCACAGGTCGAGGACGCGGTCCACAGTGCTGGTACGGCGCGATGCCCACTCGCGGACATGCTCCCGCTCGAGGTTCACGTACCACCCGCGGAACGTCCCGTCCTCGCCCCAGAAGTACCAGACCGACCACGGCTTGCCCGGCGGCGATACCTTGAGGATCCCGGTCCCGTGCCAGACGTCGAGCTTCAGCACCCGCTCCTCGGTGAACATCCCGACCGGACCGGCGTGCCGCGTCTCCCGCCCGTCGACGAGGACCGGCTTGAGCAGCGGCGTACCCGGTGCGAGCCAGGCGACCAGCCCGTCCGCGTCGTCACGCACGACCGTCATCGGCCGCACGTTCGGCTTGTCCGCGTGCCGCCCTGTCCCCTCGTAGATCCACTCGATCGTCGTCCCCGGCTGCCAGTACTCCGTCACGAGTCGGCCGGGCGGGTCATGGACAGTACGTCGAGGGCCGCGTCCAGCTGCTCCTCGGTCAGGTCTCCCTTCTCGACGTGACCGCTCTCGATCACGACCTCGCGGATCGTTTTCCCTTGTTTCAAAGCACTTTTGGCGACCGCGGCGGCGTTCTCGTACCCGATGTAGCGGTTCAGCGGGGTCACGATCGACGGCGACGACTCGGCCAGCGCGCGGGCATGATCGACGTTCGCCCTGATGCCGTCGACGCAGCGGTCGGCCAGCAGGCGCGAACTGTTTGCCAGCAGGGTGATCGACTCGAGCAGGTTGCGCGCGATCACCGGAAGCATCACGTTCAGCTCGAAGTTGCCGCCGGCACCGGCCACGGTGATCGTGGTGTCGTTGCCGATCACCTGCGCGGCGACCATCAGCGTCGCCTCGCAGATCACCGGATTCACCTTGCCGGGCATGATGCTCGACCCGGGCTGCAGGTCGGGCAGCACGATCTCGCCGAGCCCGGCCCGCGGGCCGGAACCCATCCAGCGCAGGTCGTTGCAGATCTTCGTCAGACTGACCGCGACCGTCTTCAGCTGCCCGGACAGCTCGACCAGCCCGTCACGCGCGCCCTGCGCCTCGAAGTGGTCCTCGGCCTCGGTCAGCTCCAGACCGGTCCGCCGGTTCAGCTCGGTGATCACCGCGGCCGCGAAACCGGGCGGTGTGTTGATCCCCGTCCCGACCGCCGTCCCGCCCAGCGGGAGCTCGGCGACCCGGGGCAGCGTCGCCCGCACCCGCGCGGCGCCCCGGCTGATCTGCTGCGCATACCCGTTGAACTCCTGGCCGAGCGTCACCGGGGTCGCGTCCATCAGGTGTGTCCGCCCGGACTTCACCACCTCGGCGAACTCGGATCCCTTACGAGACAGGGAATCCGCGAGGTGCTCGAGCGCCGGCAACAGCTCCTGCACTACGCCCGCGGCGGCGGCGACGTGGATCGCCGACGGGAAGGTGTCGTTGCTGGACTGGGATGCGTTGACGTGATCGTTCGGGTGGACGTCGGCGCCGAGGGAGCGGGTGGCGAGGGTGGCGAGGACCTCGTTGACGTTCATGTTCGTCGACGTCCCCGAGCCGGTCTGGAAGACGTCGATCGGGAACTCCGCGTCGAACTCCCCCGCGGTCACCTGGTCGGCGGCGGCCACGATCGCGGCCGACCGGTCGGCGTCGAGCACGCCGAGCGAGGCATTCACCACTGCTGCGGAGGCTTTGATCTGGGCCAGCGCATGCACCAGCTCCGGCGCGAGCGGCCGCCCGGAGATCGGGAAGTTCTCCACCGCGCGCTGCGTCTGCGCCCGCCACAACGCGTCCCGAGGCACCTTGACCTCGCCCATCGTGTCGTGCTCGATCCTGAATTCCACGTCATCACCCATACCTGCAGAGTACGTCGATCGGCCCTGCCGAAACGCCCCGATCTGCAAGCTGTGGACAACGCCACAGAAGGACTACGAGCCGCCCTGATAGACGTAGTACATCTCGTCCCGGCCCTGCAGCCGCACCGGAACGGGCGTGACCTTGCAGGCGCCGAAGACGCTCGCCATGGCGGCCTCCAACGCGGCGGACGCCGACGACGACCAGACCGTGAGTACGCCGTCGTCCCGCAACTTGGACCGGCAGACGGTCAGGAACGACGACGAGTAGATCGCCGAATTCTCGTTGTACACAAGGAAGTCCGGCCCGTTGTCCACATCCAGCAGAATCGCGTCGACCGATGCGTCGGGCAACTCGGTGACGACGGTCCAGACGTCCCCGACCACGACGGCGACCCGGGGATCGTCGAGGACCGACGGGACCAGGCCGGCGCGCATCCAGTCCACCAGGTCCGGCTCGATCTCGGCGACAACCACCTCACCGAGCCGGGAGTCCGCGAGGAGTGCGCGCACGGTGTAGCCGAGTCCCAGCCCACCCACGACCACCCGGTCAGGACGCCGTACCGCCTCCAGCGCAGCCGAAGCCAGCAGCTCCTCGCTCGACGTCTCCTGATCGTCCATCACAAACACGCCATTCACCCGCAACTCCAGCGCCCCATCCCCCCGCCGCCGCAGCACCACTTCCCCCCGCCCACCAACCACCCGCGCCAAGTCACCCACACCCCCCATCCTCCCCCATCCTCCCCCAGCGCTTACGTCCGAAGTAGTGCGGTCACTTCTGCGCAGTTCTTCGGACGTACGGGAGGGGTTGTCCACAGGGGAGGTCGGGTGGGTGGCGGAGGGGGAGGGTGGCGGGGGATGGTCGGGGGCGTGGAGAGTGGGAAGCGGCGGGCGACGGTGGTCAGGAGCAGACGTCGCCTGTTGACCAGGGAGCTGTTCGAGGCGCAGTACGGCGTGGCCGGCCGGCGGCAGCTGTACTCCCTGGGATTGCACCGGTGGGATGTGTCAGCCGAGCTGCGGGCCGGGAGGTGGCGCCGGCGTGGCCCGCAGTCGATCAGCAATCAGAACGGTGATCTGAGCGAACAGGCGCGCTGGTGGGTGGCGGTGATCGAGGTGGGTTCCCGTGCTGCCCTGGACGGGGTGACGGCCCTGCAGGCAGCCGGGCTGACAGGATTCACCGAGTCCGCAATCCACGTGTCGATGCCGAAGTCGGGTCGCCCGCGATCGAGTCCGGGCGTGAAACTGCACGAGACCAGGCGTCGACAGCCCGGCGATCTGGTTGATGCCGGAATCCCCAGGGTTCGGCCCGCGGTGGCCGCGATCCGGGCCGCGCTGTGGGCGGCTTCGGATCGCCAGGCCGGCCTGATCCTGACGATGGCCGTACAGCAACGCCTGGTCACCGCCGAGGCCCTCACGGAGGCGATGGGCAGCGTCAAGCGGCACCGCAGACGGTCGTTCGTACGCCTCATTCTCGCCGACCTTCATGGTGGCGTTCAGTCGTTGGGCGAACTCGACTTCGCCCGGATGTGCAGGCAGGCCGGTCTGCCAGAGCCGGACCGCCAGGTCGTCCACGACCTCGGCCACGGCAGGGCCGTTGTCGACGTGGAGTGGATCGAGTACGACCTGATCGCCGAGATCGACGGATTCCAGCATCGCGACGCCCCAGCGCTGATCGCCGATGCAACCCGCCAGAACGAGTTGTCGTCCGGCTCCTCGACCGTCCTCCGCATCCCGATCCTGGGCCTCCGCACAGACCCGTCCCGCTTCCTCACCCAAATCCGCACAGCCCTGATTCTCCGCGGCTGGAACCCCGACAATCCCGCGACGTCCGAAGAAGTGCGCTCACGTCTCCGCAGTTCTTCGGACGTTAGCGGAAGGTGAAGGGAAGGGGCGGGGGGTGGGTTAGTACCAGCCCTTGGCTTGGGAGTGGCCCCAGGCGGAGCAGGGGGAGCCGTAGGTGGCCTCGATGTAGTCCAGGCCCCACTTGATCTGGGTGACCGCGTTGGTCCGCCAGTCCTTGCCGTACTCCGCCATCCGGCTGCCCGGCAGCGCCTGCGGGATGCCGTACGCCGTCGACGTCGGGTTGTCGGCGTCGGTCCGCCAGCGGGACTCCTTGTTCCAGAGCTTCTCGAGGCAGCTGAACTGGCTCTGGCCCCAGCCGTGGTCGGGGAGGAGGTTCATCGCGACCTCCTTCGGCGTGCCCTCGTACTTCTTCCGCTCGGCGTCGCGGCTGGCCCGCTCCTCCTGGACCGAGCGGTCCGCCTGCTGCAGCGCCCGGTAGCGCGCGAGCATGGCGTTCTTGGCCTTCATCTTGACCGCAGCGGCGTCCTGGGCGGCAGCCATCGCCTCGACCTGGTTACGCATCACCACGGAATCCTGCGCCTGCTCGGCGGCGGACGGCGACTTGACCGATGGTGTGCCCTGGCTGGGGGGCAGCACTTTCCCGCTGTTCAGCACGGCCATCTCGGCCCGCCCTGACACCTTCTCCGACGCACTACTGCTCCCAGGGGAGCTGAAGAGGTCGATACCGGCGACAACGGAGACCACGGCGATGCCAGTTACCGCGAGAGCCGTGACGGAGCGCTTCGCTTTCATCTGTCCTTCCGAGAAAACCCGACCCCCGTCGGCTGCAACGAGAACATACTCTGGCGTAAACCGTCCGTGATCACAAGCAGGTCACGAACGAACGGTGCGGCCGCCGCGTGGCGACCGCACCGTTCTTACTCTCGCTTTACAGAGTGTTATTACTCAATGACAGCGACACTCCTTACAGCTGGAGATCGTCGAGCATCTCCGTGACCAGGGCCGCGATCGGCGACCGCTCCGAGCGGGTCAGGGTGACGTGCGCGAACAGCGGGTGGCCCTTCAGTTGCTCGACCACCGCGACCACGCCGTCGTGCCGGCCGACCCGGAGGTTGTCCCGCTGGGCCACGTCGTGGGTGAGCACGACCCGGGAGTTCGCCCCGACCCGGGAGAGGACCGTCAGCAGTACGTTCCGCTCCAGCGACTGGGCCTCGTCCACGATCACGAACGCGTCGTGCAGCGACCGGCCGCGGATATGGGTCAACGGCAACACCTCGAGCATGCCGCGGTCCATCACCTCGTCGATCACGTCACCGCTGGTCAGTGCGCCCAGCGTGTCGTAGACGGCCTGTGCCCACGGCCCCATCTTCTCGGACTCGGTGCCCGGCAGGTACCCGAGCTCCTGCCCGCCGACCGCGAACAGCGGCCGGAAGACGATGACCTTCTTGTGCTGCCTCCGCTCCATCACCGACTCCAGGCCGGCGCACAGGGCGAGCGCGGACTTGCCGGTACCGGCGCGGCCGCCGAGCGAGATGATCCCGACATCCGGATCCAGCAGCAGGTCGAGGGCGACCCGCTGCTCGGCGGACCGGCCGCGGATCCCGAACGCCTCGCGGTCGCCGCGAACCAGCCGGATCCGCTTGTCCGGCATCACCCGGCCGAGCGCGCTGCCCCGGTCGGACAGCAGCACCAGCCCGGTGTGGGTCGGGAAGTCGCCTGCCTGCGGCAGTTCGACCGCGCCGTTCTCGTACAGGTCGTCGACGACGTGGGTCTCGACCTCGAGCTCGGCCATCCCGGTCCAGCCCGACTCCAGGGTCAGCTCGGCGCGGTACTCCTCGGCCTGCAGCCCGCACGCCGACGCCTTGACCCGCATCGGCAGGTCCTTCGAGACCAGCGTGACATCCTTGCCCTCGGCCATGAAGTTGCAGGCCACGGCCAGGATCCGGCTGTCGTTGTCGCCGAGCCGGAAGCCGGCCGGCAGGGTCTCCGGGTCGGTGTGATTCAGCTCGACCCGAAGAGTTCCACCCTTCTCCCCCACTGGCAGGGGCGCGTCCAGACGTCCGTGCAGGATCCGGAGCTCGTCCAGCAGTCGCAGCGCGGTGCGGGCGAAGTAGCCGAGTTCCGGGTGATGCCGTTTGGCCTCCAATTCGGTGACAACGACCACCGGGACGACCACCTCGTGCTCGTCGAACCGCAGCATCGCGTGCGGGTCCGAGAGGAGCACCGAAGTGTCCAGCACGAAGGTGCGCTGGTCCGGTGTGGATGAGGTACTTGACGCCTTGGCGTGGATGGCCATGTCGCACGTCCTCTTCTAGGCCGTGACGTACACCCTCGCCCCGGCCCGCCAGTGGTTAGGTGATGGGTCGGGTGCCGCCCTCGGAGTCCGGTGTTGACCCCGTCCGCGCCGCCGAACGAGCGGCGACGGCGATCAGTGAGTTCGAGACCTGAGGTCTCGGGGACTCCGTTCGGCCCCTCATGGGGCAACCGGCTGGAACGAGATTCTCAAACTGATCGGGCCTCCCGTGACAGCCGGCTTCCCCTCCGACCGTCTCTGCCAGAGTAGGAGCCTCCTGCAAACTGCGCAGCCCGACACGCCCGGCCACGGGGTTAACACGGCGTTACACCTTCCACCGCCCGGGGAACACGATCACTCCGCCGGGTGATCCGGTACGACGGTCCGCCCGGCGACGCTCGGTACATGAGGAAGAACTGGCCGTCATGGATCGGGTACGCGACCGCGCTCTGGTCCCTGCTGTACGGCGTACTCGGGCTGTACTGGTCCATCGGCGGAGCGGGCTATCCGTTCGCGCAGGTGCCCGACGACCGGGCCACCGCATCCATCCTGGAAGGTACGCCGGTGCACGTCGTCGCGCCGGTGATGGCAACGATCGGACTGGCCGGCGCCGTACTCGCCGTCGTCATGACCCGGATGCGGCCGCGCGGATCGGTGCTGCAGACAATCGCCGCCGTACTCGCGGTCACGCTGGCGCTCGTGATCCCTGACTACACACTGATCGCGGTTGTCGCGCTCTCCCCGGCGATCCTGGTCTTCGCGTTCACCGGCGTACCTGGAGCGCAAGGCGGCGTCGGCGACATCCTGTACTGGCACCGGGTGAACCTGATCATCCTGTTCGTCGGCGGTGTCCTGTGGGCGGCGACCGCGGTCGCGTACCACCGGCGTACCCGCAACGTCTGTGTGTCGTGCGGCCGGGGTGAGCGAGAACCGGCCTGGCAGAGCCCGGAGGCCGCGCTGAGGTGGGGCCGTGTCGCGGTCGGCGTCGCGGTGGTGGCCAACCTGCCGTACGAGTTCACCCGGGTGGCCTGGTACTTCGGCTGGCCGCTCGGCATCAGCGACGACTTCCACCAGATGATGGCCGGCACGCCGGGCATGCTCGAGATGGGCCTCGGGCTGGCCGTGCTGGGGATCGCCGGCGGCGTCCTCACCCACGGCCTGGTGCACCGCTGGGGCGAGATCTACCCACGCTGGATCTGGTTCAAGGCCGGCCGGCGCGTGCCGCCCTTGCTCGCGATCGTCCCGGCCTCGATCGTGGCCGTCGTACTCGTCCCGGCCGGCCTGATGAACTGGCAACTGCCGTTGGACGGCGACAACTGGGCGATCAATGCCCCAGGCATCCTCTGGATCGTCTGGGGCCTGGCTCTCGGTACGGCGACCTACGCGTACTACCTGCGCCGCCGTACGACGTGTGCCCGCTGCGGGCGCGGCATCACGTGCCGAAGCGACGCTCTCGCTGGGCGTAGCTCCGGACCGCACGAAGGAAGTCGACGTGCCGGAAGTCCGGCCAGAGGGCTTCGCAGAAGTAGAACTCGCTCAGCGCGCTCTGCCACAGCAGGAAGCCGCCCAGGCGCTGCTCACCCGATGTCCGGATGACCAGGTCGGGGTCCGGCTGGCCCTTGGTGTACAGATGCCGGGCGATGTGCTCGACGTCGACACGGTCGGCCAGCTCCTCGATCGACATGCCCTTCGCGGCCTCCTCGAGGAGCAGCGAGCGGACCGCGTCGGCGAGCTCGCGGCGACCGCCGTACCCGACTGCGACGTTGACCAGCATCCCGTCGACGTCATGGGTGGCCGTCTCGGCCGCCTTCAGCGCCTCGGCGGTGGTCCCGGGCAGCAGGTCGAGCGCGCCGACGGGGTGGATCCGCCAGCGGCCGATCGTGGTCAGCTCCTCGACGGTCTGCTCGATGATCCGCAGCAGCGGCTCCAGCTCGTCGGCCGGGCGGGTCAGGTTGTCGGTGGACAGCATCCACACCGTGACCACCTTGACGCCGACGTCGTCGCACCACTCGAGGAACTCGGTGATCTTGTTGGCGCCCGCCTCGTGACCGCGCGACACCGGATCACCGCCCTGACGGGCCCAGCGACGATTGCCGTCGATGATGACGCCGATGTGCCGCGGGATCCGGTCCGGCGACAACGACCGCATCAGCCGACGCTCGTACAGGCCGTAGACCGCGTCGCGCAGCTTCTGTTTGCCAGGTGTCCGCATGGGCAGGATGCTCTCCTCGAAGACTCTCGGTCACGAGGCTAGCCCACATCGCGGTATCTGCGAGAGCCCTCGGAGTGCCTCACAGAAAGCTGCCAGAAAGGCCGAACTTTCCTCGCAGTTCGTGCATCGTAAACACGGGTGGTGGTGCGCCGACCGGGCGACGTCGCCTAGATTTCATCCTTCCGGACCATGTGAACCTACGGTTCCGTAGGTTACGGTGGCGTAGGTAGGAACCGCCCGGCAACCCCTCGAAAGGACGGCGATGACCGCTACCAGCGCCCAGCCCCAGGAAGCCGGTCACGGACTGTCCGGCCGACTCGGCCCGCTCAAGCCCAAGCTCCGCGGGTGGCTGCACGCCGGCACGTTTCCGTTCGCCACCGCAGCCGGCATCGTCCTGATCTGCCTGGCACCCCACGCCAACGCCCGGCTCGCCGCCGCGGTCTATACCGCCGGCGCGATGCTGCTGTTCGGCATCTCCGCGCTGTACCACCGGTTCTACTGGGGCCCGACCGGTGAGGCGATCCTGCGCCGGCTCGACCACAGCAACATCTTCCTGCTGATCGCCGGCACCTACACCCCGCTCGGGATGGTGCTCCTGCACGGCAAGGACCGCGTGCTGATGCTCAGCCTGGTCTGGGGCGGCGCCATCCTCGGCATCCTGTTCCGGATCTTCTGGCTGAGCGCCCCGCGCTGGATCTACACCCCGATCTACCTGGCCCTCGGCTGGGTCGCGATCTTCTGGATGGGCGCCATCTACCACACCGGCGGCGCCGCGGTCGTCACCCTGATCGCAGTCGGCGGCGGCCTGTACTCGATCGGCGCAGTCGTCTACGGCACCAAGCGCCCGAACCCATCACCCCGCTGGTTCGGCTTCCACGAAATCTTCCACGCCTTCACCGTGGCCGCCTTCATCTGCCACTACATCGCCGTAAGCATCGCGACGTACCGCGCCGGCTAACAGGCCCGTACGCCGGCGCCGGGGTCGTGATGATCTGCTGGCGCACCTGGTGGAGGCTCCATCGCGGGCAGCAGCAGCGCCGCGGAACGTGGTGCGGCCGCGCGTGCCTCGATCGGGCTGGCGGCCTCGGCAGGCGGCGAACTCCTGCGAGAGGGCGCGTGTGCGCGGGAACTTCTAGCGACTGTGGCTGAATGCTGCCAGGAGCACGACAAGCGCGGCCCCGCTGCCTGCGAGAAATGCGGTGCGGGGCGGTGCCTTCAGTACGTCGTGATCGCCGTCGCTGCTCAACAGCGACCAGCGGGACCGAGCCGAGAGTGCGGAACCGAAGGACAGCACCGAGCCTGCCGAGAAGGCGGAGAGAGTCGATCCCACCGACGCGACCGACAGCGCGGAGCCGACCGATCCGACGCTGAGCACCGACCCAACCGATCCGATCGACAGGATCGATCCGCGGCTTGCGATCGAAAGAAACGAGTCTTCTGACCGCAACGACAATCCGCCCATGCTCGGCATTCTGGCACGAGCGCGAGCCGAGGCATATGTGGTGGACCGACGAGCGCAACTGGCGCCTCAAGGCCTCCGGATCGCGGCGACTTGGCCTATCGGCCGGCAACCCTCCGGAGCGCGATTGCGGGGCACCACCCGCGGGCGCATCGTGGAGATATGGATTTCAGGGCGGCCGCAGTCGAACTGTACGGGCTCACGCCCGAGCAGTTCACACCCGCCCGGAACGACCTCGCGAAGGCAGCAAACGCCGCCGGCGATCCGCACACCGCGACCGCGCTCAAAGCTCTCCGCAAACCGACACTCGCGGCATGGCTTGCCAACCTCCTGGTCCGCGTCGACCCTGACGGCGTCAACAGCCTCACTGAGCTTGGCGAACAACTACGCCAGGCACACCTGTCCGCGGACGGACCACGCCTGCGCCAACTGACACCACGCCGCCACAGTCTCATCGCGCAACTCGTGAAGACCGCGCGAGCACGTGCCCAGCGGCTGCATCACCCGGTCAGTGCACAGACCGCCGACAAGCTCACCGAGACCCTCGACGCAGCCCTCATCGATCCCGGCGCCGCACAACTCCTCCGTACCGGGCAACTCACCAGCGCACTACAGCACGTCGGCTTCGGCGTGGTCGATGAAACGGGTCAACCAGCCCAACTCGCCCCCATCAAACCCAGGGTCGTCCGCAGCACCCGCACCAAGCCACCCACCCAACGCCGACCCCCGGCCGACGATCCCGCGAAACGCCGCCGCGCCGAACTCGAGTCCCACGCCAGACAGGCGGACGCGGACTACACCCAAGCCGAAGCGCTACGACTTCAGGCCGAAGCAGAACTCGACGCACACGAGCACCTCGAGGCCGACCTCAGAACCACCATCGAACGCCTCACCGAGGAACTCGAGCACGCCCATCACCAGTTGCGCGAGGCCGGCCGCCACACCAGACACCTCCAACGCGAACGCGACCGAACAACCCGCCAAGCAGCCGTGGCCCAACGCCGCCGCGACACCAACCACCAGCGCCTCAAAACCCTCGACGGCTAACCGAACCCGACGGCCCCAGCAGGTGGCGGACCCACGGCCCGCGCGCCGGCGACGCCGGCCCAACAGGCAACCGCGATGAGGCAGGCCCGCCTGTCACGAGGCGCAACGGGCATCTTCGGATGGCCCCCTCCTCTTCGCACAAACCGCCGAATCGTGGCGTTCGGCGAAGATCCGAATCACGAGTCGTGGATCGAGGCGGCTCCGAGCAGCCAAATCTCACGACTCGGTGGCAACGGTGCTCGCCATCCGCCACGACTCGGCGATCCGCGCCGGCTGACCTCCGCCGAGGCAAGAGCCCTCACCACAGTCCGCGCGCCAGCGAAGCCGGCCGACAGGCAGCTGCGCCGGAGGCGTGTCCTTCCGGGTGTACTAGTTACCGAGTTCTCGGAGGGTTTCGCGGAAGGCTGCGTAGCGTTCGGGGCCTAGGTGTTCGGACCACAGCTGTTCGACGCGTTCGATTGCGGTGCGGCTGTGGGTCACGGCTTCCTCGCCCTTCACGGTACGGCGGACCAGGCGGACTCGGCGATCCGCTCGCAGTCGGTCGGACTCGACGTACCCGAGCCGCTGCAGGTAGTCGACGTGCTGCCCCAAGCCTTGTTTCGTCATCAGGGCGACTTCCGCCAGGTCGGTGATGCGCGCGCCGCCGGGCGGGATCATCTCGAGCAGGCGGTAGTGCGAGACCCGCAGCCCGGGGAACCGGTCTTCCGAGTCCGCCAGGATCTCCTCCCGGAGCCGCCTGAGCGCGCCGCCGAGCAAGCCGGCCACGTGCTCGGACCACGGTCCGGGCAGCCGGCTGGAAACGTCGTTGACGGAAGTCATAAAGCCACTTTACTATACGGATAGTAAGGCGGCTTTACTTCTTGGGGGGAACCATGATGACCGCACTCGAACCGCTCGGGCGAGATGCCCTGTCCGACGACGACCTCACCGCCCTGGTCCGGACGATCACGGGCGACCCACAGGCCGTGCCCGCCGACGTACGGGTCGAGCCGGTCGACTACCCGATCGGCACGCCGAGCACCGAGTCGCTCAACCGCGTCTTCGGCACCACGGCAGGCACCGCGACAGGCTCGTCCGAAGAGTGGTCCTGCTTCGTGAAGAAGTTCCAGTCGGTCCGGCACTGGCCGATGATCGACATGCTGCCCCCGGAGTTCCGCCCGCTCTTCATCCACAACCTGCCCTGGCAGCTGGAGATCGCCGTCCACCGCAGCGACGTCGCGGACCTGCTGCCCGAGGGCATGCGGCTGCCGGCCACGTACCGGATCGATGTGTACGACGACGACCGCGCCACCTTGTGGATGGAGAACGTCGTGCAGGAGTGGGGTCCGTGGCCGATCGACCGGTTCGAGCGGGCGGCGTACCTGCTGGGGCGGCTGTCCGCGCGTCGCCAGCCGCATCTGGTGGAGCCGTTCCTCCCCCGCGAGCACGTCACCACTCCAGGGATCGGACTGCGCTTCTACTCGGAGGGCCGGGTACTGCGGGCCGCACTGCCCGCGCTCGCGGATCCACAGACCTGGCGGCACCCGCTGCTGAGTGCTGCAGTGTGCCACCTGGGCGACCACAGACTGCGTGACGATCTGGTCGAGCTGGGCGAGCGGATCCCCGCCGTGCTGGACGCGCTGGAGGCGTTGCCGCAGTGCTACCAGCACGGCGACGCGAGCCCGCAGAACCTACTGGTGCCGCACGACAAGCCGGACGAGTTCGTGGTGATCGACTGGGGCTTCGACTGCCCACAGGCCGTCGGGTTCGACCTGGGGCAGCTGCTGATCGGACTGGCACACGCCGGCGAGCTGGCACCGGAGGCGCTGCCGATGGTGCACAAGGTCATCCTCAAGTCGTTCCAGGACGGCCTCAAAGTCGAGGGGATGCAGGTGTCCGAGGACGAGGTGCTGTATGGCTATCTGGGCTCGCTACTCGTCCGGGCAGCGTTCACTGCACTGCCTCTGGAGCTGTTCGGCAAGTCCGACGCGTCACCAGAGCTGTTCGAGGAGCGCGTCCAGCTCACCCGAGCGATCGTCGACCTGGTCTCACCCGTCATCTGAACATTTCAGTCGTGTCACAGCTGCAACGAACGCCCGCCGATGGGTATCCATAGTGCGTGACGAACCTGAGCAGATACACAGCATTGGCCGCCCTGGCAGGACTCGTGCTGAGCGGATGCGGCAGCGAGTCCGGTGCGGGCGGCACGCCCACAAGTAGCAACACGCCGTCACCGACGATGCCGTCGGTGACGCAGTCCACGCCGGTCGGCGCCGGCCTGCCCTTGACGGTCAGCCGCAAGGGCGGATTCGCCGGCCTCGACGACCAGGTGCTGATCAGCGCCGACGGCGTCGCGACGGTGAGCTCGCGCGGCAAGGAGACGATCCGGTGCAAGCTCGACCCGAGCCTGCTGACGACGATCACCGCCGCCGCTCAGCAGATCGACTGGGCCGCCCTGGTCGCGAGCAAGCCGACCACGAAGCACCCCGACGACATGATCCTCGCGGTCTCGGCGAACGGGAAGACCGCCCGGATCGAGGACCCGAAGGTCAAGCCGCTGGCGGCCCCGGTGAACAAACTGCTCACCGAAGCCGCCATCCCACCAGGCAAGCTCTGCACCAAGATCTAGCCGGCGGTCACCGCGACGTCGTCGATCACGAAGCTGGTCCGCAAGGACGAGTCCTCCTGGCCGACGAACTTCACCGTGACGCTCTTTCCCTTGTACGGCGAGAGATCCAGCGTCTTCTGCACGTACGACGTACTCTTGTTCAGATTCGAGTACGTCGCCAAGGTGGTCGTCGTGGAACCGTTGACGACCTGCACCTGGATCGTGTCGTAGACCGTGGACGACGTGGTCTCCGCGGTGTCGATCCGGACCCACAACGACAACGCGGGCGCAGTCGCCGCGGCCGGGATCGCCACCGCCTGACCGATGTTCTCGGTGCTGCTCCGGCCGTTCCCCTGCAGCCATGCCTTCCAGCTGCCGGTGCGGGCCGGTCGACCGGTGTTGCTGGTGATCACGCCGGTCGTCCCCGTCCAGTTCGCCGTACCGGACTCGAAGCCTGGGTTCTGCAGGAGGTTGTCGCCGGTCGGTGGTGGGCCGCCGGTGTAGTCCTTCTGCGCGTACGTCCAGATCATGTAGCCGATGGCATCGATCTGGCGGTCCAGCGAGGTCAGGTCCAGGTTGCTGATCGTGTCGCAGGACCGGTGATAGCAGGCGTCGAACGCCTGCCCAGCCGTGCCTCCCCACTTCGTGGCCTGGGCCGACGACTTGATCTCCTCGGCGCCGGAGAACGTCCCAGCCGTTGGGATCCCCAACGAACGGAACGCCGCATGGTCGGACCGGCCCTGCACGTCGATGAACTCCGTCTGCACGCTCTTGCTGGTGAAGTACGACACCAGGTCGTCGCGGGCATCGTCACCGGCCGGGTTGTCGTCGTAGACGAAGTACCCCGGGTTCGGTGACGCGATCATGTCGAAGTTCAGGTACAGCTCGATCTTGTCCCGCTCGGCGGCGGGCAGGTTGTTCACGTAGTACTTCGAACCGAGCAGCCCGAGCTCCTCGGAACCCCAGAACCCGAACCTCAACCGGTTCCTGGGCGTCTGGCCGCTGGCAGCGTAAGCGAGGGCGGTTTCGAGTACGCCGGCGCTGCCTGAGCCGTTGTCGTTGATCCCCGGACCCGCGCTGACGCTGTCCAGGTGTGAGCCGGTCATCACCACGTGGTTCGCGTCGCCGTGCGGCCACTCCGCGATCACGTTGTACGACGTACCCGCCGAGGTGCTGAACGACTGCAAGGTGGTGGTGTAACCGGCCGCGTCCAGTTTGGCCTTCACGTAGTCGGCGGATGCCTTGTAGCCCGGCCGGCCCGTGTAGCGGTTGCCGCCGTTGCTGGTGGCAATCGACTGCAGCTGGTCGAGATGGGCCTTGGTGTTGGTGACCGAAATGTCCGGTGACTCCGCCGCGGTAGCGACGTTGCCGTGGGCAATCAGCGCGCCGGCCGCCAGTGTGGTGCCGAGCGCGGCGACGAGGAGCTTCTTCATGGACCGATCTCCTTCGGCCAAAGGGATCCGGGGCACGGACCCGGGTGGCGGGCCCGCGCCCCGGACGTCGGTCAGCTCGCGGTCAGCGAGGTGTCGTCGATGACGAAGCTGGTCTGCGCGGAGGAGTCCTCCTGGCCGACGAACTTCACCGTGACGGTCTTGCCCTTGTACGCCGACAGGTTCAGCGTCTTCTGCACGTACGACGTGTTCTTGTTCAGGTTCGAGTACGTCGCCAGCGTGCTCGTCGTCGAACCGTCGACGACCTGCACCTTCGCCGTGTCGTACACCGTCGAGGTGGTGGTCTCGGCGGTGTCGATGCGGATCCAGAACGACAGGGTCGCGGTCGTCGCCGACGCCGGGATCGCGACCGACTGGCCGACGTTCTCGGTGGTGGCGCGGCCGTTGCCCTGCAGCCACAGCTTCCAGCTACCCGTCCGCGCCGGGCGGCCGGTGTTGTTGGTGACCGGGCCGGCGGTGCCGGTCCAGTTCACCGCGCCGGACTCGAAGCCCGGGTTCTGCAGCAGGTTGTCGCCGGTGGGCGGCGGCGTGGTGCCGCCACTGCAGGCGGCGGAACCCGCCGGGACCGCGATGCCGCTGAACGCAGCCTCGATGCCCTTGCACTGCGCCGAGTCAGCGCCGTACAGCTCGACCGCGGAGGTGATCGCACCCTCACGAGCGTCCTTGTAGGTGCTGCCCGAGCTGAGCTTGGTGCTCAGCGTGCGGTACCAGACCTTCGACGCCACGTCACGGCCGACGCCGGCGAAGGTGGAGCCGTTGCAGGCGGTGCTGTTGTAGGACACACCGTTGATGACCTTGCTGCCGGTGCCCTCGGAGGCCAGGTAGAACCAGTGGTTCAGCGGGCCGGACGAGTAGTGCGGGTCGAGCCCGCCGGTGCTGGTCGACCAGCAGTCCACACTGGCGCCGTCCTTCGACGGCTTGTCCATGTAGCGCAGCGGCGTACCGTCGCCGTTGATGTTGATCTTCTCGCCGATCAGGTAGTCACCCGGGTCGCTCGAGTTGTTCGCGTACCACTCGACCATGGTGCCGAAGATGTCGCTGGTCGCCTCGTTCAGGCCGCCCGCGTCACCGGAGTAGTCCAGGTTGGCGGTCGCCTCGGTGACACCGTGGCTCATCTCGTGACCGGCGACGTCGATCGCGGTCAGCGGGTGGGTGTTGCTGATCCCGTCGCCGTACGTCATCTGGGTGCCGTCCCAGAACGCGTTCACGTACGAGCTGCCGTAGTGCACGCGCGAGCGGGCGCCCTGGCCGTTGTTGAAGATGCCGTTGCGGCCGTGGACGTTCTTGTAGTAGTCCCAGGTCAGCTGGGCGCCGTAGTGCGCGTCCACACCGGCGGTCTGGCGGTTCGACGCGGCGCCGGTACCCCAGGTGTCGTCGGCGTCGGTGAACGTGGTGCCGTTACCGGAGGTCGAGCCGTTCAGGTCGGTGGTGTAGTTGCCACCACGGCTCGCGTCGGTCATGGAGAAGTTGCCGGACGAGCCCGACGTACCGATGGTGACGGTGCCGGCGTACATCGAGTTGCCGGTACCGGTCTTGATCTCGTCGTCCTGGTCCAGGACGGCGCCGGTCTTGGCGTCGATGAACGAGTGCAGCACCGACGGGGTCTGGTCGGGCTTCACACCGGTGGTGACGACCTCGTAGGCGAGCACGGGCTTGGCCGGCGTCACGAAGACGACCAACTGGCCCTTGTTGCCGGAGGCCTTGAACTTCGCGGCCTGCGCGCCCTTCGCGAGCGCAGCCGACTGGGACAGAGTCGGCTTGGTGGAGACCTCGACGGCCTTCGCGCCGCGGTTGTAGGTGACCTGACCGATCGATTCGCCCTTGCGCTTGACGATCAGGTCACCGCCGACGACCTTCAGGCCGTTGAAGGTGCGGTCGTAGCGGACGTACTCCGTACCGTCCGGGTCCTTGACCACGTCGCGAACCTTGAGCTGCTCGCCACTGCCGAGACCGAGGGCTGCGGCCGTCTGCGCGGTCAGCGCCTGTTCGGCCTGGACGGCGGCGGGCTGGTTGAAGCCGGACGCCGGAAGCGGAACCGCCCGGTCGGCGGCACCCGCGGTCGAAGCGGTGATCGTCGTGGCAAGACCCGCTGCCGCGACGATGGCCACCGCCCCTGCTGATGTCAGTCGTCTCAAGACAACATCTCCTCACGGTGTGGTCGCTGTTTGGGCGCAGCGACCGAATTCAGTTGGGGACGCGCCGGATGCTGACCCAGCAGTGCCACTGCCTCATTTGTGACACTGCGTGTCGATACATGCGATTTCTGTTACATCCGACGTGAGGACCGACTGTTGCGGTCCGGTCGCCGTGAGTCAAGGGATTTGGCCGAAACGAAGGGGAAAACCTGCGCCCCGCGAGCTGTCAGTCCGCTGGGCGCAACTCGCGCCGAAGGTGTTCCGGCAACGTCACGGGCAGCCGGCAGGTGAATTTCTGACATACATACGCGGCGCGCTGCATCCGGCCGTCCATCAGCGGTACGGCGAGACCCGGCTCGCCGGCGACGATCGCCGTACCCCACGGCGCGTGGGTGAACGCCGTCCTGGTCAGCTCCGGCTCGTCGCCGACGATCGCGATCTCGAGGGGGCCGCCGGCAATCGTCTCGGCGACCGCGAGGGCCCGGCCGGCGAACCGCGGCGCCCGCTCGGCGATCGCCGCCGACGCCTTCAGAGCTTCGGCGGCCGCGTTCTCGTACCGGACCGATCCGGTCAGGCTCGCGAGCGTGGTGAACGCCTCCGCGGCCAGGCTGACGCCGGAAGGGGTGGCGTTGTCCGTTGGATCCTGCGGCCGCCACACCAACTGCTCGGCATCCGCAGCCGTGTCAAAGTAGGCGCCGTCAGCAACGAATTGCTCCAGAACCCTGTCCAGCAAGGACTTCGCGGCATCGAACCACCGGACCTCCCCGGTCGCCCCCAGCAAGGTCAAGCATCCCTGGGCGAACGCGGCGTAGTCCTCGAGTACGCCGTCCGCTGTCCCCCGCAGACCATCACGCGACGTCCGGTAGAGCCGTCCACCCTCCAGGTGCACGTCCCGGATCAATCCGGCCGCGGCGGCAGCAGCCTCGACGTACTGCGGTTTGCCGAACACGATGCCCGCCCGTGTGAGCGCGGTGATCGCCAGCCCGTTCCACGCAGCCACCACCTTGTCGTCGCGACCGGGATACGTCCGACTGCTCCTCGCCTGCGCGAGCGTCCGGCGGATGGGCTGCCAGCGCTCGGCGTCGTCGGGGTCCTTCCGCAACTGGAGGACCGAGCTGCCGTGCTCGAACGTGCCCGTCACGTCGCAGAGTTCGATGACCCAGTCGGCATCTTCCGCGCCCAGAACCTCATGCAGTTCGACCGGCGTCCAGGCGTAGTACTTGCCCTCTTCCCCATCGGTGTCCGCGTCGAGCGCCGACGCGAACCCACCCTCCGGGGTTCGGAGCTCCGTGAGGAGGAAGTCGGCGGTCTCCTCGGCGATGCGCTGCGCGAGCGGGTCGGCGGAGATCGTCCACCACTGCGTGTAGACGTCGAGGAGGAGCGCGTTGTCGTACAGCATCTTCTCGAAGTGCGGGACGACCCACTGGCCGTCGACGGAGTACCGCGCGAAGCCGCCCGCCAGCTGGTCGTACATGCCGCCGCGGGCCATCCGGTCGCAGGTGTGGGCGACCATCGCGAGCGCGTCCGCGTCCCCGGTACGGCGATGGTGGCGGAGCAGGAAGTCGAGCACCATCGACGGCGGGAACTTCGGCGCCTGCCCGAAGCCGGCGTCGACCGGATCGAAATCGGTCTTCAGCAGCTGCACTGCCACGTCCAGGTCGACCGCTCCCCCGGTCGGCTGCTGCTGTGCGCCGAGCTGCTCGACCACCCGCTTCCCGATCCCGTCGAGCTGCTCGCGCCGGTTCGTCCACGCGTCGGTGATCGCCTCCAGCACCTGCCGGAACGACGCCATCCCACCACGCGCGTCCTTCGGGAAGTACGTGCCGCAGAAGAACGGCTCACCCGCCGGTGTCAGGAACACCGACATCGGCCAGCCGCCGTGCCCGGTCATCGCCACCGTCGCCGCCATGTAAATGGCATCGACGTCCGGCCGCTCCTCCCGATCCACCTTCACGCTCACGAACTGCTCGCTCAGGTAGGCCGCGGTCTCCGCGTCCTCGAACGACTCATGAGCCATCACATGACACCAGTGGCAGGCGGAGTACCCGACAGACAGGAAGATCGGCACGTCCCGCTCGCGAGCCTCGGCGAACGCCTGCTCAGACCACTCCCGCCATTCGACCGGGTTCCCCGCGTGCTGCCGCAGGTACGGACTGGTCGATCGCCCGAGCTCGTTCGCCATGACCCCACCGTACGGAATGGACCGCACCGCTCAGCAGTTGGATTGGTGCATGCCCGTGCACCCGTTGCTCGCCAGCCGCTTCAGCCCGATGTGGTTCGACTCCAGCTGGACCGTCACCGACGACGACGTCGAACTGCTCCTGGACGCGGCCCGCTGGGCACCGTCCGCGGGCAACTCCCAGCCGTGGGCGTACTTCGTCGCCCGCCGCGGCGAGCCCGAGCACGACCGCATCGTCAAACACCTCGCCCGCAGCTCGGCCCGCTGGGCCCCGAGCGCGTCCCTGCTGATCGTGACGATGGCCCACCGGTACGTCGAGGACACGGACTGGGCCTACTCCGACTTCGCCGACTACGACCTCGGCCAGTCAGTCGCCCACCTGACCCTGCAGGCCCACGCCATGGACCTGGCCTGCCGCCAGTTCCGCGCCTTCGACCTCGAATCCCTGACCACCGACCTGAACCCGGGCCCCGGCTGGCACGTCATCTCCATGATCGCCATCGGCCGCCCCGCCGAAGATCCCCCGGCAACCCGCGAGCGCCGCAGTACCGCGGAGCTGCGGACGGCGCCCTGGGACTAGACGGTCTGGACTAGACGGTCTGGGAGAGGGCGACCGAGAGGCCGAGGGCCAGGGCCATGACGAAGAGTTCTACGCCGACGATGCGCCAGAAGGGGAGGCCGGCGTCGAGGAGGTCTCCCTGGGAGCGGCTGCGGTGGAGGGCGGCGAGGACGATGAGGAGCAGGAAGGCGGCCACCTTCGCGATCAGCAGGGCGCCGTACGCGTCGCCGGTGAGCGGGTCGAGGATCGAGCCCCAGCCGCCGCCCTTCGCCGCCAGACGTCCTGCGGCGCTGATCAGGCCGCTGGCCAGGACGGCGACCGACGACACGTAGGCGACCTGCCCGTAGCGCTCCAGCACGATCGGCAGACCGGTCCGGCTCGCTCGCCCGTACCGCACCAGCCCCGCGAGCCCACCGACCCACGTGGTTGCCGCGATCACGTGGATCACGAGCGCCGCGCCGGCCAGGACGACGTACGACTCGTTCCGCGGGTACGCCGTGACCGCGGTCGGGATCAACGCGGCGATCGCGACCAGTACGCCGAGCCCTGCCGCCGATGACGTCTGCACCCGGCGGATACCGATCGCCAGCGCGAGGACCAGGATGCCCGTGATCAGCAGTGCCTTCACCTCGGGTACGCCGAGAGCGTCGTCGAACCGCAACCGCAGCAGCCGGACCGGGGTGTCGAGCAGGATGGCCGCCGTGACGACCGCGTTGGCGAACGCGCAGACCGCCCAGATGATCGCCGAGTTGCTCGCGTCCCGGACCGCACGCCGGCCCTGCACTCCGAGCGGACCGCCCTCGATCCGCAGCAGCACCACCGCGGCGAGCAGCGCGCCGGCGCAGCCGACGGTCGCGAGCGTGGACACCAGCTTGAGCAGCGGCAGCAGCCAGGAGATGAAGAGGTCCGGACCGCCGATACCGCCGAGGTCACGCGGCTGGCTGCCGGCCGCGAACAGCGCGACCACCAAAGCCACCGAGGCGATGACGACGGCGCCTACTCCAGCGGCGACCAGACGTCCGGGCATGCGATGCCGGGCGGCACGGGTCGCGCGCGTCGCGCTCACCGAGCGGACCGAGCGTGGGCACCATTCAGCACGCGGCTCACTATAGGGTCACGCAGAGGTGGGCTGCCCAGTCCGACACCATCTCGTGACCAGGGTGTATCCCAGCTCCCAGGAATCAGTTACCGCACTGTCATCGTGTCAGTGCTGAGAGTGTTCCTTGGAGTCGCTCGAGGACTCATTGGTCGTCGAGGTCTCCGCCGAAGTCTCCGTCGCATTCGCTGCCGGACTCGCCGTCGCCGTCGAGTCCGAAGTCGTAGACGCCGCATCGCCATCCTGGGACGGCGACCTGTCCGGACTCGCTGGGTCGCCGGACGGTGCTGGGTCGTCCGCACCAGCGCGGTCCACGTCGATGCGCTTCAGCTGTTTGCCCATGTTGCGCCACAGCAGCACCGTGGCGGCACCGAGTGCGAGCACGATCAACAGCGCGACCCAACCGGGTTTCACCGTGTTCGGGTCGATCTCGGCCGTCAGAAGGGAGGTCGTCGCTGTCACGCCACCAGTCTCTCACTGTCCACGCCGCCCGTCAGCGCAGCCCCGCGAACAGGTCGTTCTCAGGCAGCTCCGACTCGACCAGACTGCGCGCCAGCTCGTAGTCCTCGGTCGGCCAGGCCGCCTGGTGAACTTCCAGCGGTACGGCGAACCACGGCCCGTCCGGATCGATCTGGGTGGCGTGCGCCAGCAGCGCCTTGTCCCGGGTCGCGAAGTACTCCGCGCACTCGACCCGGGTGGTGATCCGGCGCTCGTGCTCCGGATCCGGCTTCCAGTCCTTCAGGCGCTCGGCGTACGGCGACTCGAGGCCGCGCGCGACCATCGCGTCGTGCAGCGCCTTCATCCGCTCGTAGTGGAACGTGTGGTGGTAGTACAGCTTCAGCGGCTGGAACGGCTCCCCGAGCTCCGGGTAGGCGTCCTTGTCCCCCGCCGCCTCGAACGCGGCCACGCTGATCTGGTGGCACATGATGTGGTCCGGGTGCGGGTAGCCGCCGTTCTCGTCGTACGTCGTGACGACCTGCGGACGGAACTCGCGGATCAGCTTCACCAGCGGGGCGGCGGCGTCCTCGACCTTGAGCGCGCCGAAGCAGCCCTCGGGCAGCGGCGGCAGCGGATCACCCTCGGGGAAACCCGAGTCGACCCAGCCCAGCCACTCCTGCCGGATCCCGAGGATCTCGCGGGCCGCGTCCATCTCTTTGCGGCGGATCTCGGTGATGTTCGCCAGCACCTCCGGGCGGTCCATCTTCGGATTCAGGATCGATCCGCGTTCGCCACCGGTACAGGTGGCGACCATCACCTCGACGCCCTCGGCCACGTACCTGGCCGTCGACGCGGCTCCCTTGCTCGACTCGTCATCCGGGTGGGCGTGCACATGCAACAACCGAAGATCTCCACTCACAAGACACAATGGTCCTCCAACCTCCGGCAAAACCCACGACCGACCCCCTGGACAACCTGTGCCCGAGTCATCTGCGTCTGCTGCCACCACCCCGACCTCCGACCTGAACGCGCGGTACGGAAAGGGCGGGCGGTCCCGGCGACCGTTGGTGATCGGCGGCCTGGGGGTCGTGATCCTGGCCGGCCTGGTGTGGCTGGTGTGGGCGGCCTGGGTGCAGTCGAATCCGCCCGTGACCTCGCAACTGAACGGCTTCGAGATCGTGTCGCCGACGAGCGCGAAGGCCACGATGAAGGTCGACCGGACCAAGTCCGTGGAGGCCAGTTGCCGGCTGCAGGCGAAGGCGGCCGACTTCTCCATTGTCGGTGAACTGACGGTCACCGTGAAGGCGGACGACCCCCGCCACCAGGTGTTGCCGGTCACGCTGACAACGCAACGCTCGGCGACCGCCGTCGTCCTCGTCGGCTGTACGACGGCCGACCAGCACCGCCCGCACTGATCCCGCACGAGCGGCGCCGATGCGGCGTGGCAACCGGTTGCCACAATCGTGAACGATTAACGGGAGAAACCTTCAGGGCAAACGGTTTCCCCGTGTTTGCGTCACCGCAGAAACCCTGCGTGATCTGCGGTCTCTTGCTACGCTCGTTGGATTGGTCGCCGTCGACGACGGCGGCCAGCAGTATTTTCCTGCCCATCCACCCGACACAAGGAGCAGCCCGTGACGCAGAGGATCGATGAGGACAGCGTTGTCTGGCTGACGCAGGACGGTTACGACCAGCTGAAGTCCGAGCTCGAGCACCTCAAGGGCCCGGCCCGTGCCGAGATCACCCAGCGGATCAGCGAGGCCAGGGACGAGGGCGACCTCAAGGAGAACGGCGGTTACCACGCCGCGAAGGACGAGCAGGGCAAGATCGAGGCCCGGATCCGCCAGCTCGAGGACATGCTGCGCCGGGCGCGGGTCGGCGAGACCCCGAAGAAGGGCGGCAAGGTCGAGCCCGGGATGAAGGTGTCGATCAAGTTCGCCGGTGACGACGACGTCGAGACGTTCCTGCTCGGCTCCCGCGAACTGCTCGCCCTGGACGCGTCGGTCGACATCGACGTGTACTCGCCGCAGTCCCCGCTCGGATCGGCCATCCTCGGCAAGAAGAAGGGCGACAAGGCCACCTACGAGGCACCCAACGGGAAGCCCGTGACGGTCGAGATCGTCGGCGCGGAACCCTTCACCGGCTGACCCACCAAGCTCCGAGCGCCCCGGTGGACACCCACCGGGGCGCTTGCTTTGGAGCGACCATCCAGAGGTTGGGGTGGTAGCCGGCTCGAGTGGTCAGCCGAGGGTTCCCCGGTGGAGCGAGTTGCTCGGCCGGGCCTTCCCACTGGCCCCGGATCAGCTGACCGGTATCCGGTTGGGCAGTCGATGCGTCCCGGTCGGGCCGACCTCGAACCTGAAGCCGTGGGGTGTGGTCCATTCCAGGGTCTTGTGGTCGAGGCGGTGGACTTTCCAGCCGGGGGCGTGGGTCTTGACCCGGTGGCCGAAGCGGCTGAGCGGAGCGAGGTTGCGGGTGCTGGTCTGCCCGGCAGGCCCGTACGGATCGTAGGGCTCGATGTGATCCAGGTCGATGCCGCGATGCGTTTCGCGGGTGCCGTACGGGAACAACTCGACGGGATGGGTGAGCCGCACCCGTTCGCGGATCCGGGCCGGGATCTCGTAGGCGTCGGCGCTGACAGCGTCGTTGAGGTCGATCACGGGCTTGACCGTGTACGGCGCGTGGCCGACGAGCTCGGTGAGCTGATCGGCGAGCAGCGGACCGATCCCCTCGGTGCGCAGCACGCCGTTGCCGGTGGCAAGTGTGAGGTCGGTCAGGTGCACGTAGACCTCGGTCTGCCCAGGACGCACCTGTCCGCCGGCGCCCACGAGGCTCGTGGGGCCGGCGTGGGCGTCGTGCTTGATCTGCGCAAGGCGTGTGTCGAGTGCCCGCCGGTCGGCGGTGTCCATCGGTACACCCTCGTCGGGTTCGCGACGCGGGCCGGGGATGTATTCGATCGGCCGGGTGTCGAACGGGTCACTCGGCGGATCGGGATCGTACGGCGCATCCTCGTCGGCCACCGGCGGATCCCGCAGCTCGACCGGGTCAGCCACAGGGTCGGCCATGGGATCGGCCATGGGATCGGTCAGGTGGGCGTCACCGGCATTCCGGCGTTTGAGCGACGGGCTCGCGGTGGGCACCGAGTTGGCACCGCGGTCCGGGGCGCCGAGATCTGCCCGCGAATCCGCTCCTGCGGATCGCGTGCCGACACGCGACATCGAGCCCGCTCCCGCGGATCGCGTGCCGTCACCTGCTTGCGGGTCTACTGCTGCACATCCCGCGTCGCCGGGTGCTCGACGGCCTGCTGCGGCGGACCGCGAGCCGGGGGCTGCTCCGGGGCTCGTCTTCGCCGAACGCCTGCTAGGGCTCGAAGGGTGGCTCGAGGTGTCCGCGGGTGACGCGGCTGTGTTTGTGGCGGGTGAGGTGGGGGGGGATTGGGGTCGGGTGGTTGTGGGCTTGGGTCAGGAGTTCTTGGGTGTAGCGGGGGTCGGCGATGATGCCGATGGCGTCGGCGCGGCGGTGCTGCACGTGGCGGGTGTCGCCAAAGGTCTTCAGGGCCTCGGCGATCGCGGCGATGGTCGCGTCGTGGCGGATCACCGCGCCGGCCGGAGCCTTCACATAGATGGTCTTGTTGCCGTGCTCATCGCTGCGGCCGACGAACACGCCCCGCTCACGAGCAGCCTCGGCGGCCTCGTCGCGGGCCAGCTCGGGGTCGGCGTGGAGTTTGGCGGCCCGGATGATCTTGTCCAGCCGGTACGGCGTGATCGAGTCGATCAGCGGCGCGACGCGACGATCGACGTACCGGGCGGCTTCTTCGGACAGCTTCACACACGCGGATGCGAGCTGGCGCGCCTTCCACGGGGTGGCGTCACCAGCCAGCACGCGCGCCCAGGTGAACGGGAACCGGTGCCGCAACGCCAACGCCTCACCCAGGAGCCCAGCCGCCACCCTCGGCGAGACCGCGAGCATGACACCGAACTCGGCGACAGCGAACTCCGCGATCTCCGGACAGCCCTCACCACCCAAAACCACAGCCCGCTCGCGCCCATCAGCCGACCGGCGACCAGGCCGGACGCCGCAGACCGACGGGTGGAACCGATCGGCGTAGATCTGAGCGTGCTGCAACAGCCGCGCGTCGGCCCGATTGGCCAGCGCGCGGTGCTCGGCGGCCGACTCCAACAGGTGAGCCGTCGGCAGCTCCTCGAGATCAGTGTCGAACATACGTTCGATTCTAGCTGCTCGATCCTCACCGGCCAAATCGGCCAGACCACCGAAACCCCTTATTTGGTGGCGGAATGAGGCCATGCTCGACCTGAACATGGGAGCTCGCCGTGCAGGCACCGCGCACCATCTCTTCCTTTCTTGCTCTTCCCTTCTTGGACCTGGTTAGCGACCAGTGGCACTCCGGTATTTGCGGACGGCCAGTGGGGCGAAGACGGCGATGATCGCGGCGCACCAGATGAGGGAGAGCCAGACCGGGTGCTGGGCCGGGAAGCCGTCGGGACTGGCGAACGGGGACGGGTTGCCGAACAGGTGCCGGCAGGCGGCGACGATCGAGGAGATCGGGTTCCACTCGGCGATCGGTTGCAGGCCGCTCGGGAGTTGCGGCGTGGGCACGAACGCGTTCGAGAGGAACGTCAGCGGGAACAGCCAGATCAGCCCCGCCGACGACGCCACCTCGGGCCCGCCGACCGACAGCCCGATCAGCGCGCCCACCCAGAGCATCGCGAACGCGAACAGCAGCAGGATCGCGAACGCCGCCATCGCCTGGCCGAACCCGTTGTGCTAGCGCCACCCGACGATGAGCCCGCAGATCACCATGATCAGCATCACGAAGGCGTTGAACACCAGGTCGCCGACCACCCGCCCGGCGATCACCCCGGATCTTGCCATCGGCAACGACCGGAACCGGTCGATCAGCCCCTTCGACATGTCGTCGGCCAGCCCGACGCTCGCCGACGCGACCGCGAACGCCATCGTCTGCGCGAAGATCCCGGCCATCAGGAACTCCCGGTACGCCCGCGGCCCGGGGAAGCCCGGGATCGGGATCGCGTTCCCGAACACGTAGGCGAACAGCAGCACGAACATGATCGGCTGGATGGTCGCGTAGATCAGCATGTCCGGCGTCCGCGGGATCCGTTTCAGGCTCCGCCACGCCAGGATCCCGGCATCCGACAACGCCCGCGCCAACGGGTTCACCCGGGCCGGCACCTCGATACTCACAGCGACTCCTTCTGCTCGGCCTCGTGCCCGGTCAGGGTGAGGAACACGTCGTCGAGCGTCGGCCGCCGCAGGCCGATGTCGGCGATCCGGATCTGGGCAGCGTCCAAGGTCCGGATCACGTCGACCAGCGTGCTCGAACCACCCGGCGCCGGCACCGTGAGCCGGCGCGCATGCTCCTCGAGCGAGGTCGACTCGGGATCGGCGATCCCGAGTGCGGTGGACAGCAGCTCCAGCGCCCGGGTCAGGTCGGCTGGGTCATGCACGACGACCTCGATCCGCTCACCGCCGACCTTCGCCTTGAGCTCGTCCGCCGTACCGCGGGCGATCACCGAGCCGTGGTCGACCACCGCGATGCTGTCCGCGAGCTCGTCGGCCTCCTCGAGGTACTGCGTGGTGAGCAGGATCGTGACTCCCTCGCGGACCCGGTCGCGGATGATCTGCCACAGATCGAGTCGCGACCGCGGATCGAGCCCGGTCGTCGGCTCGTCGAGGAACAGCACCTTCGGGTGCGCGATCAGCGATCCGGCCAGGTCGAGCCGGCGGCGCATGCCACCGGAGTACGTCTTCAGGATCCGGTCCGCGGCGTCGGTCAGGTCGAACGTCGCCAGCAGCTCCTCCGCCCGTCGCTTGGCCTTGTCACTCGGCAGCCGGTAGAGACGGCCGAACATCCACAGGTTCTCCCGGCCGGTGAGCAGTTCGTCGACTGCGGCGTACTGCCCGGAGAGGCCGACGAGCCCCCGGACCGTGTCCGCCTCCTTCACCACGTCGTGGCCGAGCACCCGGGCGATTCCGGCGTCCGGCCTCAGCAGCGTGGTCAGCACCCGGACCGCCGTGGTCTTGCCCGCCCCGTTCGGCCCGAGCAGGCCGAGCACCGTCCCCTCCGGCACGTCGAGATCGATCCCGTCGAGCGCTTTGACCGTCGTCTTCCTGCCTCTGAAGGTCTTCACGAGGCCGGTCGCCTCGATTGCAGCCATCCGCACGTCCCCTTCTCGATGTGACGCAGGCCACCATCCTGCCCGAGAACGCCGACAATTTCACTCACGAATTATATTGAGTCACCTCGACTCAACTTTGTTGATACTTGAGTCGACAAGGCTCAACTCAGCCCTTACGGTCGCGGAATGAGCATCCTGCGTCACCCCGATTTCCGCCGGCTGTGGGCCGCCGACCTGCTCAGTCAGCTCGGCTCCCGCCTCAGCATGGGCGCGATCCCGCTGCTCGCCGTACTCACCCTGAACGCGTCGACCCTGCAGGTCTCGCTGCTGCGGACCTGCGAGACGGCCGCCTGGCTCGTCCTCGGTCTGTTCGCCGGCGCCTGGGCCGACCGGATCCGCTGCCGCCCGGTCCTGGTGTACGCCGACCTGCTCCGGGCACTGCTCTACGCGTCGATCCCGATCGCCTGGTGGTTCGACGTACTCACGCTCACGCAGGTGTACGCCGTACTCGTGCCGGCCGGGATCCTCACCGTGCTGTTCGACGTGGCGCACAACTCGTACCTGCCCCGGCTGCTCGAACGGGACCGCCTGCTCCCGGGCAACGCCAAGCTGGCCGCGAACCACTCGATCGCGGCGGTGATCGGCGCCGGCGCGAGCGGCATCCTCGTGCAGTGGCTCGGCGCGGCGCTGACGATCGGCCTCGACGCGCTCAGCTTCGTGTGGTCAGCCGTGTGGCTGCGCTCGATCCGTACGCCGGAGGCCGAGCCGGTGAAGCCCGAACGACCCGACCTGCGCCGCGAGATCGGGGACGGCCTGCGGTACGTGTTCCACCACCCGCTGCTGCGCCCGCTCGCCCTCAACACGATGGCGACGATGCTGTTCCAGGCGGCGGCAGGCGCGATCATGATCGTGTACCTGGTGCGCGCAGTTCATTTGCAGCCGGCAACCATCGGCGTACTCAGCATGATCGGCCTCGGCGGCGCGATCGTGGCTTCGGTCGTCACCGAGAGAATCAGCAGCCGGTACGGCGATGCGCGCACGCTGCTGCTGTCGTCGACGGGCATCGGGGTCGCGTTCACCGTGCAGGCGATGACCGCGCCCGGCCGGCAGGTCAGCTGGTTCGTGGCCGGCACGCTGCTGGCCGGCTTCTGCATCATCGTCAGCTACATCCTGCAGGTCAGCACGCAGCAACGGCTGTGCCCACCCGACCTGCAGGGCCGGGTGAGCGCCACCATGAGCTTCGTCAGCTGGGGCGCCGCTCCCCTCGGCAGCCTCCTCGGCGGCGCCCTCGGCACGGCCTTCGGCCTGCACACCACCCTCTGGATCGCAGGCCTAGGCACCCTCGCGGGCAACGCCTTCCTCTATTTCTCCCCACTCCGCACCTTGCGCACGATCCCCGCTGAGCTGGTCAGTCGGAGGTGATTTGGGCGGTGCCGACGAGGACCTCCACGTCGAGGGCGGCGCGGCCGCGGCCGATCTCGACGTCCTTGGACTGGCCGGAGACGGCGCCGGTCCAGGTGACGCGGCCGAGTTGGGCCTCGGTGTGGACGTGGACGTCGGAGCCGCGGCGGAGCGCGACCTTCGCCGTACCGGACTCGACGCGGACGCGGGACCGGCCCTTGGTGATCTGGGCGTCCAGCTCGGCCGAGCCGGCCTGCACGAGTACGTCGATCGGGCCGTCGACGTCCGCGACCTTCGCCGTACCGGCGGTGACGCGGACGCGGGTCAGACCGGGCAGGCGCTCGGCGTTGACGCTGCCGCCGGTCACCTCGACCTCGACCTGGAGGCTCGGGTTGACGCGGATCGACAGCTCCTTGGCGAGGCCGTTGACGTGCGCCTTCAGATCGGTCGGGTTGCGGAGCATGCTGAACCCGTCGATCGAGACTCCCATGTCGCCTTCACTGCTGATGGCGAGCGTGTCGCCGTCGCGCTTGATCACGTGCGGACCGTCGACCGCCACGCCGTTCACGGCCGGCTCACCGATCAGCCGCACCCGGCGCCCGATTGCCCGCACAGTCACCCGCTGCACACCCGCCGGAACCGGCACGTTGCTGTGCTCCTCCTCAACCGGCTCAGCCTCGTCCTCGGCATCCACGACGTCCTGGACCGGCGACGGCTCGACGACCGACTCGGCCACAGGCTCAGCGACTGGCCCAGCCGTGGGTGAGTCGACTGCATCCGCCCAGACCGAGGTGGACGGCTCGTCGGCAACCGGAGCTTCTGCCGCCGGAGCTTCAGGCTCGGATGGGGTGGTCTTGATGGCGGCGATCAGGGTGGTGGCCTCCTCGGTGGAGAGGTGGCCCTTGGCGACCCGGTCGAGGATGTCCTTGACCTGCTGGTCGTAGCTCTGGTTGCTCATGTCCCCCAGTGCAGCACCCCGACGGGTCGAAACCAATCGGGGAATCCCCCGAAAAGCAGTGGTGCGGACCCCCGAGAGAAGTCCGCACCACTCATCCATCTCATCTATAACCGCACAGCCCCGCGCGGGAGCTGGTTGTTGTCACGCCGCCGGCGTCATCTCCTCCGACGCCAGCTCGTCCTGTACGGCGATCAGCTCCGCCGCTTCCTCGTCTTCCGCGGCCCGGCGAGCCTTCAGCCCGCGCAGACCGGTCAGCGCGATCACCAGTCCGAGCGCTGCGATCCCGGTCACGACCCCGAGCCCGGACCTGTACGCCGGCAGCACCTCGCCCGGCGTGGTCACGCCGGCCGACTGGCCGCTGATCACCGCGGTCACGATGGCGAGGACCACCGCGCCGCCCACCTGGTTGGAGGTGTTGAACAGCCCGGAGGCCAGCCCCTGCTCGTGGTCCGGGACCCCGGACACCGCCTGGATGTTCAGCGACGGGAACCCGATCGCGAACCCGAGACCGAGCAGCATGATCGTCGGGAACACGGTCGAGAAGTACGCCGACTCCGGGCCGATCCTCAGGCTCAGGGCGTACCCGGCGACGAACAGCGCCATCGCCAGGATGATCATCTTCTCGGTGCCGATCCGGTCCACGATCTTGCCGACGTTCGGCGAGAGCGTGGCGACCAGGACGCCGGCGGGCAGGAAGCCCAGGGCGGTCTGGAACGACGACCAGCCGAGCAGGTTCTGGAAGTACATCGTGCCGATCAGCTGGAAGGCGACGTACGAACCGAAGACGGTCAGGATGGCCAGGTTCGCCCGCCGCAGCGACGGGTTGCGCAGGATGCCGAGGCGAACCAGCGGGTGCTTGGTCCGCAGCTCGATCGCGACGAATCCGGCCAGCAGCACGATCGCCAGCGCGAACAGCCCGAACGTCTGGACCGAGACCCAGCCGGCGTGTTCGGCGCCGACGACGGCGTAGACCAGGGACAGCATGCCGCCGGTGACGGTGATGGCGCCCGGTACGTCGTACCCGCCGGCGGCGTCGTCACGCGGGCTGTTCGGGATCAGCTTGAGGCCGAACAGCAGCACGATCAGGGCGACCGGGCCGGGCATCAGGAAGGTCCAGCGCCAGCCGACCTCGGTCAGCGCGCCGCCGAGGATCAGGCCCATCGAGAAGCCGCTGGCGGCGCAGGTGGTGAAGATACTGAGGGCGCGGTTGCGATCCGGGCCCTCGTGGAAGGTCGTGGTGATGATCGAGAGCGCGGCCGGGGCGGTGAACGCCGCGGCGACACCCTTCACGAACCGCGCCGCGATGAGCAGTTCGGGGTTGCTGGCCAGTGAGCTCAGCATCGAGACGACGGCGAAGACCGCGAGTGCGATCAGGAAGACCCGGCGCCGGCCGAGCAGGTCGGCGGTCCGGCCGCCGAGCAGCAACAGGCCGCCGTACCCGAGCACGTAGCCGGTCACGACCCACTGGAGGGACGAAAGGGAGACGCCCAGGTCGGCGCCGATGGACGGTAGGGACATACCGACCATGGACACGTCCAGGCCGTCGAGGAAGATCACGCCGCAGACCACCAGGAGCGCTCCCCAGAGGCGCGCGTCCCAGGTCATCCGTGCTGGCGATGTGGTTTGCGTAGTCACGAGGAGAGACTATTGCATGCACATGCATCTAATGTCTAGGCATTAAATGCGTTTGCATTGAATGCGCGTGCATGCTATGGTCACCGGCATGGCCGCTACGAAGGTCAGCGTTGGGACTGGTGAGACCAACGCCGATGCCAGTGCTGATGTCAGGGAGTGGCGCGAGCTCCTGGCTCGCCACGCCGACCTGACCTGCGCCCTCGACCGGGCGCTGCAGGTAGGTCATTCGCTGGGCATGAGTGAGTATGAAGTGCTCGAGCGGCTCGCCGAGTTCCCCGAGCACTCCGCGAAGGTGGCGACGATCGCCAAGTCCGTGCACCTGAGCCAGAGCGCCCTGTCCCGCGTGATCGGCCGCCTCGAGGTCGCCGGTCTGGTCGAGCGCCACATGTGCCCGGAGGATCGCCGCGCGATCAACGTCCGCCTGACGGACGAGGGTCTGCAGCTTCAGGGCGAAGCGCAGCCGACCCAGCGCCAGGTGCTGGCCGAGCGTCTGCACGCGCCTCTGGTGAAGACCTGCGAGCCTCTACCCTCAACGGGTGACTGAGACCTTCGACGACGCCCGCGAGGTCATCGCGGACCTGCATCGCATCGTGACGCCATCGGGTGTCCAGGAGAGCTACGAACTGACGGCCGGCGGCGTCGACCACTGCGTCTACGCCCGCGGCCAGGACCGCTCCAACCCCGTCATCTTCTTCATCCACGGTGGTCCGGCCTCGCCGCTCGCCCCGGCGGCCTGGCAGTTCCAGCGGCCGCTCGAGGAGTACTTCACCGTCGTCACCTACGACCAGCGCGCCGCCGGCCGCACCCTGCGCACGGTCGACCCCGAAACCATCGCGGACACCCTCACGGTCGCGCAGTACACCGACGACGCGATCGAGCTCGCCGAGCAGATCAAGGAGCGGTACGGCGTCGAGAAGCTGATCCTCCTCGGTCACAGCTGGGGCAGCATCATCGCGATGCAGGCCGCGCTCACCCGGCCCGACCTCTTCCACGCGTACGTCGGCATCGGGCAGATCGTCGACGCCCGCGCCAACGAGTCGCTGTGCTTCGAGTACGCGATGCAGCAGGCTCGCGAGCACAACCACACCGAGGCGCTCGAGCAGCTCGCCTCGATCGCGCCGTACCCGGGTGACGAGCCGGTGACCCGCGAGCGGATCATCATCGCGCGGCAATGGGCGCAGTACCGCGGCGGTCTGTCGGCGTACCGCGAGGATTCGCTGTACTTCTTCCAGGCGCCGCTGCTGTCGCCGGAGTACACGGTCGCGGAGAGCGAGACCATTGGCGAAGGCAACGAGTTCACCCTGGGCCGGGTGCTGGACGAGATGCTCGAGGTCGACTACTCCGGGGTGACCGAGTTCCCGATCCCGGTGCTGATGTTCTTCGGCAGGCACGACTACACGACGCCGACGAAACCCGTCGAGGCCTGGCTCGACGCGGTCGAAGCGCCTTATAAACAAGCGATCTGGTTCGAGCACTCGGCGCATCTCGCGCCGTGGGAAGAACCGGGCAAGTTCTTGGTCAGCCTGGTGAGTTACGTCCGTCAGTTGAGCGTGTAGCTGTAGCCGTTGGCAACGAGTCCGGCGAGTACGCGCTCACGGTGCTCCTCGCCACGGAGCTCGAGCTGCAACGCGACCTCGACCTCTTCCAGGCTCAGGGTCTCCGAGATCCGCTCGTGCACGATCTCGATGATGTTCGCGTTCAGCGCGGCGAGCTGAGTCAGCAACGTGGCCAGTCCGCCGGGCGTGTCCGGGATCCGCACCCGCAGCGAGAGGTACCGGGCGGCCGCCGCCATTCCCTGGCGGATCACTCGCATCAGCAGCAGCGGGTCGATGTTGCCGCCGGACAGCACCACGACGACCGGCGGCTTGAAGTGTCTCGGCTCGTCGAGTACGGCGGCAACCGCAGCCGCACCGGCAGGTTCGACCACCAGCTTGGCCCGTTCGAGCACGAGCAGCAGGGCCTTGGACAACGAATCCTCGCCGACCGTCCGCACCTCACCGACATACTCCTGCACCGCCTCGAACGGCACCTTCCCCGGCAGGCCGACCGCGATCCCGTCCGCCATCGTCGACATCCGCTCCAGCTGCACCGGCTCCCCCGCCGCGAGCGACGCCGGGTACGCCGCCGCTCCGGCCGCCTGGACGCCGACGACCTCGATCGGCATCCCGTCGCGCTGCATCGCGGACGCGATCCCGGCCAGCAGTCCGCCGCCACCGGTCGGTACGACGACGGTCCGCACCTGAGGGCACTGCTCGACGATCTCGAGTCCGGCGGTCGCCTGACCGGCCACGATGTCGGGATGGTCGAACGGATGGATCAGCACCGCACCCGTCTCGGCCGCGAAGGCGCGGGCCGCGATCAGGCAGTCGTCGATCGACGTACCGACGAAGCGAATCTCGGCGCCGTACGCCCGGGTCGCCTTCTCCTTCGGGATCGGCGCGCCGTGCGGCATGAAGACAGTGGCCTTGATGCCGAGCAGTTGGGCCGCGAGCGCGACGCCCTGCGCGTGGTTGCCGGCGCTGGCCGCGACGACGCCCCGGCTGCGTTCGGACTTGGACAACCGGGCCATCCGCACGTACGCGCCGCGTAGCTTGAACGACCCGGTCCGCTGCAGGTTCTCGCACTTCAGGAACACGTCGCCGCCGACCAACTCGCTCAGCCAGCGCGAGTACTCCAGCGGCGTCGGAGCCACCACGTCGTGCAGCAGACCGGCAGCCCGCGCAACATCCCTGGCATCGATCACAAAATCACTTTACGTTTCGCGAGAGGCACATACGCTGCGGTACATGAGAGTCGTGGTCGTCGGCGTGTCAGAGACCTCCCAAGAGATCGATATCCCGGACGGGACCTGGTTCGCCAACGTCGAGGCGACAGTCCGCGCGCTGCGGGACCAGGGCGTCGACACCGCCGTACTGACTTGCCTCTCCGAGGAGCCGCTCACCTATCAGGTGCGGCCCTCTGACGGCGTCACCAGCTCGGACCTGGCGCCATGGACAAAGCCGGAGTGGTACGACGAGGCACTCCCGTGGATCGCTCAGCACGTCGAAGCCACTGGACCGTGGACACAGGTCCGCTCCTGGGGTCTGTCGAACGTCCTTCGCATCCCGACCGCCTCGGGCGATGTGTACTTCAAGGCAATCGCCCACTCCACGACGATCAAGCCGACCCGCCCGGACCCGCTGCCACTCCTGTTCGCGCACGAGCCCTTGTTCCTCCAGAAGGCCTCCGAGGACCACCCCGGCGCGGTCCCCGCACCACTAGCCATCGAGTCGCAGCGAGCTTGGATGCTGCTGCCCGACCTCGGCACTCCGCTGGCCGCCGAGACCGACATCGAGGTGTGGATCGAGGCCGTCCGCCGCCACGCGCGGCTGCAGCGCAGCTATGTGAATCGCCCCGAACGCCTTCTGGAAATCTCCTGCGCCGACCGCGGCCTCGCCGTACTGGACGCCGAACTCGACCGCCTCCTCGGGCCCACCCAGGCAACCGACCGCCTCGAACCGCACGAACGGGCCCAGCTGCCCACCCGCGCCAAACAGTTGCGCGAGGCAATCACTGAGCTGTCGTCGATCGGCCTCCCCGAAACCCTGCTCCACGGCGACCTGCACCCAGGAAACGTGGCAGTCCGGGACGGGCAGGTGCTGGCCTTCGACTGGACGGACGCATCCTTGTCCCACCCCTTCCTCGACCTGGTCACGTTCATCGAGGAGGAGCGCTCACCACTGTCGGCGGACCCGCGGGTACTGGACGCGTACCTGGGCGAGTGGGAGGAGTACGCGTCCCCCACAGACTTACGCCACGCCTTCGACCTCGCCACGCAACTGGGCGCCCTCCACCAAACCATGACCTACGCCCACCTCCTCGATCACGTCACCGGCCCCAGCAAGGACTCGATGCTCCGAGGCGGCGTCTGGTGGCTACGCCAACTCCTCAAGACCTGACTCACCCCGACCACCGCGAGGAGGGCTTCCCCCAGTCAGCGGTGGAGGATCGCCAACTGGTTGCGCATGCCGCGGCGTACAGGTGGGTCCAGATGGCGGTCCCAATCTGGTCGGCGTTCGCCTCGGAGTAGGGCGTAGTACGCGAGGGCCTTGGAGAGCGCGGCCTCGCGGAGGTAACCGCGGGCGACCGGCTGTTTGCCTCGGCCGTTCGGGCGGGGACGTCGCTCGTACGCCGCGTTCGCCGTGAAGATGCCGAGCCCGTAGAAGACCGTGATCAGGTCGGTGAGCGGCTCGTGATCGGGGCGGCGGGTGAGCGAGATCCGGTCGCCGCCGAGCAGCAACTCGTGCCCGACCTCGTGCGCGTAGATCGCGATCAGCGCGACCGGGTCGGCCGCCAGCGTCGGCGAGAGTTCGATCTGGTTCTGACCGGCGCCGCGGCTCCAGCGCCCGTGCTGCTCCTTCACCACCACAGTGGTGCCACGGTTCGACGAGCGGCGGACGCCGTCGAGCTCGAAGCTGAGTCCGCACTGGCCGGGCCGGAGGTCCATCCGGCCGTCGACCCGCCCGCAGAGTTCCGTCGCGGCTTCCCGGCTTCCGTCGTACCCGTCCGGGATGACGTCGGTCGGCAGCGCGATCGGGCGGAGCAGGATGTCCCGGCCGAACTCGGCCACCAGCCAGTCCATCGACGAACGGATCCAACGGCGACTGCCACCAGGCAACCGTTCGCGCGGCGCCTTCAGCTGGGACCGCACCTGCTGACTTCGTCGCATCATGCCGATCGGATTCCTCACCCGCGGGATCATGCCTGCCCGGCAGCACCGCAAACCTTCCGGGGTCGTGGCGGGTCGACTCAGGCGAGCGGCGCACCCTCCTGGATCGACGCGATCTCGGCGTCCTTCACCATCGTCGCGAGCCGGGCGAACGTACGGATCCGGACCGTCCGATCGAGCTCGGTCGGCATCATCGGGAACATCGAGGCCGGCCACAACTCGTGCCGCCGGAAGCAGTACGCCGCCAATGCGTCCGACGCCCCGCGCTCCCCCAGGTAGCCGAGCGTCTGCAGTGTCGAACGTCGACCCGGCACCCGCTCGACGGCCTGGTTCGCCAGGAAGATCCCGAACCCGTGGAACACCGCGAACAGGTCGGTCACCGCCTCGGCATCCGGCCGTTGCCGGTCGATCAGGTGATACCCCCAGAGCACCTCGTGCCCGAGTTCGTGTGCCGTCGCGGCGACCACCGCAGCCGGGTCGGTGAGCGCATCGGCCGACAGCACCACCGCAGTACCGTCGTAGCCGCCGGTCCGCAGATCCAGCCAGCAGGCGCGCGATCCGCTGCCGGGCAACGCCGACCAGACGGCCTCGGCACTAGCGCACAGTTCGGCCCGCCGGTCCGGGTCTGTTTCCTGGACGATCGCCGTACTGCGTTTCAGCTCGGCCTGGAGTTCGCGCTCGGCGAGTACGCCGATCTCGGGCGCATATCCCGCAGCCGCCAGGGCATCGACTTCGGCCATGGTCATCGTTGCCCGCAGCCCCGAGACCGCGACGATGTCCGGGCGCTGCTCGGCGTTGAGCCGGTGGACGGCGGCGCTCCGGGCGGCGGCGCGGACCTCGTTCATCCGGAACGTGAACCGGATCCGGTCGTCGGGCACCTCCATCCAGGCACAGACCTTCAGGCAGAGGTCACGGGCCGCCTGCTCCGAGCCGTCGTACCCCCTGGGCACGAAGTTGCTCGGCAGCACCGGCGGCCGGCGGAGCGGCTCGATCCCGAACCGCTCGGTCAGCCAGTCGAGCGAGTCCTCGATCCATTGTTCGGGTCCCCCAGGCAGCATGACCTTCGGCCCGTACAGCAGCTCCCGGTCCAGTTGCCGGCGCCGCCACGCACCGATCAGATTCATACCGAAGTGACGCGGCCGCGTGGGTCGCCGTTCCACCGGCAATGTTGCGGCTGGATCACCAACCCGACACAGTCGGCGGACCACCGATCAACTCGTCCAGCCGGGCATGGAAGCAGGCCCGTGGTTCGGGATCGAGGGCCTGATGCCAGGCGGGGACGAGCGGCCCGTCCCGGACCAGCTGATGCTGCCGGAAGCGATACAGAGCAAGAGCCTCGGCGACGGCGTGCTCACCGAGGTAGCCCGAGGTGTGGACCCATTCGTCGTCGAGCGTCGTCTCGTCGACGGCGGCGTTGACGAGGGCGATGCCGAACCCGTGGAGCAGCGCACACAGATCGGTCAGCGGCTCCTCGAGCGGACCGGCGGCCCACGGCAGCTCCGCCCGGGACAGAAGTTCGTGGCCCAACTCGTGGGAGACCACGGCCAGCAGCTTCGTCGGGTCGGCGATGACATCGGACCGGAGCAGCACTGCGGATTGCCCGGCGATCGGCTCGATGCCAGGACACTCAGCTGCCAGGTCGACCCAACGACCTGCGGCCGATCCCTGGCGTCCGTCGTCGGACTCGTTGGCGGCGCGAGCGCGTTCGGCTCGGCGCTCCGGATCGGATCCGGACGCGATCAGCAGGCAACGCACTACCTCGGCGCCGAACTCGCCGGCCCCCAACCGCTGCACCAACGGCACCATGTTCGTGCCCGGGCTCGTCAGCTCAGACTCGATGAGCCGGTCGACCTGCTCGAACGACGCCGTACCGAGCCGGTCCGAGTGGGTCCGCACGGCGGCGAGATCAGCCGGCGACGATCCCCGCGAGAACGGGTGGTCCGGATCGACGTAGACGTCGAGCATCGCCGACCCGAGCAGCTCGGCCGCCTCGGTCACGGTCTCCAACTGGAAGCTGAAGTGAATCCGCTCGGACGAGACACCCATCCGTTCGGACACGGCCGAGCAGACCTCACGAGCAGCCGCCTCCGAGCCGTCGTACCCGGCCGGGACGAACTCATCCGGTACGACAGCGGGCCGGCGCAGCGTCTCGATCCCGAAATGCTCGATCAGCCGCCCGAACGAGCCCTCGACCCAGGACCACGGCCCACCAGGCAACTCGACCTTCGGCCCCCTCACCGTCATGGTCACTGTCCAGCAGCGGTGGACAGGTCGGCTTCGGGCGTCCGGATCTGCTCCCGGAAGGTCGGCTCGTCGGTGTTCGTCATAACGGGTCGGACGGCTCGGGAATGCGTGGCGTTCCGGTCACTTCAGCAGGAGTTTGCCGAGGCGCCGGGAAGCGACGTACATGCCCAGGGTGCCGAGGGCGGCCAGGTAGAGGGCGTGGACGACGAGGAACCAGCCGACGGTGCCGGTGGTGAAGGCGCGTTCGAGGACGACGCCCTGGTAGAGCGGGGTGATCTCGACCAGCCAGCGGATCACGCCGGGGTAGGTCTCGACCGGGTAGAAGGTGGCGGAGAACAGGAACATCGGCATGATCGCCAGCTGCACGAACTCGAAGTCCTGCCAGCTGCGCATGAACGTGGTCAGCGCCATCCCCGCGCCCGCGAACGCGAACCCGATCAGCACCGAGGCCGGCAGCGCGAGCAGCGCCCACCACGACGAGACCAGGCCCATGATCAGCATCACCAGGACGAACATGGCCGAATAGATCGCCCCGCGCAGCAGCGCCCAGGTGATCTCGCCGGTCGCCACGTCCCACGGCCGCAGCGGCGTCGCGAGCATCGAGTCGTAGAGCTTGGCGTACTTCATCCGGAAGAAGATGTTGTACGTCGAGTCGAAGATCGCACCGTTCATCGCCGAGCTGGCCAGCATCGCGGGCGCGACGAACGCGGCGTACGCGATCTTGGTCCCGTCCGACAGCGTGAAGTCACCGACCAGGTGGGCCACGCCGATGCCGATCGACAGCAGGTAGAACACCGGCTCGAAGAACCCGGACAGGAACACGACCCACGACCGCCGGTAGAGCAGGAAGTTCCGCTCGACGATGTGCCGACCGCCCCCGAGCCGGACCGGGACGGGGACTACGCGTGCAGCGATGGTTGCCATCAGCCGACCAGTTTCTTGGTGAAGCCGCGGACGGCGAGCCAGGTGCCGGCGATGAACCAGGCCAGCAGATAGACGACGTTGACGAGCGCCAGCCACGGGTTCACCGTGCCGAGGCTCAGGTTGCGGCACAGGTCGACCGCGTGCCACAGCGGGCTGACGTAGGCCAGCCACTCGATCCAGTTGGGCAGTTGTGAGACCGGGAAGAACGCTCCGGAGAACAGGAACGCAGGGACCACGCCGAAGCGGAAGACCATCGCGAAGCCCGCGTCGTTCTCCAGGGTCGTCGCGTACGCCGCGATCGGGCCGGCGACCGCCATCCCGACGAGCAGCGCGACCGGCAGCCCGAGCACCGCGAGCGGCGACTTCAGCCCGCCGAACAACGCGATGATCACCAGGAACACCGCACACGAGCTCAACACCCGGAACGCGATGAACGCGAGCTGCCCGTAGACCACGTCCGCCGGCCGCAGCGGTGTCGCGATCATCGAGTGGTAGAACTTCTGCCACTTCAGCCCGGACAACACCGGATACGTCGACTCGCCGACCGCGATCTGCACCGCGGTCGAGGCCAGCAGCCCCGGCGCGATGAACTGCAGATAGCTGACGCCACCGAGCGCGCCGGTCCCGTTGCTGTCCACGAACGAGCCGAGTCCGATCCCCATCGCGGCCAGGTAGAGCATCGGCAGCAGGAAGCTGCTGATCATCGTGCCCTTCCAGGTCCGCTTGTAGACGGTCAGCCAGTAGTCGAACATCCGGCGACCGTTCTCAACGGCAAGTACCATCAGTCCACCAACGTCCGGCCGGTCAGGCGAAGGAACACGTCCTCCAGAGTGGAGCGCCGCACCAGAACGGCCGCTGGTTCCAGACCGCGCTCGTGCACCGCGGCGACCGCGCGCTCGCCGTCGTCGGTGTAGAGCAGCAGGCGGTCCGGCAGCACTTCGATGCGCTGGGCAAGATCCTCGACCTTGCCGGCCAGGGCGTCGTGATCGGCGAGCATCACGTCCGGCCCGAACCGCAGCTCGGTCACCTCGCGGGTCGAGTAGTCCCGGATCAGCTCGGCCGGCGAACCCTCGGCCGCGATCAGACCGCCGTCCATCACCACGAGCCGGTCGCAGAGCTGCTCGGCCTCGTCCATGTAGTGGGTGGTGATGATCAGCGTCACGCCGGCCTGTTTGAGCCGGAACAGCTTGTCCCACAACAGGTGCCGGGCCTGCGGGTCGAGGCCGGTGGTCGGCTCGTCGAGGAGCAGCAGGTCGGGCTTGCTGACCAGCGACCGGGCGATCGTCAGCCGGCGCTTCATCCCGCCGGACAGCTCGTCGACCTTGACCTTCGCCTTCTCGGTCAGCGCGACGAACTCGAGCAGCTCGTCCGCACGCTCGCGGCACTCGGCCCGGCTGAGACCGAAGTACCGCCCGTAGATCGTCAGGTTCTCCCGGACGGTCAGCTCGGTGTCCAGGGTGTCGTCCTGCGGGCAGACGCCCAGGCGGGCCCGGATCGCCGGGCCGTCGGTGGCCGGGTCGAGACCGAGGATCCGCAGGGTGCCGCCGCTGGTCGGGGAGACCGCGCCGATCATCCGCATGGTCGATGACTTGCCCGCGCCGTTCGGCCCGAGGAAGCCGAACGCCTCGCCTCGCCACACGTCCAGGTCGATCCCGCGGACCGCTTCGAAGTCGCCGTACGACTTCCGCAGGTCGCGGACATGGACCAAGGACTCCCGCTGCTCACTCACCTGCCCGACACTAGACGGACCTCCCGACACTTTTCTTGTCGATTTGAGCGGCTCCATCCAGCGACGCTAGAACCTCGACAACGCTGGAGGTCAACCGCGGCCGACATACGGCATGCCGGCGGCCATCACGGTCAGGGTCGGTACGGCGACCGTCGTCGGCAGTTGCGCGATCCGGACCACGAAGTCCGCGACGATCTTCGGGTCGAACGTCGGCTCGACCGCGATCGAACCGTCCGGCTGGAGCACGCCCTGCTCCATCCGCGCGGTCATCGCGGTCGCGGCGTTCCCGATGTCGATCTGGCAGGCGGTGATGCCGTGCGCCCGGCCTTCCAGCTCCAGTCCCTTGGTCAGGCCGGTGATGGCGTGCTTGCTGGCGGTGTACGCGATCCCCTGCGGCCGCGGTACGTGCGCCGAGATCGACCCGTTGTTGATGATCCGCCCGCCCTTCGGCTCCTGCCGCAGCATCAGGTCGAACGCCGCCTGCGCACACAGGAACGAACCGGTCAGGTTGGTGTCGACCACCCGCCGCCAGTCCTCCTCCCGCACGTCCTGCACCCCGGCCGCCGGCGACCCGGTCCCCGCGTTGTTCACCAACACGTCAACCCGCTGGAGCCCCCCGAAGAACTCCCGCACCGCAACCCCATCAGCCACATCCAGTACTGCGGCATCCACCCGACCTCCGCCGAGCTCGACCGTCTCCCGCAGCTTCTCTTCCGTGCGCCCCGTCACCCATACGTCGTACCCGGCTGCCGCAAGAGCCAGCGCCATCTCGCGCCCGAGTCCGGACCCACCACCGGTCACCACCGCTACCTGTGCCATCCCGGCACCTTCCTGTCGTCATCGAACCGTTGCGGGCAACGTACGCCGCCAGTAAGAGCCGACAGCGACCGCCGTAGCCGTCATCACCAGCAGCTCCAACCAGACAGCATGCCCGAGCGGCGGGACCAGCTCCTCGGTCAGATTCCACGCCGCGTGCACGAGGATGGCCGCCGGCACGCCGCCCCGGAGGCGTTCGGTGACGAACAGCATCAGGTAGGTCAGTGGGAACAACCCCAGGAAGAACGTCAGCCCCTGCTCGGTGAACAGCCCGTCGTCGTGCTGTCCCGTGCCCGGCAGGAAGTACAGCGGCACATGCCACAGCCCCCACGCCGCTCCGAGGACAAGGCTGGTCCCCAGCGGCCCGTAGTACTGCCGTAGCCGCGGCTGCACGTATCCGCGCCATCCGAACTCCTCCGAGACCGGCCCGGCCAGGAACGTGTACGCCGCCGCGCCGAGCACCCCGCCGGCTCCCGCGACGACGGACGACGCGTGACCCGACAGCTCGGGCAAGCGGCCGGACAGCACGCAGGCTGCGAACGGAGCGACGGCGCCGAGGCCGACCGCAGCCACTGGCCACCGCCAGGACCAGTGGACCCTCCTCCGCCGCTCCCGATGCCGGAGCCACATCACCAGTGCGGCCAACGACGGACCGGACGCCGCAAGAGCGAACACGAGCGACCCTGCGCCCTCGTCCACGTTCGCCCCGCTCAGCCCGAGGACCGCCCACGGCACCCAGGTCAGGACAAGGCAGATGACTCCGAACTCCAGCAACCGGCGCTTGATCACCACCTCAGCCTTGTCGCCGGTGCAGGGCCGAGCCAGGGTGCTGGACCGACCACCGAAGGTAGTGCCAGCCCCACTTTGAGCACTCCGCGTCACAAAACACCCCGATCGACCGTCGAAAGAGCGAAGGGGATTCAGCTTCGCTGCGGACAGTGACCATTCGGCGACCGAGAGCAAATAAGTGGCGGCTCACTTGAAGAACTTGGAAACTCATTTGCGTGTATCACGCAAGCATGTATATGCTTGCAGCATGCAAGTAAACGACGCGTACACACCGCAGACCCCCATCGAGGGCGTCATGCACGCGTTCACCCGGATCGGACGCCGACTCAAGGCCAAGCAGCCCGGCGACACGATCGACCACAGCGCGCACGTCGTGATGTTCGCGTTGCGGTGCAACGGCGCACTGCGACTGTCCGACCTGGCCGCGCGGCTGGAGCTGGACGCCTCGACCACGAGCCGGCACGTCCGGTCGCTGGAGCAGCTGGGCCTGGTCCGCCGCTCCCCCGACCCCGACGACGGTCGCGCCTTCCGGGTCGAGCTGACCGATCAGGGCGTCGAGCAGTGGGAAGCCAGTGCCCGGCACCGGATGGAGCTGCTGAGCGCCGCGATGGAGGGCTGGTCCGAAGAGGACGTGCAGACCTTCGAGCGGCTGATGACCCGCTTCGCGGACGGCGTCGCCGCCCATACCGAAGTACCGACCAGCGCCGCCTGGGCCGAGAAGGGGTGGGCCGCAGTGGCTCCACGACCAGCCCGGGCCGAGCGCAGTACCGACAAAGACTCCGCGACCGACGGCGATCCCGTCAGCCGCGAGAACACCGACAAGAACCTGGAGAGCACCAGATGAGCACCACAGAGCCCGCCACCGCCGGCGGAGCCTCAAATACTTCGGACGGCGGCCCCAACTACCTGTCCCACAAGCAGATCCTGGTCATCCTCGGCGGACTGATGGCCGGCATGTTCCTGGCTGCCCTGGACCAGAGCATCGTCGGTACGGCGCTGCCCCGGATCGTCAGCGAGTTCAACAGCCTCGACAAGCTGTCCTGGGTGGTCACGGCGTACCTGCTGACCTCGACCGCCTCGACCCCGCTGTGGGGCAAGATCTCCGACCTCTACGGGCGCCGCCCGCTGTTCATCGCGGCGATCGTCACCTTCCTCGGCGGCTCGGTGCTGTCCGCGCTGTCGCAGAACATCGAGCAGCTGATCGGCTTCCGCGCCGTCCAGGGTCTGGGCGCCGGCGGTCTGATGTCACTGGCGTTCGCCACCATCGGCGACGTGATCCCGCCGCGCGAGCGCGGTAAGTACATGGGGTACTTCGGTGCCGTCTTCGGTCTGTCCTCGGTGGCCGGCCCGCTGCTCGGCGGTCTGCTCACCGACGGTCCGGGCTGGCGCTGGATCTTCTGGATCAACGTGCCGATCGGCCTCGTTGCCCTGGGCATCGTTGCCGCCGTGCTCAAGCTGCCGCACGTGAAGCGTTCGCACAAGATCGACTACCTCGGCGCCTCCACGGTCGCCGCGGCCGTCACCTCCCTGCTGCTGGCCGTCTCCTGGAGCGGCCCGTCCAACGGCTGGGGCAACGGGACCACGCTGGCGCTGCTGATCGGCGCCGTCGTACTCGCCGTCGCGTTCGTCGTCATCGAGCTGCGGGTGGCCGAGCCGATCATCCCGATGGACCTCTTCAAGGGCCGGATCTTCTCCGGGTACGCCGGGTACGCGTTCCTGCTCGGGTTCGCGATGTTCGGTGCGCTGATCTTCCTGCCGCTGTACCTGCAGGCGGTCAAGGACCTGTCGCCGACCCGCTCCGGCCTGGCGTTGCTGCCGATGATCGTCGGTATCTTCTCCGCGTCGATCCCGAGCGGCCAGATGATGAGCAAGAGCGGGCGGTACAAGCACTTCCCGATCATCTCCGCGGTCCTGGTCGGCGGCGCGATGGTGCTGCTGTCCACGCTGAGCCTGACCACGCCGTACTGGCAGCTGGCGATCTACATGTTCGTGATGGGCGCCGGTCTGGGTCTGTCGATGCAGATCACCGTCACCGCCGCGCAGAACAGCGTTCCCCGGCAGCACATGGGCAGCGCGACCTCGACGATGACGTTCTTCCGCTCGATGGGTGGCGCGATCGGTACTGCGGTCTACGGCGCCGTACTGACCAGCCGGCTGAAGGACCACCTGGGCGACATCATCCCGAACGCCACGCAGTCGATGGTGGACGGGCTGGCCAAGGCGGCCAACAGCGTCCAGGCGCTGCACTCGCTGAAGGAGCCTCTGAAGGGCTTCGCGCTGCACGGGCTGGTCGACGCGATGGACGACGTGTTCCTGGTCTCCCTGCCGTTCCTGGCGATCGCGCTGATCCTGGCGATCATCACGCCGGAGCAGCGGCTGGCCGGCCGCAACGACAGCCCGAAGACCGAGGGCGAGGGCGAGGAGTCGCTCGAGTCCTCCGCCGCCGCGGCGATGCACTGAGGTTTATCGCACTGAGACCAAACTCCCGTTGACCTACCCGACAGCCGCCCTGGGAAGCTTCCCAGGGCGGCTGTTCTTGTGCCGGACACGAGACGAACGCGCCGCCTGACCCCACCGGGGCCGTAGCTTCGACTGCAGAGTGTGACGTACCGCGAGGACAGGAAAGCTTTCACGGATGAAGACTCTTGACCGGCCGTTGGACGACGACGACCGTGCGATGGCGGACCTCGCCGAGGTCCGCGACTGGCGACGCCTCGGTGGCCCGCAGACGGGCAGCACCGGCCCGGTTCCGGTGCGCCGGCTGATCCGCCGGGTCAAGTCCGCGACCAGCTGGAAGCCCTGGCCGATCAACCGCCGGACGGTCATCGACGAGCAGCTCGACGGCTGGGGGTTCCTGACCCGCCGCAAGACCGAGCTCGCGGTGTACGACGACCAGGTGCTGCCGCACAGCCCGTTCAGCGGCTGGGTCGCGTTCGCGCTCGAGCCCGCGGACGTCAAGGCCGCGGCCGCGGGGCTCGACGAACACTGGCCGGAGAAATTCGACCTCGCCTGCCGGCACTGGGGACAGCCCGCGTACGTCGGAGTGGAGAGCAAGGCCGGATTCGTCGACGACTGGTCGCCCGGTGCGGGCGCCGACCGACGGCACCTGGCCGTGTGGACGCCGCCCGGCGCCGAGATCCATCTGTACAGCAACAAGCCGACCCGCGTTTCGGTGTCGGTCGGAATCAACTACACGGTCTACCTCAACGAGGAGGGGACATGAGGCCTGCAAACGACGCCAGAACCCAGCAACGGGACGACCTGTACGCGAACGCCGGCACCCCGGCTCCCACCGGGCCCGACAGCAGCGTCTCGCAGGGTTCGATGACCCAGGACCGGCACGCACGTCTCGCCGCCGCGGGAGGTCCGGCCGCCGCGCCGCCGATCGGGCTGGACCCGGGAATCCAAGCGGGGTTGCGCCCACCTGGCCCGGCCCGCGCCGCGGACAACACCGGAGCACGTTCGACGCCCGGCAGCCACGCGCAGAACCAGCGGGCAACCGGTCCGCAACGCCCCGAGCGCTGAGGACCGGATCAGACCGGAAACGCCTTGGTTTTCAGCACATTCCATGACCCCTACACCGCCGTACGGTTTCTGCCGACGACGGCTTGAGCACCGACGGAAGGAACAAGCCCGGAATGAAAACGCAGGACAGGCCACTCGACGAGGACGACCGGGCCTTCGCCGACTTCGCCGAGGTCACCGACTGGTCGGCGATCGCCGGACCGAACAACGACGAGAGCGGACCGGAGGTCGTCCGGGCGATCGTGCAGCGGGTCACCGCCGCCACCGACTGGCAGCCCTGGCCGCTCGCCGCGGGTGAGCAGATCGACCCGGTGCTGGCTTCGTGGGGCTTCACCACCAAGCGCAAGAGCACGATCATCGTGTTCCCCGGCCTCGCGTTCGCCGATGCCCAGAACAGCGGCTGGTGCGCGTACGAGATCGGCCCGGGCGACATCGCCGAGGCCGAGGCCGGGCTGGACGCCCATTGGGGCGACCACCTCGCGCTGGCGACCAAGTACTTCGGCGAGCCGGCGTACGTCGGTGACGACAACATGCCGGGCTTCCTCGACGACTGGGCTCCGGGAGCGGGGGCCGACAAGCGCCACCTGGCCGCCTGGACCCTGCCCGGCGCGCACTTCCGTCTGTTCAGCACCAAGCCGACCCGCGACCCGCTGACCAGCGCAGTTGGTGTCAGCTACGCGATCTACATCAACTAGGAGACGCAATGACGACACCAACTGAGGGGCCAGGTGGATGGTTCGCCAACCTGTCTCAGGAGCAGCAGCAGAACCTCACCGCCTTCGTGGGTATGACGCCGGACCAGCGGCAGGCGGCGGTCAACTTCATCAGCCTCGACGACCGCCAGCAGGCGAACCTGATGCGGGCGGCGAACACTGACCCGATGCGGGACCGGATCGCCAACGCGTACCGCGGCGCCGTCGCCCGGGTTCACCTCACCTACGACAACACCCAGCAGCGGATCAGCGAGGCGGCGCAGACCCTGGCCACCCAGGCCCGGGAGTACCGCGACGCCGCGGTACAAGGCGCCACGAATACCTATCAGGGTGCGCGGGACATGGCCGTGCAAGGTGCGCGCGACGTACGGGATCGGGCCACCGAGGTCGGTCAGCAGGTTGCCGGCGCCTACAACCGCGGAGTGGACCGCGCTACCGAGGTTGGTCAGCAGGTCGGACAGCAGGTTGCCGGCGCGTACAACCGTGGCGTGGACCGCGTGACCGAGACGGGCCAGCAGATCGCCGGCGCCTACCAGGAGGGCCGGGACCGGGTTGTCGACATGGCCCAGCGCGGGCAGGTCCGGCTCGACCAGGCATGGCAGACCGGTGCCGACCGTCTGAACCAGACGGGCCAGAACATCGCGGATGGCGCTCGGAACACCCGGGACGCGGTTGTCGGCGGTGCTCGCGACGCCCGGGACGCCGTACGTGCGGCGCCTGGCAAGGTCGGGCGGTGGTTCGAGGGCAAGTTCAACAACACCATGATCAAGGCCGAGAGCACGCTGGCGAGCTTCAACGCCGGCCGGCACGATCCGAGCCTGCAGTCGAACAACTTCACTGCCAAGGACCGGGCGGAGATGGCTCAGCGTTTCAGCGCGGCCATGAACGCTCCCACCATGGAAGCCCGGAACGAGATCCTGCAGGGCATGGCCCAGCAGTCCCAGTCCCAGGTGGACGCCCAGACCCACGAGGCTCAGCAGGTCGCGATGCGCGCCCTCAGCGGCGTCGCCCCGGCCGGCCAGGCTGTCTCCGCCCCGGCGCAGCCGCAGACCAGCGGGCAGGGTGAGCAGACGAACCCCAGCCTCAACAAGAGCACCGACAAGGGCTCAGGCATCAAGCGCTGACCCAACGCAACCAACAAGACGCCGCCGAGCCTGCCTCGGCGGCGTCTTCCGTTGTCCGGCGACCACTTGGGCAGACTGACTCCATGAACCCGCTCCAGACTCGGATGGCCACTCTCGGCCTGCAAGCCCTGGCCGACCACGGCTTCGTGCTAGCCGGCGGCTATGCCCTCCAGGTGCACGGCTTCGGCAACCGGGAGTCCGACGACATCGACCTGTTCACCAACGACCTCGACCCCGACACCTTCGCCGAAGCCATCGAGCACCTGGTCACCGCCTACCGATCTGCCGGCCTGCAAGTCGAGGTCGTCCGACAGGTCCCGACGTTCGCCCGGCTCGTGGTGACTGACGACGATACGGCCGCCAAAGCGGACCTGGCCGTCGACCACCGGTTGCTCCCGCCGACGATCACCAGCCTTGGACCGGTGCTCTCCGAGGCGGATGCGATCGGCAGCAAGGTGGGAGCTGTGTACTCACGCCTCGAGCCCCGCGACCTCATCGACGTACAGGCCGTGCTCGACAGCGATCGCTACAGCACCGACGCGCTCCTGGCGCTCGCCGATCAGCGTGAGGTCACGCCACTGGACCGGACGATGCTCGCCGGCCAGCTACGCGCGAGCAGTCGGCTGCCGGACGCGGGGTTCCAGTGGTACGGCGCCTCAGCCGAGCTGATCGCGCGAATCCGACGTACGGCGGAGCAATGGGCCGAGCGACTGGACCGGCCATCAGAGAAGATGGGCGAATGAACGAGCCGCGCCGGACCCAGCCCGGAGACTCCTACGCCTCCCGGATCCCCTACGTCGTGCCGGATTCGCTGGACCAGCTGACCGGCCCGCGGACCGGGATGGTCGAGATCCCGGTCTCTGTCGGCTGGGGCCCGCAGCGTGTCTACGACCTCGGCAACCCTGACGACCGTCAGTACCTGTACCAAACGGTGCTCAGTGAGGCCTCCACGCTCGACCAGCTCACCCGGTTGGTGAACAAGGACCTGCTGATCGAGCTCTGGCCGCAGCTCCACCTGCCGCGGTACTGCGTCCGGCGGTGGCACACCGCGTTCCCGCAGCTCGCCCAGATCGGCGCGGGCGGGATCTGGCAGTGATGGACGCCGAACACGCTCAAGTCGCCCGTATCGGTCTCTCCGCGATCCGCGACGACGGGTCGCGCTCGCCGGCGGCCAGGCCTACAAGGAGCACGGGATCGGCGTCCGGACGCCGGAGGACGTCGACCTGTTCACCGACCGGCAGGGCAACTTCGGCCAGACGATGGACCGGCTGCAGTCGGCGTACCGCGAGGAGGGCTACCAGGTCGGCATGCTCGAGCAGTCGGGCGAGCACGCCAAGCTGAGCGTGAGCAAGGACGGCCGCAGCACCCAGGTCGATATCGGCCGCGACTTCCGCAGCCGGCCGCCGGTCGAGACCGAGGTCGGCCCGATGCTCTCGGTCGAGGACTCGGTCGGCTCGAAGGTCGGTGCGGCCTACGACCGCGCCGAGGCCAAGCACTTCATCGATCTCGAGGCCGCCGTGCAGTCCGGCCGGTATTCTCGCGACGACCTGCTCGCGCTCGGCGACGAGCGTGAACTGTCGGGCATCGACCGCGACGGCTTCGCCTATCAGCTGGACCAGGCCGCGCGGATCCCGGACGCGAAGTACGCCGAGCACGGCTTCAGCGCGGAGCAGACCGCTGCACTCAAGGAGGACCTGGGCAACTGGGCCGAGCAGATCCGGACCCGCGCGTCGCATCCCGACATGGACACCGCGATGCGAGTCACGGAGGCGGGCCAGGCCCGGGCCGGATCCGGACCCGCGAACCAGACGCAGGGCACGGCTGCGCGGCGCGGGCCGTCGCTCAACCAGGAACGTGCGAAGGGTGAGCGCGGGAGCTAGTCCCCGGCAGGAGTCGGGAGGGGCCGGCGTCTGGCCAGGGTGCGGCGTGGGGGTTCGGGGTCTTCGTCGTTGCCGGCCAGGTGGTTGACGATGGCGTTCAGGACGGCCGCGGTGGGGACGGCGACCAGGGCGCCGACGATGCCGGCGACGACTACTCCGGTGGCGATCGACAGGATGACGGCGAGCGGGTGGACGCTGACCGCGCGGCCGAGGAGGAACGGCTGCAGGACGTGGGCCTCCAGCTGCTGTACGCCGATGACGACCGCGAGCATCACGATCGCCACAATGGGGCCCTTGGCAACCAGCGCGACGAGTACGGCGACCACGCCGCTGACCAGCGCGCCGACCACCGGGACGAACGCACCGACGAACACCAGGATGCCGATCGCGCTCACCAGCGGCAGCCCGAGGATCGCGGCGCCGAGCGAGATGCCGATCGCATCCACGGCGGCGACCATGATCGTCGCGCGGACGAACGCGGTCAGCGAGACCCACGCCCGCCGGCCCGAGGAGTCCGCCTTGTCGCGGGCCCGGCGCGGGAACAGCCGGACCAGCCACGCCCAGATCTGATTGCCCTGGTAGAGGAAGAAGAACAAGCAGAACAACGAGATGAACAGGCCCGCGACCACATGCGTGGCCGTCGTACCCACCGCTGCGGCCTGCTGGCCGAGCGCGCCGCCGGAGGTGATCTGTTCGCGGAGCGTCTTGATCGCGTTGGTGACGTCCTGATCGGTGAGCCCGAAGTTGATCCGGCCGAGCTCGCGCAGCTTCTGCACGCCTTCGCCGACCTGGGTCGACAGGCTGTCGAACTGGCCCGCGATCTGGGTGCCGACCAGCGTGAGGAGCCCGGCGACCAGCACGACGGTGGCGATCACGGTCACCCCGGCCGCGGCCCCGCGTGGGAGGCGAAGCTTCTGCAGGCCGTTGGTGACGGGCACGAGCAGAGCGGTCAGCAGTACGCCGACGGTTATCGGTACGAAGACCTCGGACAGGTACCGGATGCCGTACCCGATCACGACCCCGGCCGCCACGATCACGAGGAACCGCCAGGCCCACGTGCTGGCGATGTACATCCCGCGCGTCACACCGGCGTCGTCGACCGGCGCCACGTCCGCAGGAAGCTGCTCCGACCCGCCCGCCTCGTCCAGGACCTGGTTGTCCGCGACCGGGCTCTCCTCCTCGTGCGTCTCGGACCCCGCCTGGTCGTCCCGCCCCGCCTCGCTCATCAAACCCTCCGCAGCTCGGTTGCTGCTGAGACTAGTGCCCGCTGGTGCCGGTTCCATGAATGTGCGCGGCCAGCCCCTCCGCCGCCTTCGGCTCGTCGTCCGCGAGCAGACCGACGGCTGCCAGCACGTAGTCCGCGTCGACGCAGACCTCCGCCCGCTGTGGGACGAGCCAGCCCTCCTCCTGCGCGTTCGTCCCGATCGAGCCCAGGATCCGGGCCGCGACCTCCGGCGGGTTGTGCCGCAGTACTCCCCCGGACCCGACCAGCAGGTCCACCTCGCGCAGGTCCTTCCCCGATCGCTCGATCACCCGCCCGCCGGGCCCGAACACGATCCGCTGCCGTCCCGCGTGCCGCCGGAGCGCGACCGTCGCGGCGATGCTCGCCAGCGTTTCGTCGTACGTTCTCTCGGTCTCGCTGTCGGGCAGGTACGACGGATCGTCGTGCCGGCGTTCGGCGGCAGCTCGTACTTCGTCCACGTTCGCGATCAGCCCGGCCTCGGCGCCCGCGGCAACGACCGGTACGGCGCTCCAGCGCATCCCGAGATCGCCTTCGACGGTCCGGGTGACCGGGTGGGTGGCGACCACCTCGCGGCCGAGGTTCGCGTCCTCGGGGTCGAGCTCGATCACCGAGTGCACGTCGGTGGTCGCGCCGCCGATGTCCACGACCGCGACGTCGCCGTGCAATCCCGCCACTACCTCGACGCCGCGCAGTACGACGTCCGGCGTCGCCGCGCGGATCATGCTCGCGAACGACGGATCGCGAGACAGGTTCTTGCCGCCGATCACGTGCGCGAGGAACATCTCGCGGATCGCGGCCCGGGCGCTGTCCGGCGCGAACACGCCGATCTCGGGTACGACGTTGCCGGCGAGCACGTGCGGTACGGCGGCGTTGCTCAGGAGCTCGCGGATCTCGGCCTGCGCGTCGACGTTGCCCGCGACAACGACCGGTTTCCGCCAGCTGTACTTCGCCAGCGTCTCGGCCGCCTTCAGCAGCACCGCCGAGTTGCCGCCGTCGGTCCCGCCGAGCAGCAGCACGACGTCCGGGCGGTCCTTGCGCAGCTCCTTCTGACCAGTTGCCGTCAGCCCACCGTTGACGACGGCAACCACCCGGCCGCCGCTGGACAACGCGACCCGCTTACCAGCCTCCGCGGTGACGAGCTCCTCGTTGCCCACGACACCGATCCGCAGCCCGCCGCCCGCACTCGAACAGGCCAGCACCTCGGCCTTCTTGACGCCACGATCGGCTTCCTCGAGCACGATCCGGCAGGCGTTCCAGCCGTCCATCACGTCGGTGTCGATCGTCGTACGGTGCTCGGCCCGGGCCACCAACTCGCCCGAGCCGACATCGACCGCAACCGCCTTCGTGAACGTCGACCCGAAATCAACCGCAACAACCAGACTCACGAATCACCGATCAGGACAGCGCGTGGTCGAGGTCCTGGAGCAGGTCGTCGATGGTCTCGATGCCGACGCTCAGGCGGATCAGGTCGGCGGGCACCTCCAGCGGGGTGCCGGCGACCGAGGCATGGGTCATCTTGCCCGGGTGCTCGATCAGCGATTCGACGCCGCCCAGGGACTCGCCCAGCGTGAAGACCTCGGCCTTGTTGCAGATGTCCAGCGCCTGCTTCTCGCCACCGGTGACGCGGAAGCTGACGATCCCGCCGTACCGCTTCATCTGCTTGGCGGCGGTCTCGTGGCCCGGGTGCCCGTCGATCCCGGGATACAGCACCTGGCTGACGGAGTTGTGCCGCTGCAGGAACTCCACGACCTTCTCGGCGTTGTCGCTGTGCCGGTCCATCCGGACGCCGAGCGTCTTGATGCCGCGCAGCACCAGCCACGAGTCGAACGGCCCGGCGACCGCGCCGATCGCGTTCTGGTGGAAGGCGATCTTCTCGGCCAGCTCGGCGTCGCGGACGATGAGCGCACCGCCGACCACGTCCGAGTGCCCGCCCATGTACTTCGTGGTCGAGTGGACGACCACGTCGGCGCCGAGCTCCAGCGGCTGCTGCAGGTACGGCGAGGCGAACGTGTTGTCGACCACCAGCAGCGCACCGGCGTCGTGCGCGATCTGGGCGACGATGGCGATGTCGGCGACGTTCAGCAACGGGTTGGTGGGGGTCTCGAGCCAGACCACCTTGGTCTTGCCCGGCTGGATCGCGGCGCGGATCGCCTCCGGGTGGGTGACCGCGGCCGGCGTCATCTCGACGCCCCAGTTGCCGAGCACCTTGGAGAACAGCCGGAACGTGCCGCCGTACGCGTCGTCGGGGAACACCACGTGGTCACCGGGCACGCACAACGACCGGATCAGCGTGTCCTCGGCGGCCAGCCCGCTGGCGAACGCGAACCCGCGGCTGCCCGCCTCGATCGCGGCCAGACACTCCTCGAGCGCCGTCCGGGTCGGGTTCGCCGACCGGGAGTACTCGTAGCCGTTGCGCAGCCCGCCGACGCCGTCCTGCTTATAGGTGCTGGTGGCATAGATCGGCGGGACCACCGAACCGGTGGTCGGGTCAGGCTCGTTTCCGGCGTGGATCGCGAGCGTCTCGAAGCCGTAGTGGTGTTCCGTGTTCACCGGACCAGCGTACGGCCTGGTCTGATCCGGCCGTGCATGCCGCCCGGAGCTGAGACGATCGGAGGGATCCAGGTTGTCCACAGCCGCGTCGTACTGGCTGGCGAATGACCCACTTCGCCGCCTACGGTTGCGGTCAGTGGTTGCCGCCGGGGACCGAGAGGAAGGACGACGGGGCCGGATGAAGACGCAGGACAGGCCGCTCGACCAGGACGACCTGGCGATGGCGGACCTCGCCGAGATCCTGGACTGGGGCGTGATCGCCGGTCCGGACGGCGACGACGCCGGTCCGGAGGTTGTGCGCGCCTTGGTGCAGCGCGTGATGGGCCGGACGTCCTGGCAGCCGTGGCCGCTGGAGGCCGGCGAAGTCATCGGCGCCGAGATGGTCTCCTGGGGTTTCACCACCCGGCGGGGCACGACGATGATCGTGTTCGACGGGCTCGCGTTCCCGGACTGCCCGGACAGCGGCTGGTCGGCGTACGAGATCGGTCCGGACGACATCACCGCCGCCGAGGCCGGGCTGGACGAGCACTGGCCGGCCCACCTCATGCTCGCCACCAGGCATTGGGGGCAGCCCGACTACGTCGGTGACGAGAGCAGCGTCACATTCGCCGACGAGTGGGAGCCCGGCGCCGGGACCGGCCGCCGGCACCTGGCGGTCTGGCTGCGCCCGGGCGCCCAGATCCACCTGTACAGCAACAAGCCCAGCAAGGACCCGCTGACGACGTCTGTCGGGGTCAACTACGCCGTGTACATCGACTAGGAGACCTGATGAGCGAGCCCTCCTCGGAACCCCGCCAGGGGCGGATCTCCCGCTGGCGTGCCAGGTCACGCGGCACCAAGACGATGAAGGCCGGCTACGCGCTGGCCGCCCGCGACGTGAAGAACTGGGACAGAGACGTCCTGGCTCGCATCGGCAGCTCCCGGATGACGCCGTCGCACCTGCAGCGGCTGGCGCAGACGGCCGTCAACGCGCAGAACGGTGGGCCGCAGTTCGCCGACGTCGCGCAGCGGCAGGGCCAGGCTGCGACCAACCGGATGCTGCGGACCCAGCGCCAGCAGGCCCCGACGAGGAACCCGCTCCGCCAAGCAGCCAGAGGGGTCTCTCGCTGGCGGGACGTGCGGCACGGCAGGAAGATGGTCAAGGCCGCGATGGTCCTGGCCGTCAAGGAAGCCAAGAACGCCGACCCGAACGTCAGGCTGGCGATCGGGAACGACCCGTCCATGACCAGGACCCAGATCGCGAACACGGTCCAGGGCCGGATGGAGCAGGTCTTCAGACCCGAGGTGTACGGGGCGCGGCAACAGGGGCAGCAGGCGCCTGGTCAGCAACTGCAGGGGCAGGGGCAGGGCCAGCAGCTGCAAGGTCAGCAGGGGCAGCAGGTGCAAGGGCAGCGGCTCCAGGGGCAGCAGTTGCAGCAGGGGGCAGGACCGGTGTCCGCGGTGCAGCAGCTTGCGGCTACGGCGCAGCAGATCGGAACGAGCGGCCTTGGGGAGACCGAGCAGGCGCTGGTCCAGGCCATGGCCGAGTTCCAGCGGCTGCAGAGCGAGATCAAGCAGCTGATCGAGACCCGGATGGCGCAGATCCAGCAGGAGAACGCCAACCTGAGCGCGCTGTACAACCAGGTGCAGCAGTCGGGTCCGCAGGTCAACCAGCAGACCAACCAGCAGCTCGACCCGAACCTCCACAACGTCGGCCAGCACCCCATCGTGCGAACCGACGAAGGCCCCCAACAGCCCGGCGCCGACCAGCAACAACTCGCCGAAAACCCCGAAGGCCAGCAGGTTGCCGAAGGCCCCCAGGCCGGCGAAGACCCGCAGGTCGCCGAGGGCGCGCAGGTTGGCGACGGCCCGCAAGTTGCCGAAGGCGCGCAAGTTGGCGACGGCCCGCAGGTCGCCGAGGGTGCCCAGGTCGGTGACGGCCCGCAGGTCGCCGAAGGCGCGCAGGTTGGCGACGGCCCGCAAGTTGCCGAAGGTGCCCAGGTCGGTGACGACCCGCAGGTTGGTGGCGAGCAGCAGGTGGGCGGTGGCGCTCAGGCGCCCGTTGCCGGGAGCGGTGAGCAGCAGGTAGGCCAGGGCGACCGGGAAGGCGGTCAGCCGCAGGTCGACGCCGCTGGACAGCACGCCGTGCGGGCCGGGCAGCAGCCGGGCAGAGGTGAGGTCTGGAGCGGGATCGCCGAGGACCCAGAAGGCAACACTCAGGCCAACGGCGGAGACCCTCAGGGACAGCAGGCAGTCACGGACCCCAAGCAACTGGCAGCGAAAGAGCAAGCCGCCTTGGCCGCCCACGCGGCCGGCGACGTCGCGCCGCCTCAGCCGTCATCGGCGGAGGATGCCGCCAAAACAGCCAACGCCGGCCGCCAGGACCCCGCCGCCCAACGCACCGGCCAGGGCGCGAGCAGGTCCACCAAGGACAGCGGCCGCAGCAACTGACCAACACCGCCGGACCCGCAACACGCACCACCACGAACGCCGCCGCTCACCCCGGCGGCGTTCGTCGTACCAGCCCTCAACCCTTGCAGCGACCAGTGCCGGCTAGAGGTCGGTGAGGGCCAGGCGGGTGTCGACGGGGGTGCCTTCGGTCAGGTTTTCGGCGAGTCGGACCGGCTTCTTCACCGGGAGCACATAGGTGCCGGTCTTGCTCGGGAAGACCGACGTCTGCCAGGTGCTGCCACCGACCGTGACCGTCACCCGCACCGACCCGAACCCCTTGCGCCGCCCCGCGGTCAGGTCGGTGATGTCGTCGCTGATGTCCTCCGGGACCGTCACGAAGTACCAGCTGCCCTCGCCCGGGTACTGCCACAGCGGCGCCGAGAACCGATACGTACTCACCACGCCACCCTCTCATCCCCCGTCGCACCGGCTGAGCCGGATGGCCTGAAGTCCTGAGGTCCGGCCGAACCTCAGGACTTCAGGCGGACTGTGAAGATCGGCAGCAGGAAATGGACGAGCGGGCCGATCGTGAGGGCATAGACGACGGTGCCGACACCGATCGAGCCGCCGAGGAGGATGCCGGTGGCGAGGACGGTGAGTTCGATCGACGTTCGGACCAGACGGACGCTCAGGCCGGTACGGCGTACCAGGCCCGTCATCAGGCCGTCGCGCGGGCCGGGGCCGAACTGGGCGCCGATGTAGAGCGCACCGGCCAGCGCGTTGACGACGACGCCGGCCAGCATGAAGACGATCCGGAGCCAGAGCGCGTCCGGGCGGTCGACCGTCGCCAACGTCAGGTCGGTGACCAGGCCGATCACGATGGCGTTGCTGATCGTGCCGAGGCCGGGCCACTGGCGCAGCGGGATCCAGGCGAGCAGTACGACGAAGCTGACCGCGATCACGACGGTGCCGAAGCTGAGCGGGATGTGCTTGGTGATGCCGGAGTGGAACACGTCCCACGGGTCCAGGCCGAGGTTGCCCTGGATCATCAGGCCCATCGAGGCGCCGTACAGCGTCAACCCGACGTACAACTGCACGAGGCGGCGCGGAAGGTGGCCTGCTTTCAGCTGCTGGATCGGGTTGATCAGCGCGAGCTGGCGCGGCGGGGCATCGGAGGTGGCGGTCACATACCCCAGTGTCAGGGGCAAGTGGCCTGGTATTCGATAGCCAATTGCGTCATAGTGGACTGCATGAAGGGGCAATACCTCCCGGCCACCACGCTCGTCGCCCTGCTCGGCGCCTGGGCCGACGGGACTGGACCGGCGTACCGGTTGCTCGCCGAGCGACTGCGGTTGCTGATCGCGGACGGCCGGATCACGCCCGGTTCGCGGCTGCCGAGTGAGCGCGAGCTGACCGATGCCCTCGGAGTGAGCCGTACGACGGTCGCGTCGGCGTACCGGGAGCTGCGCGACCGCGCGTACCTGATCAGCCGCCGCGGGTCGGGCAGCGTCACCGCGCTCCCGGGCCGGGTCCAGCCTGCGCTCAGCCGGCACCACGCGCCGACGTTCGAGACCGACGGGCACTACGACTTCACCGCGGCGGCACCGGCCGCCATCCCGGGCATCAGCGCGGCCGTCGCATCGGCCATGCACGAGCTCCCGGCGCAGCTCGCCACCCCCGGCTACCACCCGCAGGGCCTGCCGGAGCTGCGGGCGGAGGTCGCGGCCGTGTACGCCGAACGTGGGCTGCCGACCTCGCCGGACCAGATCATCATCACCGCCGGCGCGCTGGCCGCGACCTCGATCGCGATCCGGGCGATGACCCAGATCGGCGACCGGGTGCTGACCGAGAGCCCCACGCATCCCAACTCGGTCGACGCGATCCGGCACAGCGGCTGCCGGATCGTCGCGACCCCGATGAGCCCGGGCGGCTGGGACCTACCGTTGCTGGAGGCAACTATTAGGCAGACCGCGCCGCGGGCGGCCTGGATGGTGGTGGACTTCCAGAATCCGACCGGGTGGTTGATGGCCGCGGAGGATCGCAAACGGCTGGCCACGGCGTTCGCGCGGAGCCGGACGCTGGCGATCGTCGACGAGACGCTGTACGGGTTGTCGCTGGACGGTCAGGAGATGCCGCCGCCGTTCGCGTCGTACCACCCGGAAGGCGTGATCACGGTCGGTTCGGCGAGCAAGCTGTTCTGGGGCGGCCTGCGGATCGGGTGGATGCGGGTGCCGGAGGCGCTGGTCGCGCAGGTGCTCGACGCCCGCGCTTCGCTCGATCTCGGGGCGCCGGTGCTGGAGCAACTGGTCGTCGCGCGGCTGCTGCGCGAGCGCGATTCGCTGCTGCCGGACCGCCGGCTGACGATCACCCGGCAGCGCGACGCCCTGGCCGAGGCCGTGTCCGAGGAGCTGCCGTCGTGGCGGTTCCGGTTGCCGGGCGGCGGCCTGTCGTTGTGGTGCGAACTGCCGGAGCCGGTCGGGTCGAGTCTGGTCGGGCTGGCGGAGCGGAACGGCGTACTGCTGGTAGCCGGAGCGCGCTTCTCACCCGACGGCGGTCTGGAGTCGTTCATCCGCTTGCCGTACACGTTGCCCCCGGATGCACTCCGCGACGGAGTACGCCGCCTTGCCGCGTCGTACGCCGCCCTGACCACCGGCCTGACCCGCGGCCGCCGGACCGCCGCGATGATCGCGTGACGTCATCGCGCCGTAAGGAGGGTGGGGAAGGTTCGCCTTAGATCGGGCGTTGAGAGACTATGAGAGTCACTCTGCGAGAGGCGTGAGAATGTCGTTCTTCACCCGCAATACCGCCATGGTCGAGCCGCAGGCCGCGCTGCCTGGCCGCGCTACCCCGGGCTTCGCCGTACCGGACGAGAACATCGTCCTGCACACGCCGCAGACCGCCGCCGCGCCCGAGGGGTTCGAGGAGGTCTGGTTCGGCACCGGATGCTTCTGGGGCACCGAGGAGATCTTCTGGCAGCAGCCCGGCGTGTACACCACCGCCGTCGGCTACGCGGGCGGTTACACCCCGAACCCGACGTACGAAGAGGTTTGCACCGGCCGGACCGGCCAGACCGAGGCCGTCCGGGTCGTGTACGACCCGACCAAGACCACCTTCACCGACCTGCTGAAGGTCTTCTGGGAGACCCACGACCCGACACAGGGCATGCGCCAGGGCAACGACCTCGGTTCGCAGTACCGCTCGGCCGTGTACTACACCACCGACGCCCAGCGCGCCGAGGCCGAACGCACCCGCGACCTCTACGCCCCGGTCATCAAGCCCCTCGGCTACGGCGACATCACCACCGAAATCGCCCCCGCCACCACGTTCTACTACGCCGAGGCCCACCACCAGCAGTACCTCCACAAGAACCCCAACGGGTACCGGTGCCACAGCAACACCGGCGCGAAGTTCCCGGCTGACGCCTGACAGATTCACCCCGATGCCCCTGGACTCTTTGAGTTCGGGGGCATCAGGCGTCTACGGCGCTCCTGACTCGGTCCGGCTGTGCCTCGTGCGCGCGCTGACGCGCAACCACTAGGACGACGGCTCCAGGCAGCGTTGCGACGAGGGCGAGCATGCCGTAGACGACGGCGACGGTGACGCCGAGCGCCGCGCCCAGGCCGACCGCGCTGAACGCCCATGCGGCCGCGCCTTCGCGTGGGCCCCAGCCTGCGATGTTCGTCGGCACCGCCGAGGCCGTCAGCACGACCAGTGCCAGCGGCAGCAGCCGGGCCGGTGACACGTCCGCCCCGGTCGCCCGTACTGCGATCAGGAACACCGCGACGTGACCGAGCACGGCGACGGTGGAGGCGAGCAGGATGCGCGGCCAGACCCGCGGCGCGAGGACTGCATAACGGAGGTCGCTGGTGAAGGCGCGTCCGATCCGCGAGGAGAGGCGACGTCCGTTCAGAAGGACGAGTACGGCGATCAGCGCCACACCTGCGACGACCGCGACCGTCACGGCGGCCCGGGGAACAAAGGAGCCGGCGGGCAAGCACAGGACGCCCACCGTCAGCACGAGCTGCACCGCGAATCCCGACGACCGCTCCCACGCGACGGCTCGCAGGCTACGTCCCAGGTCGCCGACCTCGCGCCCGTGGCGTACGGCGCGGTGTACGTCGCCTACCACCCCGCCGGGCAGCGTCGCGTTGAGGAACTGGGATCGGTAGTACGCAGCCACCGCGGTTCTCAGGGGCAGCTCGACGCCGAGCCCACCGGCGATGAGCCTCCACCGCCATGCGCAGCACAACGTGGTCAGCGAGGTGATCGCGAGCGCCGCGACGAGCGGCCACCCAGTCGTCAGCCGGAGCCCGTCCACCAACGGTCCCGTGCCCACCCGCCAGACGAGAACGGCAAGGATCGCCGCACCGCCCGCCACGCGGGCCCAGGTCCAGATGCTTCGGCTGATGGCGGTTCCGATCTCGTAGTAGGGCCTCGTACCAGTAGCACGGCTGTCACCTGCCGCCGGTTCATCCCGCGACTTCCGACAGCACGGCCGACAGTTCGCGTGAGGTCTGTAACCAGTCCAACAGCGTCAGGCGCCGGGCTCTGGCCGCCACGCGAAGCCGTGCGCGCTCTCGCGGGTCGCCCAGCCACCGACGCAGAGCCTGCGCGAGAGCCTCTGGGTCACCCGGCGCGACCAGCAGCCCCGGTCGGCTGCCGTCGGGGGCGTGGCCGAGAGCCTCCGGTACGCCGCCAACTCTGGTGGCCACGACCGGCAGCCCGCGAGCGAGCGCCTCGGTGACGACCATGCCGTAGGTCTCGGCCTGGGAGGCCAGCACCAAGGCGTCCGCCTCTGCGTAGGCGCGCTCGAGTTCGGCGCCCGCGAGCGGGCCGGTGAAGCACACGCGGTCGGCCAGGCCCCGGTCCTTGGCCTGCCGGCGTAGTCCGTCGACGAAGTCCACATCGAGGTCCAGTGAGCCGACGAAGACGCAACGCCAAGCCGGATCGTCCACTGTGGCCAGCGCCTCGAGCAGGAGGTCGGGGGCCTTAGCTCGGGTAAGCGCTCCGACACAGAGCAACCGCCCGCCGGACAGCGAACCCGGCGCAAGGTCGGCCACGTCGACGCCCGGCCGTACGACGTACAGGCGATCCTTGGGCAGCGCGTAGTGGTCGAGCAGCCACCGCCGGGTCCAGTCGCTCGTGGCAACGATCGCGGATGCCGCCGACAGCGCGGCGACCTCCCGCGCCTCGTCCCGCGGCATGTGCATGAGTACGACGAGCCGCAGGCGGTCGGCCTCCGGCTCCATCACCTCCGGGACCACGGACGCCAGCAGGCCATCGACCAACACGACTCCACCGTCCGGGACCCGGGCCAGCGCCGTACCCACGGCCAAGCGGGCCGCCGCATCAGGCTGTGGCCACTGGCCGGCCATGGCGTGCTCGTGGACTGACCAACCGAGTGCCATGAGCTCGCAGCAGACTCGGCGGTCGTAGACGTTGCCGCCGCTCGGCCGACGCGGGTCGTCGATCCCGTCCGGGACCAGGACGTGCACCTCTGTCACGGCGACCGTTGCTCCTCCCGCTTGGATGAACCGGTGCGACGGTGTTCTCGTATGACTGTCGTACCCGTCGATACGGAGGCATTGTGCGTCTGGTTCAGGGTCGAGTGCGCAGCCGCATCCTGATCGGCCCGCTCACCGGCTTCGCGTGTCTGCTCGTGCTCCTCGGCGTACTCGCAGCGGTCACCGGCCTCGACGTCGCCGGCTGGGCGACCGGCGTCGCCTCCGGAGCCGGCCTTGCCGCGCTGCTCGCCCGCGCGATGGCGCATCACCGTCGTGACAGGCTGGCGCCTGCGGACAGAGTCACACTGGCTCGCGCGGTCCTCGCCTGCGGGGTCGCGGCGCTCACGGCGTATTCGTTCGGCGGCCGGACGCCGGTGGCGATCTTCGTGACGCTCACGACGATCGCGCTGGTCCTCGACGGGGTGGACGGTCAGGTTGCGCGGCGTACCGGCACCGCATCGGCGTTCGGCGCGCGCTTCGACATGGAAGTCGACGCGTTCCTGATCATGGTCCTGAGCGTGTACGTCGCCCGTACGACGGGCTGGTGGGTGCTTGCGATCGGCGCGGCCCGCTATCTGTTCGTCGCCGCCGGCTGGGCGTTGCCGTGGTTGCGCGGTTCGCTCCCGCCGCGCTACTGGGCCAAGGTGGTCGCCGCGATCCAGGGCATCACCCTGACCGTCGCGGTGGCCGGCTTCCTGCCCGATGCCGTGACCACAGTGCTGGTGCTGATCGCGCTGGGACTGCTGGCCGAGTCGTTCGGCCGTCAGATCTGGGGGCTGTGGCGCCAGGCCGGAAGTCCGCATGTCACTCGCGCCACCGTCACGTCGGCGCTGGCGGTGCTTCTGGTGTGGGTGGCGCTCCTCGTGCCGGACCACACCGGCAACCTGTCGCCGGCCGCCTTCCTCCGGATCCCGCTCGAGGGCCTGGTGTTCGTCGTCCTCGTCTGCGTATTGCCGTCGAGATTCGCGCGGATCCTCGCACTGATCGGCGGTCTGCTCGTCGGGGTACTGCTGATGCTGCGGCTGCTCGACAGAGGCTTCTACTTCGCCTTCGACCGCGCCTTCCACCCCGTCTACGACGCGGCGTACGCCGGCTCCGCGCTGGGCCTGCTCAGCGACTCGATCGGTCGCGTCGGCGCCATCGCAGTCTTCATCGGAGCCGGAGTCCTCTGCCTGGCCCTGCTTGCTCTGCTGCCGTTGTCGGCAGTGCGGGTGACCCAGCTCGTGGCCAGGCACCGGCGGCCGGCGATCCGGATCGTCGCCGTCCTGGCCGTGATCGCGATCGTGCCCGCGCTGACCGGCGTCGGGCCGGAGCCAGTGCGGCAGGTCCCCTCGGCCTCCACGGCCCGGCTCGCCACGCAGGTCCGTAAGGACCTCCGCGACCAGCGGGAGTTCGTCCAGGCGCTCAAGCAGGATCCCTTCCGTGACACCCCGGGCAACGACTTGCTGACCGGTCTGAAGGGCAAGGACGTGCTCCTGGTCTTCGTCGAGAGCTACGGACGTACGGCGCTCGACTCTCCTGTCGTTGGATCGGCGCTCAAGGCCGGGGACCAGCGGCTGCAGCAGGCAGGCTTCTCCGCGCGCAGCGGCTTCCTCACCTCGCCCACCTTCGGCGGCATCAGCTGGCTGGCGCACTCCACCCTGCAGTCCGGGCTGTGGGTGAACAACCAGCAGCGGTACGACCACCTCGTCACCCTCGACCGGGTCACTCTCACCGACGCGTTCGGTCGGGCCGGCTGGCGGACAGTCGCCGACGTACCGTCCAACGACAAGGACTGGTCGGTGGCGACGACGTACTACCACTACGACATGGTCTACGACCGCCGGAACGTGGGGTACGCCGGGCCTTCGTTCAGCTATGCGTCGATGCCTGACCAGTACACCCTGGCCGCGCTCCAACGGCTGGAGTTGGACAAGCCGAACCGCGCTCCTGTCATGGCCGAGGTCGACCTGGTTTCCAGCCACACGCCCTGGGCGCCGCTCCCCCGGCTCGTCGACTGGAACCAGGTGGGTGACGGCTCGGTCTTCGACCCGATGCCGGCCGAGGGCGACTCACCGGAAGACGTCTGGCGGCAGCCGGACCGGGTGAAGGCGGCGTACGCACAGTCCATCGCGTACTCGCTCGACGCGCTGACCTCGTTCGTACAGCAGGTCCACGACCCCAACCTGGTGCTCGTCGTCCTCGGCGACCACCAGCCGGCCAGCATCGTGTCAGGCAACGGGGCGAGCCACGACGTACCGGTCAGCATCATCGCCGCCGACCCAGCCGTGACGGATCGGACAGCGGACTGGGGCTGGCAGACCGGTCTGCGCCCAGGGACCGCCGCACCGGTCTGGCCGATGGACACCTTCCGCGACCGCTTCCTCACCACGTACGGGCACTAGCGCCTCGTCAAGCAACGTTGACGACGTAATCCCCTCAGCCAACGCGGAGTACACCCCCAGCCCTCCTCCGCCTCGGTCTCCACCCAACTTTGAGAAGCCACCGCCCAGTTCCAGCACGGAATTGTGGTCGATGGCTTCTCAAAGTTGGGTAGAGCACCGGCGAGACAGACCGCAGGACCAATCCGGCCGGCCCGGACCCCGAGTGATGGATTAGGACCTTAACGTTGGGTAGGTAATCGGGTCGGCGGATCTTGGAGTCGATGGCGAAGTGTCGTTTGGGTTGGGCGTGCTTGTTGCGCCAGCGGACGTAGCCGGCGATCGCGTTTTCCTGGGCGATGTGGCTGGGGTAGTCGCTGCCGTCGGGGGTGAAGTAGCGCAGCGCGGTGAACTCGCACTCGATCCAGTTCAACTAGGACGCGCTGCTCGGAGTGAACACCAACTCGATGTCGTTGAGGTCGCACCAGTCGATGACCTCGGCCTTCTTGTGCGGCCCGCAGTTGTCACACACGACATACAGCTTCCCGGTCGGGAACCGGTCCCGGAGCTGTTTGAGGAACCCGAGGAACTCCCGCCACCGCTTGCGGTCGCGGAACCGGTAGAACATCTGCCCGGTGGCCCGGTCGAGCGCGGCGAACATGTGCCGCACCCCACCAGTGCGGTTATAGGTGGCGCGCAGCCGCGCCCGACGAGTGGCGGGGAACCAGCCCCGGCCCGGCCTGGGCTGAAGGTTCAACGGACCGAACTCGTCGGCACAGATCACGTGTCCATCGGCTGGTGGATCGTCGTACAGGTTGAGTGACGCGGGCCATCTTCGCCGCGAAGTCCGGGTCCTTGCTGACCTTCCACGTCTTGGTCGCCTGCCACCTGATCCCACCGCACGGAGGATCTGGCGCACCGACTCGGTGCTGATCGCGATCTCTTGTGCTCGGCCAGGTATTCGACCAGCTTCGACAGGCTCCACGTCGTGAACGGGCGACCCAGCTGCTGCGGCAGGGTCTTGGCGACCCGGCAGACCGTCTCACGAGCCGGGGGGCCGAACCTCGCCGTCGGCCCCTGCTCCATTTTGGGTCCAGCGCCGCGAACCCTGCTCGTTGAACGCGTGGATCACCTCCCGCGCGTACTGCGGCTTCATCGCGAACATCCCCGCCGCCTCCGACGCGCTCCGCCCTCGGGCCGACGCCAATACAATCCCGGCCCGGCGCAACCGGACGCGATCCCTCGTGGTTCGCGTGATCTTCACCAGACGCTGCGCTTCCTCGGGTTCTAGCGAGCGCACGAACACCTCAGGCTGTCGAGCCATCACCACCTCCGCCCGCAAGCCTTCAGACTCACCACCGGACCGGTCAACCCGACACGGTTACAACCCGAACGTTTCTTGGAGAGGCACTAGCTGCTGTTCTCAAATGCGCGGCTCTGCAGGAAGCCGGTCCAGCGGAGGTCGGCGGGTAGATGGCGCATGTCGTTGTACAACAGGACCGTAGATGGGCGGCCGGGCGTGTAGCGAAGGACAGTCAGCGCGGCGTTGCAGTGGTTGAGACTGAGCCAGCGCCACTCGGGCGCGTCCAGGGCGTGCCCGACGAGCCAGCCGATCAGGAAGTTGTGTGTCACCAGCAGTTCGTGCCGTTCGTCCTCGCCGTCCACCGGCCCGGTAAAGCGCTGAAGGGCCAAGCGGGCCAGCTCAGGTCCGCTCCTGAGCTCCTCAGCGGTGAACTGCTCGAGGAAGCGGAGCAGGTAGTCAGCCGAGTCCGCTGGTAGCTCGTCCTTCTCCGGCACGTGGGGGACGTAGTCCCCGGCCTCACCTGAAACCTCCAGCGGGGCTTTGTTCTTCAACTGCTCCCCGACCAGGCGCGCAGTTTGGGCTGCCCGCAGAAGCGGACTGTGATGTACGACGGAGACAGGGACATCCTGCAGTCGCCGACCGAGCAGCACCGCCTGGCGACGGCCGTCGTCGGTCAATCCGCTCTCATCCGGAAGCGCCTCGCCGTGCCTGGCGAGGTAGAGGTAACGGGTGCCTGATCTAGTCATCCTCTGATGGACGCCGTCCGCCCCACCCGGGTTCGCCCGTACCACGAAGGAATCGGCAACCTGCTGACGAGTCTTCCGGCCCTCACAACCCGAAAGGTATCAGAGCACGTAGCTCGCAATCATTTGACCGAGTTGACGGATGTCAGAGGCTCCCTTGAACTCAAGCCGAACCTTACCCAGGCCGCTGAACCACAGGTCCAGCTCTGCATCGAGGTCGAAGGTGCCCGCCGTCTCAACCGAGAAAGCTTGGATCTTGCTGTACGGCAGCGACGTGAAGTCTCGCTTCTTCCCCGTCATTCCCTGCACGTTCACCGCTATCAGCCGTTTGTCTGTGAACACGACGAAATCGCGGACCGCCTTGAAGCAGGCGACGACCTGCTCTCCAGGAATTACCAAGGGAGCCACGAGCGGAGCCAGGTCGTTCGTTGCAACGGGGCTGAGCTTGAAGACTGAACCGTTCGAGAAGTCGATCACGCAGCCACGTAACCACAGATGTTGATCCCCTGCACCGGCAACAGACAGCACGATCGACCCGCTGCCATCAGCGATCGGCCTTTGGTTTGCAGGAAGTGGCAATCGGTGGGGGTTTCGCCGGGGAGCGACGCTATCGTCTGCGGACAGGACAACGGCGGTGGAGGGGATGGATCGATGAACGTGTGGCGACTTGGGGTGGTTCTGGCTGGGGTTGGGATGTTGGTGGTCGCTGCGGGGCAGGGGCCGGCGACTGCCGCTTCCAGTGGAGTCCGGGCGATCCCCAGTTCCGTACCGTGCACCAATCGGATCGTCTGGACCGACAGCGCGAATGCTGTGCAGCAGGCCGACGTCACCGCTGCGAAGCCGCCGCGGCTCTTCGATCGCTACCAGGTTGCGCAGTTCGTGCCGGTCAGGGCGATGACGACCTGGTACATGTCGACGACCCGTAGCGGCGAGCAGTACTCGTACGGGCTGCTCCTGCAGGGCGGGAATCTGTATCGGCACTCGACCATCACCCCGCCGGGAAGCCGGGCACGGGTGACCGCGACCAAGCTCGGGGCGGGTGGACGAGCTTCAAGACGATCGTCACGTCGAACTACGCCGACCCGGTGGGTGCCGCGCACGCGTTCCTGTACGGACTCAACACCAACGGGAACCTCTACCGGTACGCGGCGAACGGCACCGGCTACAAGGCGTACGGCGTGTTCGGTGGGTTCAAGAGCTTCAAGACGATGGCGATGATCAGCCAGCAGCCGTCGTACGACACGCTCCTGATGACGACCACCGCCGGGGCGCTCTACACGATCCACATCCCGACGACCGCGAAGGCGAAGCCGGTCGTCAAGGTGATCCGCAAGTCCGGCTGGTCCTCCTTCGAGTCGCTGCTGGTCGAGCACTGCGGCAACAACTACGGGTCCGTCGTCGTCGGCATCGACCACAACACCGACTCCGGCTACCAGTACGCCTTCAGCAAGGCCAACGGCACCGCGACCGCAATCACGTCGTACGGCAAGGTCCCCGTCACCTTCAACGGCACGGTCCACGCCTCCCGCACCAACGCCTGGCTGGACGGAGAGTAGAGCTCCCCGATTCAGGAACCGCCGGTCCAGATGACTCGGTTTGTGAATGCTCCACGTGCGGCGGCCTTGGCGGCACGGGTTGTTTCGAGGTGGTCCTTGGTCGTGCCCAGGTCGGCTGCGAGGGCATAGACGACCTCGAGGATGTCGGCGAGTTCCTCGACGGCGGTTTCGTCGTCGGCAGTGAGGAACTCGTCGACCTCCTCCGGGAGTTTGTCGCGCAACCGGCGACGGAACTCGGCGGGATCGGCCTGATACGTAATCGGCTCGGTGCCGCTCGCACGGATGATCTCCGGGATCCGATCCCGCACGAGCTTGCCGGTCGGAGACGTCACTTGGCCGGGTCGAGTTGCTGGGCCAGGTACTGCTGGAGGCCGATGCGTTCGATGGCGTCGAGTTGGCTTTCGAACCAGTCGACGTGTTTCTCCTCGTCCCGGACCATTTCCTCGAACACCGCGGCGGAGCCGTGGTCGCCGAGGTCGTGGCACTCCTTCGCGGCGCCGTTGAACTGCGCCACCGCGGCGAGCTCGCCATCGAGGCCCAGGCGGAGCATCTCCTGGGCGTCCTCGCCGACCGTCACGGCGCCGAGCTTCTGCAGGTTCGGGTGGCCGTCGAACAGCAGGATGCGGCTGATCAGCGCGTCGGCGTCCTTCATCTCGTCGATGGACAGGTCGTAGAACGCCTTGCCCAGCCGGCCGAATCCCCAGTTGTCGAGCATCCTGGCTTCCAGGAAATACCCGTTGATCACCGTCAACTCGAGGGTGAGCGCCTCGTTGAGCAGTACGACGACACGTGGGCTAACCGGCTGCACCTGCCACCTCCGTGATTGAGGCTGCCGAGACCGACCTCCCATGCTGGCACAACAACCGCTTCACCGAGAAGACGCAGCCACCACAGTTTCGTCCCGCCCCGGTCGCCCCGCACACCTGCGCGACCGTCCGGGCACCGTCCTCGATGCTCTCGAGGACGTCGCGGTCGGTGACGACCTCACAGTGGCAGACGATCACATAGATGAGGCTACCCTCACCAGGCAGTACTAGTCACGGTCGTGTCCGTCACACGGTCAGAAGCGCCGCTCGCGGTGTTTGCCTGTGTAGGCCTGTGCCGGTGGGGGTTTGTGGGCGGCACGGCGCAGTACCTGCGAGGCAGCGAGCAGGTTGCTCAGCTGCTGCGTGTGCTCCCGGCGCGGACGCCACCGCTGAGCCCGGCACCGGTCTACGGCGGTCTCGAGCTCACCCACCTCATCCTCCCCGCACCGACTGTCCGGATCCACCTTTCTCGCAAGCCGCTAACGAACGCGGTAGAGCGAGCCGCCGCCGGAGATGCCGATGGTGATGGGTTGGCCGGCGACGTTGAGGTTGACCAGGAACGTCGTACCGGACTGACGGACCGTGTAGGTGACCGAGCCCGTGGATCGGACCGGTACGACGAACGACAGAATCGATGCCGTCGTGCCGGAGCGGGCCAGCATCAGGGTCGGGGCGGACTTGCGGACGTAGCTGGTCGGGTACTGCCAGCCCTGGATCGGGTTGGTCTGCGCCTGCTTGACCAGGATCGCCCCGGCCGGCAGCGCCTGCTTGAACGGGATCTGGAACAGGATCGTCTTCGTCGTGTCACCAGGAGCCTGCGCGACCGCGGTGGTCCGGGAGTGCACACTCGCCTTCTGGTCGGACGGGAGATGCCACAGCGTCTGGAAGGCCTGCGCGGTCTTGGCCGATGCACGGTCCCACGTCACGAGCAGGTCCGGATCCTTCAGCACCAGAACCGACCGCGTGCGGCTGATCCCGCTCCCGGGCGCGTCGCTGAACACGTACGACTCTGCGTTCGTCTGCACCGATGACGCGGTCAGTCGAGTCGTCGGGTTCAGGTACGTCGATCCCGGCGTCGTCATGTCGCTGTGCGCGCTCGGGCTGACGACCCAGGTGCGATACGCGCCGGCGTTGTACGCGGCGTACCCGCCGTCGACGATGATGTCCCGCCCACGCGCCGTGTAGGTGATGCTCGTGTGGTCGAAGTGCCCGTGGAACGCCCGCGGTGGACCGAACCTGATGCTGTACGCCGACTCGCCCGCGAACCCGCGAGCCGGATCAGCACCCCACCCGGTCCGGCCGAACACGTACCCGGCCGCATAGATCCCGACCCGCCACGGCGGCACCACACCCTGCGCGCCGAACGATCCGGCGTACTCCAACGGCGTGCCCACCCACGGGTACGTCGCCTGTACCTCGGTGTCACCGAGCTGATGGAGCTTGCCGAGCGAATTCGTTGCCAACGTCAAGAACTTGGCCAGCAACGCGCGCCGGGTGGAGATCGTCGTACCGGGATCGACGCCGCAGTTCTGCATCACGGCGATCGCGCGGCCCCACAACGAGTAGTTGAACGACGCGTACCCGGTCGACTGTTCGTTGGTCGCCCCCTGCGTGTCGATCGAGGTGGTGATACCCGCCGCGAATCGTTGCTGGGCGAGCTTCTTGTAGTCGGAACGGTTCAGCACGCAGCCGACGCCGAACAGCGCGATGCTCTCGTCCGTCCCGTGGTTCCACGCGCCGCTCCAGTAGTTCGTCAGGAACCTCGCGTGACTGAGCAGCGCGGTGTCGAGCCAGGCATAGCGGGTCGGCAGGGTCGTGACCTGCAGCCCCGACAGGATCGCCTGGCGCAGGCAGATCAGCACGTTCGTCCGGTGCATGGTGGACTCCCAGGCGCCGACGTTCGTCTTCCACGAGTACGGGTTGTCGCGGTACCAGTCGTAGGCGATCGTGTTCACCCGCGTCAGCGCGGTCAGATCACCCTTGCCCGCGGCAACGATCCCTTGACCGAGCCAGCGCAGCGAGTGGAACCACATGTACCAGCTGGCGTTCTTGTACGGGTTCAGTGCCCAGTTGATGTTGCCGCCGCCGTTGCCGACCTTGTACGCCGCGTACGGTCCCCACTGGAACTTGTCGCCGTACAGGTTCGCCACCGGGTTCGTCTTCTCGATCCCACTGAACCCCGGGCACGCGTAGAACGGTGCCGCGAGGGACTGGATCTTGTTCGTGCCGATGTCCGTTGCCGGCGCAGCGGTCGCGGGTACGACGTTGGTTGCCCCCGGCACGAACTGGGACTCGGCCGGATCGTCCGGTCCCGGCACGATCTGGATGCCGGGCAGCTCCGCCGGCGTACGAGTTTGTCCTGTTGCCGTTCCGGCCCCGAGCACCAGAACAGCGATCCCCACGACCATTCCGGTCGCACCCCTGAATCGCATGAAGTTGTACCTCTCCCCCACCGTCACCGGGTGCCGGTGACGGCCTGCACAGCGGACTGGCGCAGCTGGCTTGCAGGTACGCCGTACGTCGGCCGGCGCGCGAGGTTCCGCGGGGGCGGTCAGCATGCCGAGGTTTGTCTTCTTCTCCCCTTACCTGCCTAGATGCAGGCGGAGCGCAAAATGTTTCGGCGCCGTGAGCTGGGTCGGGGATGATGGGGCGGTGTCGATCACCGCATCCCATGAGCTGACCTCTGAGACCACCATCGGCCGCCCCGGGCGCTTGATCCTGCTCAACGGCACGTCGAGCTCCGGGAAGTCCAGCATCGCCGAGGAGCTGCTCGCGACGTTGGACGGCGCCTGGTTCCACCTGGCCATCGATCAGTTCCACCGCATCCGTGCTCGGCGGGAGTGGACCGACGAGACGTTCCTGCCGGTCTTCCAGCGGACGGTGCTGGGCTTCCACCGAGCCGTCGCCGGAATGGCGTCGGCGGGCAACGATGTGGTCGTCGATCACATCCTCGGCGAGCGCTGGCGGCTCGCGGACTGCCTGACCGTCTTCGCCGGCCTCCCCGTCCTGTTCGTCGGCGTCCGCTGCTCCCTGCCTGAGCTGGAACGCCGCGAACGCGAACGCGGGAACCGGACCGTCGGCCGAGCCGCGGTCCAGTTCCCGCTGGTACACCAACACGACCGCTACGACGTAGAAGTCGACTCCGAACACCACACCCCGGCCGAATGCGCCACCCAGATCCGCACCCGCCTGAACCAGGGCCTACCAACAGCCTTCGACGAGCTGCGATCAGCCCATGGTCTTCTGGCCGTCGATTGACTCTCGGAGGATGTCGGCATGGCCGGCGTGCTGGGCGGTTTCGGCGGTGATGTGGAGGAAGACCCGGCGGACGGTCCAGAAGACGCCCGGCGGCTGCCACGGTGCGGCCGGAAGCTCGTAGGCGGTGTCGAGGTCGAGGGTGCGGACCAGCTCGTCGGTGGCGGCGGCGATCTTCTCGTACTCCGCGAGTACGCCGGCCAGCGTCTCGCCCTCGACGAGGCGGAACTGGTTCTGCCACTCGGCGATCACCTCCGGCGTGTACTCCGTCGCGCCGGGTGTCGACCGACCCTTGCCCTGGGCGAACTCGGCCCAGTGCTGCTCGACGGTCGAGACGTGCTTGATCAGCCCACCGACGGTCAACTCGCTGACGGTCGGGCGGATGTTCGCCTGGTCGTCGGTGAGGCCCTGCGCGGTGTGCCGCAGGAAGTACCGGTGCTTGCCCAGGAACTCGAGGATGTCTGCCCGCTCACCGGTCACCGTCTGCTCGTTTGTCGTCATACCTTGACCGTAGAGGTGGTAGCGGTCAGATACTGACCTCTACTCACTGGGACCCTGGTTTGTTCGTGGTCCCTTCGTGGTCCTACCGTCCAGGCCTCCTCAGATCGGTACGCCGTGACTAGGTTGGCGGCACAGGCCGGCGATGACGCCGGAACCTGTTGCTCACCAAGGGGGTTACACCGTGGGAACGATCACGACCAGCGACGGTACCGAGATCTTCTTCAAGGACTGGGGCGAGGGGCAACCGATCGTCTTCAGTCACGGGTGGCCGTTGTCGGCCGACGACTGGGACAACCAGCTGCTGTTCTTCCTGTCGAAGGGGTACCGCGTCGTCGCGCACGACCGCCGCGGACACGGGCGGTCCACGCAGACCGGTGACGGACACGACATGGACCACTACGCCGACGACCTCAAAGCCGTCGTAGACCACCTCGACCTGCACGACTGCATCCACGTCGGCCACTCGACCGGCGGCGGCGAGGTCACGCACTACCTGGCCCGGCACGGCGAGGACCGGGCCGCCAAGGCTGCCCTGCTGTGCGCGGTCCCGCCGCTGATGGTGAAGACCGACGCGAACCCCGAAGGCCTGCCCAAGGAGGTCTTCGACGACCTGCAGAACCAGCTCGCCGCGAACCGTTCGCAGTTCTACCGCGCCCTCCCGGAGGGTCCGTTCTACGGCTTCAACCGGCCCGGCGTCGAGTCCTCCGAGGCGATCATCGCGAATTGGTGGCGCCAGGGCATGATGGGCGGCGCGAAGGCCCACTACGACGGCATCGTCGCGTTCTCCCAGACCGACTTCACCGACGACCTGCGGCAGATCACCATCCCGGTGCTCGTCGTGCACAGTGAGGACGACCAGATCGTCCCGTACGCCGACGCCGGGCCGAAGTCGGCCGCCCTGCTCAAGAACGGGGTCCTCAAGACCTACAAGGACCTCCCCCACGGCCTGCCCACGACGCACGCGGACGTGGTCAACGCCGATCTGCTCGAGTTCTTCCAGTCGTAGTCCCTGATCACCCGTAGTCCCCATCAACACCGGCTTCGTCACGCTCCCGCGCGCCCTCCCGGCGACAGTCGCCTGACGAAAGGCTCATCCGATGCACCACCACCGAACGCGAGTGTTCGCCGTACTAGGCGTAGTACTCGCCCTCGTGCTCGCCGCCGTCACGCCCGCAGCGGCATCACACCCGAGCGGCCCGAAACCGACCATCGTCCTCGTCCACGGAGCGTGGGCCGACGGATCCAGCTGGCAGAAGGTCACCAACCAGCTCCTCGACGACGGCTACACGGTCCGCGTCCCACCGAACCCGCTGCGCAACCTCCAAACCGACGCCGCGACGATCCGGAACTTCCTGTCGACGCTGTCCGGTCCGATCGTGCTCGTCGGTCACTCGTACGGCGGCGCTGTCATCACCAATGCGGCGACCGGGAATTCCAACGTGAAGGCACTCGTGTACGTCGACGCGTTCGCACCGGCCGACGGCGACATGATCTTCCCGCTGGCCGGCGCGGACTCCGCACTCGCGGTCCCCGACCCGTCGACGGTGTTCGATTTCGTCCCCTACCCCGGCGCTCCGGCCGGCGACGTGGACCTGTACCTGAAGCACGACACGTTCCTGAAGTCGTTCGCGTCCGGGCTGTCGCGCAGTGCGGCCGAGAAGCTCTACCCGTCGCAGCGTCCGCTCACCCTCAGCGCCGGTAACGGCATCTCCGGGCCGCCGGCCTGGGCCTCGATCAAGTCCTGGTACGTCCTCGGCACGAAGGACCTGATCATCACGCCGACCGCCCAGAACTTCATGGCCACCCGAGCCCACTCCGTCATCACCCGCATCCCGACCGGCCACCTCGGTCTCATCTCCGACCCCGGCCCGATCACCAAGGTCATCGAAACCGCAGCCCGCGCATCCAGGTGAGGAACGGCCGCGGGTCGTCCGGGAGGTAATTCGGGCGACCCGCGGTCGCACGCGGACTAGGCTGCCCGCAACTTCCTGGGGAGGCCTGATGGTTGACGGGTTGGAGATCCGGCCGTTGCGGCCGGACGATCCAGCGGTGATCGCGACGGCGATGAACGCGTTCGAGCTGAACAAGACCAAGAGTCAGTACGAGCGTTATCTGGCCGAGCAGGATGCCGGCACGCGGGACGTGCTGGTGGCGACCGTCGACGAGTCGTACGCCGGCTACGTGACCGTGCGCTGGGTTTCGCCGTACTTCGAGACCATTCCGGAGATCCAGGATTTCAACGTGCTGCCGCCGCACCGGCGGCGCGGGATCGGGTCGGCGCTGATGGACGCGGCCGAGGCGAAGGTGGCTGACCGGTCCCCGCTGGTGGGCATCGGCGTCGGGTTGTACCCGGACTACGGGCAGGCGCAGCGGATGTACGTGCGGCGCGGGTATCTGCCCGACGGCCGCGGCCTGATCTACGACGGCCGGCAGGTGCCGCCGATGGAGACGATCCGCAACGACGACAGCGCCACGCTGATGTTCACCAAGCAACTGAGGTAGCGTCGGTCGCGTGCGTGCGATCGAGTACTCGCGGACCGGTGAACCTGACGTTCTGACCCTCGTGGATCGGGCGGTGACCGATCCGGGGCCGGGAGAAGTGCGGGTGCGGATCCATCGGTCGGGCGTCAACCCGACCGACTGGAAGTCGCGCCGGGGCAGCGAGGCCGGTACTCCGGTTGATCCGCCCCAGGTGCCGAACCAGGACGGCGCCGGTGTCGTCGACGCGGTCGGCCAGGGCGTCGACGCGGGCCTGACCGGACGCCGGGTCTGGATCTGGGAGGCCGCCTACCAGCGACCGTCCGGAGGCACAGCCCAGGAGTACGCCGTGGTGCCGGTCCGCCACGTGGTGGAGTTGCCGGACGAAGCGTCGTACGACCTCGGCGCCTCGCTCGGCGTACCGTTCCTGACCGCTCATCGCTGCCTGACGGTGACCGAGGACGGCCCCGATCACCTCGGACCAGGCAAGCTGGCCGGTCGGACCGTGCTGGTCGCCGGTGGCGCCGGCGCGGTCGGCAACGCCGCGATCCAGCTCGCGCGGTGGTCCGACGCGACCGTGATCACGACCGTGAGCAGCCCGGAGAAGGGCAATCTGGCCGCGCTTGCGGGCGCCGACGATGTCATCAACTACAAGCAGCAGGACGTGGTCAAGGAGATCCGCGCGATCGCGCCGCACGGCGTGAACACGATCGTCGAGGTGTCGCCCGCGGCCAATGCGGCCATCGACGCCGAGGTCATCGCGATGCACGGCTCCGTCGCGGTCTACGCGACCGACGGCGGTGGCACGATGGAGCTCCCGGTGCGACCGTCGATGGTGCCGAACACCCGCTGGCAGTTCGTGCTGCTCTACAACGCCCCGGAGTCATGGCGTCCGCGCGCCCTGGGCGACATCGAGGCCGCGGTCCGGGCAGGCGCAGTACGGGTAGGCCCTGAGGCCGGGCTCCCGTTGCACCACTACTCCCTCGAGCAGGCCGCCGAGGCACATGCCGCCGTCGAGCAGAGCATCGTCGGCAAGGCCCTCATCGACGTGCTCTGAGCAACTGCTGCAGGGCGGCTGCGCAGCGGCATTCCGCGTTGTCGGTGCAGAGCAGGGCGGCCGGGTCGGCCTCGATCAGCTGCCGGGTTGCCGCGAGTACGGCGTCCTTCGGGATCCGCCGTACGCGTGCCTGCCCGATCCGGATCTCCTTGGTCGCGGAACGCAGTACCGGCTCGATGTCGTCGAAGTGGTGGCTCTCGCCGGGGATGTTCGGGAGCTCGATCCAGAGGCCGTCGGCGTTCTTCGCGTAGCGGTAGAAGCGGGAGCGGCCGAGGTGCTGCTCGGCGAGATGGATCGTGGTGTTGGAGGTGTGGGAGACGCCGAGCAGGAGGACGTCGCCGTCGAGCGCCTCGATCGGACCGAGCGGCCAGTCGGGGCGCTGTGCGTCCAGGAGCCGTTCGGCCGCTGGACCGGCGGCCTGGTAGGCGAAGAGCGGGTGCGACGTGCGCAGGGTGGAGCAGGTCTGGCGGAAGACTTCCGGGATCCGCCCGAGCCAACGGTCGATCGGCAGGTCCGACCGGAAACTGGTTGCCTGCGACAACTTCTCGTCGAACTCCGGCCAGTCGGCCGCGTTCCAGTAGGCGTTGTCCGGATGCACCAGCCCTGGTGGGGCAGGGATCCCGGTGAGATCCCATGTCCCGGCGGGCATCAGCACAGTCCCGCAGACCTCGGTCAGCGCGGCACAGACCGCCTCCGCACCACCGTCGACGTGCCCGAACGAGCTCAGTGACGAGTGCACGATCACCTCGGAGGCGCCATCCAACCCGAGCTGCCGCAGTCCGTCGGCAAGGTCCGCGCTGCTCACGACATCCGGCATGCCCGGAATATCCCACTCCAGCGGGTGGGGAAGCTAGCTAGTTTCCGGCTCGAGGGTGTCGCCGTGGCGGTGGAAGACGACCCCGTTCGCGTCGGCCGAGACGATCTCGTGGAAGTACGACGTGCAATCGGAGAAGCTCTGCTCGAGCTTCTCGAAGACGTCTTCCGCCTCGGCGGACGTCGTACCGGTCGTCCATGCACAAATGAGAGGGTAGGACCCGTGGACTGGGTGAGGCGGCGTGCAGGGTGGGTGCTGGGGCTGGGGCTGATCGGTGCGCTGGTGTGGACCGCAGCGGTCACGTTGTCGCAACCCGGTTGGTACGACCCGACCCGGGACTGCTCGCGCAAGCTCGGCGGCGACCCGAGCGGCGTCCACACCAGTTGGTTCCCGCCGAGGGCGAGTTGCCTGTACGGCGAGGAAGCCCGCCAGTACATGTCGACGACCCGATCCGTGGTCCTCTCCATCACCGCCGTACTGCTGCTGATCGTCGTCGCGGCCGGCCTGATCCTGACCGTACGGCGACTGAGCGGCGACCCCGGACCGGTCCGTGCAGCCGGCGACACCGACCTCCGCAAACGGCGCATCACCCACCTGGGCTTCGGGGCGCTCGACCTGGCCGTGGTCTTCGCGCCGCTGACCTTCCTCAACGCGATGGCAATCGTGTTCGGCGGCATCCCCGGCGGCATCCTGTTCATCGTGGCCTCGCTCCTCGGGCTCAGCGCGATCTGCACCGCGCTCGACCGTCACATGGGGCCGCTCCCGAGCAGCGCCCTCGACAGCCGCCGCCGTGGCACGATCGCCGGTACCTCGCTGTTCGGTGTCGTCTTCGCCGCGACCGCCGTCAGCGGTCAGCTCCCGTTCTTCCGCCTGTGGTCGGTCCCGCTGGCCGGGATCGCGTACGCCGTGATCGCCGCCGTGCAATGGTCGCGGGCGACTACCGCCACCCTGGTTCGACATTCTGGTTGAGGTGGAACACGTTCTCGGGGTCGTACTGGCATTTCACCCGGGCCAGCCGGTCGTAGTTCGCCGTACCGAATCCCGCGATCACCCTGTCCTGCCCCTCGTACCCGATGAAGTTCGTGCACACGTGCCCGGTCGACCACGGCTCGAGATCCGCGCAGACATCCCGCACCCACCGGATCGCCTGTGCGTCCGTGCACGGATCCGTCCAGGCCCCGAACGGGTGCGCCACCCACGCCGCGTCCCGGTACGCCTGCGGCCAGTCCCGGGCGCCACGCCGTACGGCGCCACCCCATGGCAGCATCACCTGTCGCGACGGTGACGGCGTGATCATCTCCCGGGCCCGGTCGCAGAACGCGAGTACGGCGGGATCCGGGAACTCCTGCAGGTGCTCCGCGGAGCAGTAGTTCCGGAACCCGGACGGACTGTCCAGCGCGGCCTGCAGCTCGGCGTACGGCAGCTCCGCGACGAACTGCCCCTCCGGCGCCAACGCGTACATCGGCTCGAACACCGCGCGCGCCTCGTCCGACTCACCGGCGTACACCGCGATTGCGAGCACAACCGGCTGCCCTTTCAAGCCCTCGGGCACGAACCTGGCCGGAGGTGCAGTCAGAAACACCACCCCACCGCCGAGCTCTTCGGGGGCATCGTCCAGGAGATCGCGGTACGCGCGCACAACGGAAGGCCCGGCCGCCAACGGCCAGACCAGCAGTGCCAGCGTCGTCGTCACCACCTGCGTCAACCGGAACGTCAGCGCCGTCGCGACCCCGAAATTCCCGCCGCCACCGTGCAGCGCCCAGAACAGCTCCCTGTTCTTCGTCTCGTCCGCGATCAGCAGCTGCCCGTCCGCCGTCACGAGTTCGACCGAGATCAACGCGTCCGACGCCAGCCCGAGCTTCCGCTCCAGCCACCCCGACCCGCCGCCGAGCGCCACCCCGGCGACTCCGGCCGACGATGCCCGCCCGCCGGTCGTGAGCAGACAGTACCGCTGCCCCGCGCGATCCAGGTCGCGCCAGGTCGCTCCGCCGCCGACCCGGGCGATCCGTGCGTCCGGATCGATCTGCACGCTGTTCATCCGCCGCAGGTCCAGGACCATGCCGCTGTCCGAGACGCCCGCTCCGGTCACCGCGTGACCACCGCCGCGGACCGCGAGCTCAAGCTCGTTCTCCACGCCGTACCGCACCGCGGCCTGAACGTCCGCGGCCGACTCGCACTGCGCGATCAGCGCCGGCTTCCGGTCGACCATCGCGTTGAACACCGTCCGGGCCGCGTCGTACTCCGTGTCCCCGGCCTGCAACAGAACGCCACCGAACCCCGTTGGTCTCATCCCTCATCCCCCACTCCCCTGAGGGGATCGTGCGCCGAGACCTTTGCCCCGGTCAACATCCCGGGTAGGTAGGGTCGTGGTGTGACCAGTGCGGCGGTGATCGGTGGTGCGGGCCAGGTCCTGACCGAGGACGAGGTGACGACGTTCGTCGGCGAGGCGCTCGCCGGGGCCGGACTCGAGGGGCGCAGCGTCTGCGTGATCGTCCCGGACGCCACGCGCAGTTGCCCGCTCCCGTTGCTCGTGAAGGCCGTCACGCAGGCCCTGACCGGCAGCCAGGTCACGATCTTGGTTGCCCTCGGCACCCATGCGGAGATGACGCCTGAGCAGCTGCGCAAGCACCTCGGCGGTGACTACCCGAACGTGATCAACCACGAGTGGTGGAAGCCGGACACCTTCGCCGACCTCGGCACGATCAGCCCCGACCGGGTCGGCGAGATCTCCGACGAGATGCTCCGCGACGAAGTACCGGTCCGGCTGAACCGGGCCGTCGTCGAGCACGACGTCGCGCTGGTCGTCGGCCCGGTGTTCCCGCACGAGGTGGTCGGCTTCTCCGGCGGCAACAAGTACTTCTTCCCGGGCGTCGCCGGCCAGGAGGTGATCGACTTCTCCCACTGGCTCGGCGCGCTGATCACCAGCGCGAACATGATCGGCACACCGGGCATCACGCCGGTCCGCGCCCTGATCGACGAGGCCGCGGCGCTGATCCCGGCCGAGAAGCTCGCGCTGTCCGTGGTCGCGCAATCGGGGACGGACGCCCTGCACGCGGTCGCGTTCGGCGACACGATCTCGTCCTGGCAGGCGGCCGCCGAGATCTCCGCGCAGACCCACGTCCGCTACCTCGAGCATCCGATCCCGCGGGTGGTGTCGGTGATGCCGCCGAAGTACGCCGACATCTGGACCGCGGCCAAGGGGTTCTACAAGGTCGAGCCGATCGTCGCGGACGGCGGCGAGGTCATCCTCTACGCGCCGCACGTCACCCAACTCGCGGCGATGCACCCGGAGATCGAGGAGATCGGCTACCACTGCCGCGACTACTTCCTCGGCCAGTGGGACCGCTTCCGCGACCTGCACTGGGGCGTCCTCGCACACTCCACCCACCTGCGCGGCGCGGGCACCTGGGACCCGGTCCACGGCGAGCACCTGCGGGTCAAGGTCACTCTGGCCACCGGCATCCCCGAGGACGTCGTACGCCGGGCCAACCTCGGCTACCTGGACCCGGCCGAGGTGGACCTTGCGGCCTACGAAGCGGACCCGGACACCTTCGTCGTACCGAACGCCGGCGAGACCCTCTACCGGCTCCAGGCGTAGGCGGACCTGCAGGCATGCATAACCCCGGTTTTCGGGGCTCTACGTGCCCGATTCGGGCACTTGTGCATGCCTGGGCGTCCACGCACCCTTCCACGCTCACATGACCCACCGGTAACCTCAGGCGCTATGGCAGAGGTCGTCATCATCGGGTCCGGGTTCGCCGGGCTGTGCATGGGAATCAAGCTGCGGCAGGCCGGGTGTGAGAACTTCGTCATCCTCGAGAAGGCGGACGATCTCGGCGGCACCTGGCGGGACAACACGTATCCCGGCTGCGCGTGCGACATCCCGTCGTACCTCTACTCGTTCTCGTTCGAGCAGAATCCGCGCTGGACCCGGATGTTCGCGCCGTGGGACGAGATCCTCGCCTACCTGCGGCACTGCGCGGACAAGTACGGGCTCGCCGGCAAGATCCGGTACGGCGCCGAGGTCACCGAGGCCGTCTTCGACGAGGCGAGCGGGCACTGGACCGTGACGGTGAACGGCGACGAGACCATCGACACGCAGGCCCTCGTCACCGGCGTCGGCAGCCTGCACGAGCCGAAGCTGCCGGACATCCCGGGCCTCGACTCCTTCGGTGGTACGACGTTCCACTCGGCGCAATGGGATCACTCGGCGGACCTGCGCGGGCGCAACATCGCGGTGATCGGGACCGGGGCCTCGGCGATCCAGTTCGTACCGCAGATCGCCGGCGAGGTCGCGCAACTGGACCTGTACCAGCGGACGCCGGCGTGGGTCACGCCGAAGCCGGACCGTGCGATCGGCAGCTGGGAACGCAAGCTGCACCAGCGGTTCCCGGCCGGCCAGCGGACGATCCGCAACGTCATCTACTGGGGTCTCGAGGGCCGCGGCGCCGGGTTCGCGGGCAACCCGAAGTTGATGAAAGGCCTTGAAATACAGGCGAAACGGCACCTGCGCAAACAGGTGGCCGATCCCGAGCTACGGGCCAAGCTGACACCGGACTACCAGATCGGCTGCAAGCGCGTGCTGATCTCGAACGACTACTACCCGGCGCTGACCCGGCCGAACGTCGACGTCGTCACCACACCGATCGCGCGGATCACCCCGACCGGCGTGGTCACCGCCGACGGCACCGAGCGGGCCTGCGACACGATCGTGCACGGCACCGGGTTCGCGGTCTCGGCGAACCTGACCCGGATGCCGATCCTCGGCAAGGACGGTGTCGACCTGGCCGACCACTGGAAGCGCAACGGCATCGGCGCGCACCTCGGCATCACGGTCTCCGGCTACCCGAACCTGTTCCTCCTGGTCGGCCCGAACACGGTCCTCGGCCACTCCTCGATGGTGTTCATGATCGAGGCCCAGGTCCGGTACGTGATGCAGGCCCTGCACCTGCTCCGGGCGCGGAACGCGTCGTACGTCGAGGTCCGCGAAGAGGCCCAGGAGCGGTTCGTGACCGGGATCCAGGGCGAGCTCGGGGACACCGTCTGGCAGTCCGGGTGCACCAGCTGGTACCTGGACGCCGCGGGGCGGAACTCGACCATCTGGCCGGAGTGGACGATGTCGTACTGGCGCCGCACCCGCCGGCTCGATCCGAGCGACTTCGCGGTAGTCCACTAGGGGATGACCCGGACTCCTCAAGTAGGAGTCCGGGGGTCACGACGTACGACCTTGGGATGAAGGAAAGACCGATCCGGAGGCCGATGTCTCGCAGCCGTCGCTGAAGGACTCTTGAGACATGGAAATCCTTCAGATCGCAGGAGCGGCAGTCATCGTGATCGGCATCGTGATCACGGCACTGATCGCCATCATCCCGTCAGTCGTCGACCGCTGACTCAGTCGGCGGACAGATGGACCAGTAGGTCCTGCCGGGTCAGCACGCCCACCGGCTTGCCGTCGTCCAGAACCATCAGGGCGTCCCGTCCTTCGAGCAGCTCGACCGCCTTCGTGACCGGTTCGCCCGCGCCCAGCGACGGTAACGCCTCGTCCATGTGCAGTTCGACCATGTCGGCCAGCCGCGCCTTGCCGGAGTACAACGCGTCCATCAGCGTCCGCTCCGACACCGCGCCGGCCACCTCGGCCGCCATCACCGGCGGCTCGGCGCGGACGACGGGCATCTGCGAGACGCCGTACTCGCGCAGGATGGCGACCGCCTCGGCGATCGTCTCGTGCGGGTGGGTGTGCACCAGCGGCGGCAGGCTGCCGTCCTTGCCGGCCAGCACGTCGCCGAGCGTCTTGCCCTGCCGGGCGTGGGCGAGGAAGCCGTACTGCGCCAGCCAGTCGTCGTTGAACACCTTGGTCAGGTAGCCGCGGCCGCCGTCGGGCAGCAGGACCACGATGACGGCTTCGGGGTCGTCGAGCTCCTGCGCGAGCCGGATCGCGGCCGCGGCGGCCATCCCGGCCGAGCCGCCGACCAGCATGGCCTCCTCGCGGGCCAGCCGCCGGGTGAGCGCGAACGAGTCCGCGTCCGAGACCTCGATCACCCGGTCGCAGATCTCGCGGTCGTAGGTCTCCGGCCAGAAGTCCTCGCCGACCCCCTCGACCAGGTACGGCCGGCCGGTACCGCCGGAGTACACCGAGCCCTCCGGGTCGGCGCCGATGATCTGGACGCGGCCGCCGGAGACCTCCTTGAGGTACCTGCCGGTGCCGGTGATCGTGCCACCGGTGCCGACCCCCGCGACGAAGTGCGTGATCTTGCCCTCGGTCTGCTCCCAGAGCTCCGGGCCGGTGGTCTCGTAGTGCGAGCGGGGGTTGTTCTGGTTCGCGTACTGGTTCGGCTTCCAGGCGCCCTCGATCTCGCGGACGAGACGGTCGGAGACGTTGTAGTACGAGTCCGGGTGCTCCGGCGCGACCGCGGTCGGGCAGACCACCACCTCGGCGCCGTACGCCTTCAGCACGTTGCGCTTGTCCTCACTGACCTTGTCCGGGCAGACGAAGACGCACTTGTAGCCCTTCTGCTGGGCCACCATCGCCAGCCCGACGCCGGTGTTGCCGGAGGTCGGCTCGACGATCGTGCCACCGGGCTTCAGCTCGCCGGAGGCCTCCGCGGCCTCGATCATCCGGACCGCGATCCGGTCCTTCACCGAGCCACCGGGGTTGAAGTACTCGACCTTGGCCAGCACGAGCGGCTTGGCACCGTCGGTTGTCTTGGACAACCTCACCAGCGGGGTGTTGCCGACGAGGTCCAGGAGTGAGTTCGCGTAGCGCACAGTGTCACTGTAGTGATCCGCGCGCCGTTTGCCCTATTTCACTTGCTTGTATGTAACACCGTGTAATCCTTGACTCATGAGTAGAGCCAGGGCAGCCAAGAAGCTGGCCCAGGCCGCAGCCTTCGGGGGCGGGGGACTCGGGCTCATCGGTGCCACGTTCTACGGCGTACTGACCGCTGAGGCCGAGTACGCGAAGCGCGTGATCGGACCGACGAGGTACTACCCCACTCCGGGCGACGGTCTGTACGGCCGGTATCCAGGACTTCCGATCACGTTCGCCATGATCGGCGACTCGAGCGCGGCCGGTTACGGCACCGAGTCGCCGGACGAGACCCCCGGGGTGATGCTCGCCTCCGGTCTGGCCGAGCTGGCCAAACGCCCGGTGCGGCTGGTCGACGTGTCGAAGACCGGCGCGAAGTCCAGCGATCTGGCCGCGCAGGTCGACGCCGCGCTGCAGACCGGACCGCACATCGCGGTCATCCTGATCGGGGTCAACGACGTGAAGGCGAAGGTGCCGCCGTCGGCCTCGGTCCGGCTGCTCTCGGCCGCTGTCCGCAGATTGCGGGCCGCGAACTGTGAGGTGGTGGTCGGCACCTGCCCAGACCTGGGTGTGGTCCGGACGATCATGCCGCCGCTGCGGCAGGTCGCCCGGTCCTGGAGTCACCGGCTGGCCGCCGCTCAGACCATCGCAGTGGTCGAAGCAGGCGGCCGTACCGTGTCACTCGGGTCGCTGCTCGGCGAGGTGTTCCGCACCAACCCGGCGATGTGGGGCCGGGACAATTTCCACCCGTCGGCCACGGGGTACGCCGCCGCGTCCGCCGCACTGCTGCCGTCGGTGGCGGCAGCGATGGGGGTCGGGCCGGAGTCGTTCGTGCACCCGGAGCCGTTCCGCGGGGAGGCGATCCTGCCGATCGCGGAAGCCGCCGTACAGGCGGCCCGGAAGGCGGGCACCGAGGTGGCAGCCACCGAGGTCGCCGGCCGGGAGCGCGGTCCGCGCGGTCGCTGGGCAGAGCTGCGGCACCGTCGCAGGCACCCGAAGGCCGACGTCGACCGGGTCGACGAGGATACGAGGGAATCGCCCGAGACGGTGCCTGTCGGTCAATAGTTGTTGGGTTGTGCGTCCGCTGAGCGACACCTTTCATGTCGGGAGTCTTGCCTCCGGGCGGCCAGGTGGTGCACAGTCGATAACTACGCGGTACCCCGATAACGGGAGGCGAAGATGGGCTTGAACCACTCCGAGGAGACGCACCAGCGTTTGGTGGAGGCCGTGCCCAGGTGCACCGGACGCCAGATGACCGAGTGGTTCCAGCTGATGAACGACGGACCGTCGTTCCTGCGCTTCGATGACAGAGTGAGATGGCTCTCCAGCGAGTACGAACTCGCGCACGGGCACGCGACCGCCATCGTTCACGAGTTCGACCTGATCAAGGCGCATCGGCGAATGGGCTGAGCCGCAAAGGAGACAATGAGAAGACCTGCCCTTTCAGGTGGAGGGGCAGGTCTTTCACGTTTCCAGGCTCAGCGGAGTGGTTCGAGGGCCTTCGCCAGCGGCTCGAGCACGGCCGGGGTGTGCGGCGGCGGTAGGTAGACGATGGCCAGGTCGAGCCCCACCTCACCGAGAGCCTCCGCCTGCGCGGCGACCTCGGCGTAGTCGCCGTCAGGCCCGAGCCGGACGTGCGACGACAGCGTGATCTCACTCGGATCGCGGCCGACATCCGCGCAGTGCGCGTACAGCACGTCGCGCTTGTGGGCGAACTCCTCCGGTGTCCCCCCGGCGAAGTTCCAGTGCTGGGCGTACTTCGCCGTGGTCCGCAGCGTCCGCTTCTCGCCGCTGCCGCCGATGCAGATCGGCGGGTGCGGCTTCTGCACGCCCTTCGGCTCGCAGCGGGCGTCCGCCAGCTGGTAGTGCTCGCCCTGGAACGTCGTGGTCTCCTGCGTGAGCAGACCGACGAGCACCTCGCAGGCCTCCTCGAACCGGTCGCTGCGCTCCTTCAGCGAGCCGAGCCGCATGCCGTACGCACCCGACTCCTCTTCGTTCCAGCCCGCGCCGATGCCGATCTCCAGCCGGCCGCCGGAAACGATGTCGAGTGTCGCGGCCATGTTCGCGAGCAGCGCGGGGTGCCGGTAGTGGATCCCGCTGACCAGCGTGCCGATCCGGAGCCGCTTGGTCGCCTGCGCGAGCGCGGTCAGCGTCACCCACCCTTCCAGGCACGGGCCGCTCGAATCGGAGTGGATGGGATAGAAGTGATCGAAGGTCCAGCCGGACTCGAACAGTTCGATCTCGTCGGCGGCCTGCCAGACGGCGAGCATGTCGGCCCATTCGGTGTTCTGGGGCGAGGTCTTGATCGCGAATCGCATGATCCCGATCGTATGCCCGGCTAATGAACCCCGCGGATGCCGATCTCGTTGCCCTCCGGGTCGCTGAGCAGGCAGCGTTGCGGCGTCTGCTCGAGGATCCGCCCACCTGCGGACAGGCCTGCGTCAATGCGAGCCTGGGCCTGGCCGTCAGGCACGACGAGCTCGAAGTGGATGCGGTTGCGCTGCTTCGTACGCTCGTCGTTCGCATCCAGCTGCTGGAAGAACAGGACCGGGTTCAACCGGCGCGGATCGTAGATGTCGGACACGTGCGCCCGCGGATCCGGCTGGTAGCCGAGCAGCGTCCGCCAGAACGTACTGAGCACGTCCGCGTCGACCGCATCGATGCCGAACTGGACGAACCGCAGCGGGCGAGCATCCGGCGTGAGTCCCAGGTCGTGTGCGGCGTCCTGGATGCGCCGGGCCAGCTCGACGAAGGCCGCGCCGCCGTTCGGCAGGTCGTCCTCCCACTGGTCCTTGCTGCCGTCGATCATGACGCCGGCCGGTCGGAGGTCGATCTGCAGTGGGGTGTTCGCGGCATCGGCCAGCTTCGCGACAGCAGAGGCCAGCCGGCCCGACTGCTCGGGTGACGTCGTCCGGTAGAAGACCATCGCGGCGAAGTTGGTCCACCAGTCCGTCGCATCCGGTAGCTCGTCGCCCGGGACCAGGTCGACCTCGTTCCCTTCGGGGTCCGCGAGCGCGACGCCCCACGCGCCGTACGGCTCCTGGTCGATCGTGGACCGGACCGCGTCGACCGCGTCGGACGGCCGTACGACGTCGACGTGGATGCGGTTGCGGAGCGGACGGGCGTCGGTGAGCGGGGAGATCGAGAGGCTCGGATCCCGGCGGAGCGGGTCGAGGTTGTCGGCCCCGTAGCCGAGCGCCGTACGCCAGAAGTCGGTCACCGCGGCTGGGTCGGCTGCCTCGAAGGCGAGGCCGACCTGCTGCAGCATGCTCGGATCGGCGGTGAGGCCCAGGCCGCGGGCTGCTTGAGCGATCTCTCGGGCGGACGCTTCACTGTCGGTCTTCAGGCGTAGACCGGTTGCACGGAGGTCGACGTCGGCGCGGGCCGCGAGACGCTCGACCAACGCAGCGCCGGCGGAGTGCGAGGGAGCGTCGTACCAGGTGGTCAGGGTGCCGTCGAGGAGCCGCCAGTCGGTGGTCATGGACCCACGCTAGACCCGGAACCGGACGGGCTGCGTCCGGAAATACCAGAAGGGCCGGTCCACCTGAACCGGCCCTTCCGTAGACAGTACGGCTGTCCTGCCGCGGTGGTTCAGTCGCCGCCGCGGAGGATCGCGAGGATGCGCAGGATGTTCCAGTACAGCCAGACCAGGGTGACGGTCAGGCCGAACGCGGCGCGCCAGGCCTCGTTCTGCGGGGCGCCGTGGCGGACGCCCTGCTCGATCATGTCGAAGTCGAGGATCAGGTTGAACACCGCGAGACCGGCGCCGAGCGCCGCGAACAGCAGGCCCATCGGTCCGAAGCCGCTGATCCCGGTGTGCACACCGAACAGGCTCAGCAGCAGGTTGATCACCAGCACGCCGGCGAAGCCCATCGTGCCGATGATGACCATCCGGGTGAATTTCGGCGTCACCTTGATCGCGAAGTACTTGTACGTCGCCAGCGTCAGGCCGGCCGTCACCATCGTGGCCAGCACGGCCTGCACGATGATGCCGGAATCACCGACCCAGTGGGCGATGAACTTGCTGCCGATCCCGAGGAACACACCCTCGGCGGCGGCGTAGACCATCAACAGCACCGGGTTCACCCGGCGGGAGAACGACAGCACCATCGCGATCGCGAACGCGACCAGGGCGCCGGCCAGGAACACCGGGCCGACCACGGTGTCCGGGACCCTGTTCCAGGCGATCGCCGCGACCACGGCGACGACCCCCAGGGTGGCGGCGGTGCGGACGATCACGTCGTCCATCGTCATGGGGCGGCTCGCGGCCGGAGCACCCTGGTGCTGCTGCGGCGGCATACCCGACCCGCCGTAGCCGTAGGGGCTCGGCTGACCGTACGGAGCGGCCCCCGGATAGGCCTGGCCCTGGCCAGGCGCGAACGCACTCGACCGGTTCAGCACCGGGTTACTGCTCTGCATCGTTTCCTCCTGATGACCCACTTCCGGGGCCGTATCGAGATACTACGGTCCCATCCTGAACAACATCTGAGAATCACCCCGCTGTTCCCCAACCGAAATCCCTTGCAGAACAAGCGGTTGCGCAATCCAATCGCTTCGCTATCGATTCTTATTCCCGGCCGTCGTATTCGGCGCGGGAGGCGTGGATCTGGTGCGCGTGGGTGACGGACCATTCGGCGATCGCGGTGGTCAGCCGGCCGGCTTCGACGCCCAGCGGGGTGAGGGCGTACTCGACCCGGACCGGGACCGCCGGATAGAGCGTCCGGGTGACCAGACCGTCCCGCTCGAGCGTGCGCAGCGTCTGGGTCAGCATCTTCTGCGTGACGCCGTCGAGGAGCCGGCGGAGCTCGTTGAAGCGCAGCGGGCGGTCGAAGCGCCGGAGCGCGCCGAGGACGTACAAGGCCCATTTGTTCGCCAGTACGTCGATCACGGTCCGCGACGGGCAGTCGCGTCCGTAGGTCTTCACCCAGTCGTCGACAGACGATGCGGTATCCATGAGGTACCTAGATACCAAAAAAGTGCCTTCTTCACAACAGATACCGCCGGAGTCGAGGATGTGGACATGACGATGAGGGCCATCACCCAGTACACGTACGGCGCGGCCGGCGTCCTCGAACTCGCCCAGCTGGACCGCCCCGAGCCGGGCCCTGGCGAGGTCCTGATCCGGGTCCACGCGGTCGGGGTGAACCCGAGCGACTGGAAGATCCGCTCCGGTCTGCTCCCCCGCTTCGGCCCGCCGCCGTTCGTCCTCGGCCTCGACTTCGCCGGCACCCGCGAGGACACCGGCGAGGAGGTGTACGGCGTCGTCTACCCGCCGCGCGGCGCGTACGCCGAGTTCACCGTCGCGAGCCCGGATCGCCTGGCCCGCAAGCCATCCACGACCGATTGGGTCCACACGGCGGCGCTTCCCACCGCCGGACTCACGGCGTACCAGCCGCTGGCCGGTATCGCGAAGATCGGGCCGGGCGACCGGGTCCTGATCCACGCCGCGGCCGGCGGTGTCGGGCATCTCGCTGTACAGATCGCTAAGGCTCGTGGTGCTCACGTGATCGGGACGGCGCGGGCGGCGAAGCACGACTTCCTTCGCGGTCTCGGCGCCGACGAGCTGATCGACTACACCACGACCGACTTCACCAGCGCGGTCGGTGGCGTGGACGTCGTACTGGATCCGATCGGGGCCGAGTACTCCGTACGGTCCCTCGACGTACTGCGGCCGGACGGCATCCTGCTCGATGTCCGCGGGACCGGGCCGCACCGCGACGAGGTCCGGGCGCAGGCCGCCGCCCGCGGCATCCGGTACGTCGAGTTCCGGATGGCGCCGACGACCGAGGACCTGGCCGCGGTCGCGGGCCTGGTGGACGAGGGGGCGTTACGGGTCTCGGTCGAGCAGGTGTTTGCGCTGGAGCACGCGGCGAAGGCCCACGAGCTGAGCGAGACCGGCCGCGCGGCCGGGAAACTCGTACTCACGGTCTGACGGCGTCGCGCCTGTATGGGCAGGCACGACGCCGGACCGGCGGCCACCCAGGACGTGATGCTCCCGCAGGCCGGAATGGGGGTCAGACGTGGGGGTGGATGGCTTCCTGGGTGGAGAGCGCGGCGCCGACCTGGTCGGCGAGGGCTACGGCTACCAGGCGTTGTTCGAGGTCGGGACGGGCGATGCGGGTCGCCGCGATGAGCAGGAAACGACCACGGGTCTCGCCGGCGTGCTGGACGGTCAGCTCGATCTCGGCGTTCGTCGGCAGGCCGTCGCGCTCGACCTTCAGGACGTGTGATCCACGGGTCACCGAACCGTCCGGGTTCAGCCGCGGCCCCTGCGTCTGCTTGCTACCGGCAACGAACTTGGCGCCGTCGATCCCCAGCAGTGCGGTCAGTTCGGTGCGGACCTGATCGATCAGGTCGTCGGTCGACCCGCCGGCGGCGACCGCCTGCGAGGTGGTGAGCACGCCGTCCAGATACCCCCGCCGCCGGGACGCGTTGGCTTGTTGCCTCCGGCCCCAGATCGCGATCTGGGTGACCGCGATCCCGATCACGAGCAGCAGCACGGCCTGCTCGACGTCGTTGCTGCTGTTGATCGTGAAGCTGTCGTACGGCACGGTCAGGAAGAAGTCGAACCACACCGCGCTCGACACGGCCGCGAGCACCCCGGCGAGCCGGATGCCGAACACCGCGACGGCGACGATCACGACCACCAGCAGCAGGGCCGCGTTCGCGTTGTCGAAGTGCTGGCGGAACGGGGTCAGCAACGCACAGACCGCCGGGGGCGCGAGCAGCGAGGCCGTCAGCACGGGTGTGCGAAAACTGTCCACACCCCTATTCATGCGCACTTCACCTGTCCCGATCAACCCTTCTCGCGGAACTCTGTCGCACATACCGTTGGCGGATGCCCGAGATCACTCGCATCCGGCCGCCCGAGGACGCCGACGAACGCGGTACGTTCACCGGTCTGCTCGACTTCCTCCGCGCCACCGTCGAGCTGAAGCTGACCGGTCTGACCGAGCAGCAAGCGTTCGCCCGCCCGGTCGAGCCGTCCGCGCTGACGCCGGCCGGCATCGTCAAACACCTGACCGCGGTGGAGCGTTTCTGGTTCGCGATCGACTTCGCGGGTCTCGACCTCGAGTGGCCGTGGACCGAGGACGATCCGCACGGCGGCTTCCCGATCACCCCTGACGACACGGTCGACTCGATCCTCACGGCGTACCGGGCCGAATGTGCCCGCGCCCGGGAGATCGTCGCGGCCGCGTCGCTCGACGACCGGGCGCGCTCGCCGGAGGGTCTGAACTTCACGCTGCGGTACGCCATCGCCCACATCATCGAGGAAACCGCCCGCCACCTCGGTCACCTCGATCTTCTCCGCGAGTCCACCGACGGCGAGGTGGGCGAATAACCGGTGGCTGCCGTCCGGGCGCGTGCGTAGGTTCCTGGCATGTACCGAATCCGGCCGGCCTCGCTCGCGGACGTCGAGTTCCTCGCCGACGTGACTCTCACCGCCACCCGCGCGCAAGGACGGCTGGCGCCAGACTTCGACGAGCCTGCCTGGCGCGAAGGCTTCACGACCTGGACGCGCGAGTCGATCGACGATCCCGCCACTGATCTGTACGTCGTCGAGGTCGACGACCGTCCTGCCGGCCGCCTGCGCGTCAGCCGTACGCCGGAAGCCGTCGAACTGAACGGGATCCAACTGCACCCCGACATCCAGAACCGCGGCATCGGGACGGCGATCATCAACGCGCTGCAGAGCGAGGCCACGCAACGCGGCGTACTGCTGCAGCTGACTGTGGAACGCGACAACCCGAACGCCCGCCGCCTGTACGACAACCTCGGCTTCAGCAAGACCGGCGAAGCCGGCGCCGAGGACGTCCTGCAGTGGACCAAAGGCGTGGAGCAGAACCGCCTCTGGAACGCAGACGTCGCGACGAGGTACGACACGCCGGGAACCGGGATGTTCGCGGCCGACGTACTGCGACCGACCGTCGACCGGCTGACCGAACTGGCCGCGGGTGGACGCGCGCTCGAGTTCGCGATCGGTACCGGGCGGGTCGCCGTACCGCTGTCCGAACACATCCCGGTGAGCGGCATCGAGCTGTCGACGGCGATGCTCGACCAGCTCCGTACGAAGGCCGACGAGAACACGATCCCGGTCGCGACCGGCGACATGACCACCACCCGCGTCCCGGGCGAGTTCACGCTTGTCTACCTCGTCTTCAACACGATCGGGAACCTGCTCACCCAGGAGGAGCAGGTCGCCTGCTTCCGGAACGCCGCCCGCCACCTCTCCCCCGGCGGTCGCTTCGTGATCGAACTCTGGGTCCCCGAGCTCCGGCGCCTCCCGCCCGGCACGCCGGCCACCGTCGGCATCGCGGAACCCGGCTACATCCTGCTGGACACCTACGACGTACTCCAGCAGCACATCGTCTCCCACCACTTCCACTTCACCGACGGCACCGAGGCGCGACTGGACCGCACGCCGCAGCGCTACATCTGGCCCGCCGAACTGGACCTGATGGCCCAACTGGCCGGCTTCACCCGCGAGTCCCGCCACGCCGACTGGTCCAGCAGCCCCTTCACCGCCAACTCACCATCCCACGTCTCCGTCTACCGCCTGGCCCCGGAGGGCGAGTAGCCGGCTTGCGGTTCTGTGACGGCTGCTGTGGGCACTGGCTCCGCGGATGCGAAGCACTCACCATGAAGGAATCGGGACCTCCAGGCAGGCAGAACCCATGCTGAGCAGCTCTGATCACGCGTTTTGCAGGGGTTCTGCCTGCCTGCAGGTGCAACGCGAGGTCCCTCGGGTGGGTGATGTTCGGTGGGTGAGATCACTCGCGGGAGGGTTTGTGAAATCTTTCACGAGCGTTTAGCGTTGAAGTGAACATGAAGTCGCAGAACCACTCAGGGAGAGTGAACCGCATGACAGCCCAGGTGCCGCACATCCTCGTCGTCGGAGGCGGTTACGTCGGGATGTACACCGCGTACGGCCTGCGTCGCGCCGCCCGCAAGGGCCGGATCCGCGTGACCGTGGTCGACCCGCGGTCGGTCATGACCTACCAGCCGTTCCTGCCCGAAGCCGCGGCCGGCTCGGTGGAACCGCGGCACGTCGTGGTGCCGCTGCGCAAGACCCTCAAGGGCTGCCGGGTGGTGACCGGCCGGGTGACCGGCATCGACCACGCGCACAAGGTCGCCAAGGTGATGCCCGAGGAGGGCCCGGAGTACGAGCTCGCCTACGACCAGATCGTGGTCGCGCTCGGCTCGATCGCCCGTACGCTGCCGATCCCCGGCCTGGCCGACGAGGCCACCGGGTTCAAGAACGTCGAGGAAGCGATTGCCCTGCGCAACAAGGTCCTCGACCGCCTGGACGTGGCGTCGTCGCAGCCCGACCCGGTACTGCGCAAGTCCGCGCTGACGTTCGTCTTCATCGGCGGTGGGTACGCCGGTGTGGAGGCGTTCGCCGAGCTCGAGGACATGGCCCGCTACGCCACCCGGTACTACGACAACATCAAGCCCGAGGACATGCGCTGGGTGCTCGTCGAGGCCACCGGGCGGATCCTGCCCGAGGTCGGTGAGGACCTCGGCAAGTACACCGTGAACCAGCTCCGCAAGCGGAACATGGACATCCGGCTGGAGACCCGGCTGGAGTCCTGCGAGAAGGGCCACGTGATCCTCAGCGACGGCGAGGAGTTCGACGCCGACACGATCGTCTGGACCGCCGGCGTGAAGGCGAACCCGGCGCTCGCGGCGACCGACTTCCCGCTGGACGAGAAGGGCCGGATCAAGACGCTGGCGAACCTGCGGATCGAGGGCGTCGACGACGCCTGGACCGCCGGCGACAACGCCGCCGTACCCGACCTGACCTCGGACACCGGCGCGTACTGCGCCCCGAACGCGCAGCACGCTGTCCGCCAGGCGCACCGGCTGGCCGCGAACATCCTGCGGGTCGTCGACGGCCAGCCGCCGCAGGACTACGAGCACAAGTACGTCGGCTCGGTCGCGAGCCTCGGCCTGCACAAGGGCGTCGCCCAGCTGTACGGCGTGAAGGTGAAGGGCTGGCTGGCCTGGTTCCTGCACCGGACGTACCACGTGTCCCGCGTACCCACCTTCAACCGCAAGGCCCGCGTCATCCTCGACTGGACGCTCGCCCTGTTCTTCCGCCGCGAGGTCACCAGCCTCGGCAGCCTGCAGACTCCGAACGAGGAGTTCCGCCGGGCGACCCAGTCGTAACCACCCGATCGGCCGGCCCTCGACTCGCCGGGGGCCGGCCTTCTTCATTCGTGCAGCAGATCCGCGTCGTGCACGAGCAGGGCGATCTGGACACGGTTGTTCAGGTCGAGCTTGGTGAGGATGCGGGAGACGTGCGTCTTCACGGTCGGGACGCTGAGGTAGAGCGTCGCGCTGATCTCGGCGTTCGACTTCCCCTCGCCGACCGCGACGGCGATCTCGCGTTCGCGGTCGTTCAGGTCCTTCAGACGTCCCAGAGCCTTGGCTTTGCGGTTGTCCTGGCCCGAGTCGGCGACGCGGGTGATGAGGCGTTTGGTGACGGCCGGCGAGAGGACGGGCTGGCCGGCCGCGACCCGGCGTACCGACTCGACGATCTCGCCGGGCGGGGTGTCCTTGAGGACGAACCCGGCCGCGCCGGCGCGCAGCGCCCGGAGTACGTGCTCGTCGGCGTCGAAGGTGGTGAGGATGACCACCTCGGGGGCGCCCGGGCGGCGCCGTACCGTTTCGGTCGCGGTCAGGCCGTCGGTGCCGGGCATCCGGATGTCCATCAGGATCACGTCCGGCGCGAGCCGATCGATCAGCCCCTGTACGCCGGAGCCGTCACCGGCCTCACCGACCACGCGGATGTCCTGCGCCCCACCCAGCATCAACTTCAGCCCGGCCCGCAACAACGGATCGTCGTCGACGATCAGCACCCGAACGGTCATGGGGGCCACGGTAGCCAGGCGTGGAGGCGGAAGTGGCCGTCGGGGGTGCGACCGTGTTCTATGCGCCCTTTTACCAGGGCGGCGCGTTCGCCGAGGCCCTTCAAACCTTGGCCATCTCCTCGTCTGTGGTTCGGCGCCGGGTTGCGCAGCTCCACCGACAATCCGTTGCCGGGGGCACCGGTCACGCTGATCGTCACCGGCTCGCCCGGTGCGTGCTTGACCGCGTTGGTCAGGCCTTCCTGCACGATCCGGTACGCCGTCCGCCCGACGTGCTCCGGCATCGCGCCGGGCGCGTCGAGGGTCAGCTCGACCGGGATACCCGCCTCGCGGGAACCGTTGATGAGGGCGGGCAGATCGGAGAACGCCGGCTGCGGCAGTTCGCCGACAGGAGCCCGCAGTACGCCGATCACCTCGCGCAGATCCTGCAGCGCCTGGTGCGCGCTCGCCCGAATGATCTCGGCGGCGCCGGCGACCTCGTCCGCGGAGGCGTCGGGCCGGTACGCGAGCGCGCCGGCGTGCACGCTGAGCAGGGAGAGCCGATGCCCGAGTACGTCGTGCATCTCGCGCGCGATCTCCTCCCGGGCCCGCAGCTGGCCTTGCTCGGCCTCGAGTCGCGCGACCGTCTCGGCGCGATCGGCCCGGTCGCGCAACGTCTGCAGGAGCTGCCGACGCGACCGGATGTAGAGGCCCCAGCCGGCGACCGCGGCGTAGACCGCGACCGCAGCGATCACGATGGCAGCGGGGTCGTCCGGTTTGTTCCGGACCTCGACGTACACGGCCAGGCTGATCGCGTTCACGCCGAAGACCAGCATGGTGGTGCGGATCGGGCGGTGGATCGCCACGGTGAGGATCAGGATCAGCGCGGCGGCTCCGGCCGTGTCCGAGAAGGTGGACACAGCCGCGCCGACGATCGCCAGCTGGAGCGGCCAGCGCCGCCGGAACCACAGCGTCACGCAGAGCGCCATCCCGACGAAGAAGTCGATCGCGAGCAGGCCCGGGCTGATCGGGTCGTGGCTGCCTTCGTCGTACAGCAGGAACCCCGCGAAGACCGCGACCACGAAGACGATGCTGTCCACGACCCAGTCGCGAGTACTGCGGCGGCTGGTCTCCTTCATGTCTTGAATGTAGCGGTGGGTAAGCGTTCTCTGGGGTGTTGGCGGCTGTCCGGATACCGAAGTCGCTGTCCTGCGGTACTTAGGTCGACGGTAGGTTGCCGGGCATGAGTCAGCTCGCTGTCACCGTCATCGGCCCGGACCGCCCGGGGATCATCGCGGACGTCACCGAGGCCCTGGTCGGTACCGGGGTCAACCTCGAGGACACCACCATGACGCTGCTGCGCGGCCATTTCGCGATGATGATCGTCTGCGCCGGGCCGTTCGACGAGGTGAAGTCGGCGCTGGAGCCGCTGCGGGGCGAGCTGGTCATCACGGTGCGGACGATGGGTCCGGAGCACGAGCACGCGCCGATCGGCGCGCCGTACATGCTGAGCGTGCACGGCGCCGACCGGCCCGGGATCGTGGCGGCGGTGACCCGGATGATCGCGGCCGCCGGCGGGACGATCACCGATCTCGCGACGCGGCTGAGCGGCGGGCTGTACGTGCTGACCGCGGAGGTCGAGCTGCCGCCGACCGCGGAGCTGGGGATGCTGAACCGGGCGCTCGAGATCACCGCCGAGGAGCTCGGTGTCGGCGTCACCCTGCGCCCGGCGGAGAGCGACGACCTGTGATCACCTCGTGGTCTCCCAAGGTGCTCGACGTGGAGGGTCAGGTCCTCGACGTCGTGCGGGCCCCACACCCGGTGCTGGCGACGGAGGGGGCAACTGTCGACCCGCTCGATCCCGCGATGATCCAGCTCGCCGCGGACCTGGTCGCGACGATGCGGGTCTCCCCCGGCTGCGTCGGCCTGGCCGCGCCGCAGGTGGGCGTCGCGGCACAGATGTTCTCGCTCGATGTCACCGGGCATCCGAAGACCCGCACATGTCACGGCGTCTTCGTTCTCTGCAACGCGGTCGTGGTCGAGGCTTCGAGGAACGAGAAGGCGCGCGAGGGCTGCATGTCCGTCCCCGACTTCACCGGCGACGTGAAACGCGCCACCCGCTTGACCGTTACCGGCGTACTCCCCGGCACGACCGACGAGCTCACCATCACCACCGACGCGTTCGAGGCCAGAGCTCTCCAGCACGAGATCGATCACTGCAACGGCAAACTCTTCCTCGACCGCGTCGCCGGCGCCCACGCCGTCTACCCACGGAAGAACTACCAATAGCTTGTACCCTCAGTCCGAAGCCCGGGTGGCGGAACGGCAGACGCAGCGAGCTTAAACCTCGCGGCCCTAACAGGCATACGGGTTCGAATCCCGTCCCGGGCACATCGGGCAGGTCCTAATCCATCACTCGGGTCCGGGCCGGCCGGATTGGTCCTGCGGTCTGCCGCTCGAGGGGACCTGCTGGATGGCCGGGGACGTGCACCCGAGCGTGATAGTCCGCGTGTACGCCGTCTCGCCGGTGCTCTACGCAACTTTGAGAAGCCACCGACCACAATTCCGTGCTGGAACTGGGCGGTGGCTTCTCAAAGTTGGGTGGAGACCGAGGCGGAGGAGGGCTGGGGATGTACTCCGCGTTGGCTGAGGGGATTACGTCGTCAACTTTCCGGGCTCGAGGCAGCTTGTCATCAAGCTCGGCAGTATCAGTTCGGGTTGGTCGATCCGTACCGATTGCAGCTCGAACCTCATCGGCGGTAGCCGGAACGATCGTGCAGTGGTCGTACCAGTCACGCGGCCGGTCAGGGTCGACCACTCGGAACACATCCAGGATGGAGTGCGTCCCCTCCTCGCGAACGTACTCGTCTTCGAACAGGTCCTCCAGCCGCGCAGGCCGGGGTGAGCGGTTGGCAGGCGAGAGATACTCGCTGTCCCCGTACCACCAGTACTCGTCAGTCGAGAACACCTGCTGCCGCAGGTTCTGCAGAGCTTGGTTGAGATCCTCCTGGTAAGGAACGAAGTATCTCCACTCTGACGCACCCATCCACGACTCCCTTGCTAGCTTGACGCGACCTGAGCAACGCAGCACGACGGTAGAAGCCAAGCAGTGCAGCCGTGGCGCTACGTGCTTTATCCAGCCACCTTTGATGGGCGGCCATGATTCGCTGGACGGCCACACCTCGCGTTCAGCGGGACGACTTACGGGTCGGGATTCAACCGGCATCGACCGGAGCCGACCGACAGCAACGACCGACCACAGCGCGACGAATGCCCAGCAAATAAAGGGATCTCGGGCGACAACCAGCAACGCTGAGTAGATCTGCCGATTATCAGCGGGTTCGGGGTTCGACCGTCTGGCGGAAGTCGCGTCGTACCGCCGCGTGGTTGCACCTCTGGTTGCAGTTCGGTGCGGTACCGCCCAGCTCGGGGCAGCCGCGAAGCACGATCGTGAGCGTCGGATGAACGAGTGTGGACACCGCTGGACGACGGCTGATCGAACTTAAACCTCGCGGTCCGCAAGGCATACGGGTTAGAATCCCGTCCCGGGCACAGGATGATGTGGTGGCGGTCGTAGCATGGCTCGATGGTTTTTGCTGCTGGTCGGTCGATTGCTCGTCGTGATGTCCACCGCAACGGGATGATTGCCGCGGTGGAGACCGCGCGGGTTGTGCGCGACGACGCGGAGGCGCTGCTCACCTGGACTGCGGCCGGGTCGGACTGCATGCTGCGCGGCACTCGGGACGGTGCGTCGATCCGGAAGATGTCGCTGGCGGAGCGGGACCGTACGCCGTCCATGCTCTGGCCGCGGCGCTGGGAAGGCCGGCACGTGCTGATCCGCACGGAACCCGAAGCCGATCATTCGGTGTGGTGGTTCTTCGACCTGGAGATGCGGTTCGAAGGCTGGTACGTGAACCTGGAGTCCCCGGTACGCCGCTGGTCGGCCGGGACCGACATCCTCGATCACGCGCTCGACATCGTAGTCGCGCCCGATCGCAGCTGGTCCTGGAAGGACGAGGACGAGCTGGCCGAGCGTGTCGACCATCCGGCGTACTGGACGGCGGTCGAGGCGGACCGCATCCGTGCCGCCGGCAAGCGCATCATCGGCGACCTCGAGGCCGGCCGGTTCCCGTTCGACGGCCGGTACACGGATTTCCGTCCCGATCCGTCGTGGGAACCGGCCGACCTGCCCCCGTACTGGGACGCCGAGGTGGCGTCCCGCTGATCGTCAGGTGAGGTATCGGTCGGGACGAGCTGGTGAGAATTCGGGTTGCGGGTGGCGTGTTCGGTCGGTTTAGGTGGCGGGGTGAGTCTCGACATTCCTGATCAGGTCCGGAGGACGGTCGTCTCCGACGGGAACGAATCGTGGCTGGACGAGCTGCCGGGCTTGGTCGACTCACTGGCGCAGGAGTGGGCTCTGGTGATCGGTCCCAGCTTCTCGGGCGGGCACGCGGCGCTGGCCGTCGAGGTGACGCTGGTTGACGGGACTCCGGCGGTCCTCAAGGTCGGCGTGCCAGGTCGGGACGTTGGGCCGGAGGCCATGGCATTGCGCCTGGCGGACGGTGAGGGATGCGCCAAGCTGTTGGGCGAAGACCTGGGTCGACAAGCCCTTCTGCTGGAGCGCCTTGGAGCTCCGATGTACGACACCGTGGCCGACCCTGCCAGCCGCCACAGCTTGTTGTGCGACGTGGCGGTTCGCCTGTGGCGTCCGATCGGTCCCGACATCGATCTTCCGACCGGCGCGACGCTGGCTGAGCAGTACGCCGATCGGCTGCCACAACTCTGGGAGCAGGCGGGGCGACCGTGTACGCGGGCCGCTGTGGCGGACGCACTGGACTGCATGAATCGTCGTCGCCTTGCCCACGACGATCGGTCCGCGGTTCTCGTCCACGGTGATATCCACGAGATGAACGCCCTGCAGGCGAGTGACGGCAGCTACAAGCTCATCGATCCAGCCGGGCTGCGGGCCGAACCGGCGTGCGATCTCGGCACCATCGTGCGTTGCAACCCGGACCTCGGCGACGACCTCCGGGCGCGGACCGAGCAGCTGGCTTCTCGCACGGGCGTGGATGCCACCGCCATCTGGGAATGGGGAACCGTCCACCGAGTCTTCAGCGGCGTTTACGCGTGCAGCATCGGCTTTCAGCCCTTCGGCGATCTGCTGCTGGCCGAAGCGGACCGCCTCATGTCCTGCACTTAGCTGGCGACGTCCGCTTGGTAGAGGGTCAGGCGCCAGGTTGCCTGCTGGGGGTCGGCACCGCGGGGCAGGGTCCGGTGTCCGGCCGCGAAGGTGACGGTCTGGTCGCCCGCGAGGTAGCACCACAGGTCGAGCTTCTCGTCGCTGCCGTAGTAGTAGGACTGATAGTGCTTGATGGCTTGCGCACCGAGGAACGGCGTCTGCAGGCGTTGTTGCGCCTCCAAGGGCAGATTGCCGAGGATGCCGCGCATGTACTCCGTGAGCTCCAGCTGTAGTGCTAACGGCGGCTCGGATCGCAGGTCCCGGCCGCGTGACGCGAGCGAGCGGAGACCACCACGCGGCCGGGTGGGCTTCTGCTGTACGACGGTCTGCTCGAGGCTCGACGGTACGAACGGATCGATGCGCACGCTCTGGGTCCGCTGGCCCTGCGTATTGACCCGCGGCGTCGTCACCGCAAGTCCGTTCGGGCCCAGCACGACGGCGTACGGGCGATCGCGCTCGCGCTCGTGCAGGTCGGCCCACCACTCGATGGGCCGTCCGACCTTGCGCTCCAGGTATGCCTTGACGTCGTCGTGGATCTCCGACCACCAGTGGAACCGGTCCGGGCTGGCGACCCACCCCAACTGCGAGGCCTGGTGCGCGGCAGGCGGTGGCGGCGGCGTTGCAGGAGCGCGCTCTACTCCACCACCCGCAGGGCGTTGAGCGGCCGGACGTCCCCGGGAGTGCTCGGGCAGGTTGTCAGGCGTCATGTGGAACCCGGACCGGATGCATGATCGGCAGCCTCCAACACGTTCAGCGGTCAGGTCAAGCTTGGGCCAGGGTCTTCGCGCGGGTGAGGACGGCGTCGAGCATCGGTTCGGTGAGTTTGCCGGTGAAGGTGTTCTGCTGGCTGGGGTGGAAGCAGCCCAGGACGGTGACATCGCCTTGTGGGGTTGGGATCTGGTGCTCTACCGCGTGGCCGAACTTGGGGCGAGGGCGGGGGATTTCGGCGCCCAGCGCGGCGAGGCCGGCCAGCAGGGCGTCGTACCCGAACTTGCCCAGGCAGACGATGGCTCGGGTGGTGGGGAGGCAGAGCTCGAGTTCGCGGCGGAACCAGGGGGTGCAGGTGTCGCGTTCGCCGGGGGTGGGTTTGTTGGCGGGTGGGGCGCAGCGGACGGCGGCGATCATGCGGGCGCCGGTCAGCTGTAGGCCGTCACCGGCGTGTTCACTGGTGGGCTGGTTGGCGAGGCCGACGCGGTAGAGCGAGGCGAACAGCCAGTCGCCGGAGCGGTCGCCGGTGAAGACCCGACCGGTACGGTTGCCGCCGTTCGCCGCGGGGGCGAGGCCGGCGATCAGGATCCGCGGCGCCGGATCACCCCAGCCGGGGATCGGGCGACCCCAGTACGGCTGGTCGGCGAAGGACTTCCGCTTGCCGATGGCAACATCTTCCCGCCATTCCACCAGCCGCGGACAGGCACGGCAGACGGACACCCTGGCTTCCAGTTCCCTCAGGTCGTCCGTCGCTGCGAGCTTCACGACCTCGGCCGCATCGTGCGCCACCGGAGTACGCCGTACCGCGGGATCCTCCGGCCACCCGGTTCCAGGCGGCACCGGGCTCTCGAACAACTCCCCCGTCAACGGATGCGCAAGCTTCACCCCCTCAGACTATGCACCACCGGAACAACCGGATCCCCAGGCCATCACAACCGACGGCGATCCGACGCCTCACGCTGGCGGCGCTCAGCGGTGGTCGATTGCGATGGCCTGGGGATCCGCTCCAAGCGACGGGGTCAGGCGACGAGTTTCTCCGGCACCGGTTCGGCCGCGGCGGGGATGGCTCGGGTACGGCGGTGGTTGGGGATGGCGAGGGCTAGTACGACGGCGGCGGCGGCGAAGGCGGCCAGTAGGAGGAACGTGTCGGTGAAGCCGGACTCGGCGGGGAGGCCGGACGGCTGGAGGTGGCCGGTGATGATGGAGCTGGCCAGTGCAGTGCCGATGGAGCCGCCGATGGTGCGGATGTTGGCGTTCATACCGGTCGCGGCGCCGGTCTGTTCGCGGGGGACGTTCTGGACGATCAGGCTCGTCATGGACGCGTACGCGAGCCCCAGCCCGACGCCGAAGAGGGCGGTGGACACCGCGACCTGCCACGGCTGGTCGTGGAACTCGGCGAAGAGCAGCGCGGCGACCAGGATCAGCCCGGATCCCCAGACGACCTGCGCCTTGGCGCTGAAGTGGGGTGCGAGCGGGCCGCTGAGCGAGCCGGTCAAGGCCATCGTGACCAGCATCGGCAGCATCAGCAGACCGGCCTGCGTCACGCTCGAGCCGAAACCGAACCCGGCCGCCTTGGGGATCTGCATGAACTGCGGCACGAACGCGTACACGGCGAACATCGCCGCCCCGAACAGCAGCGCCACCAGGTTCGTCGTCCAGATGGCCGGGCGGCGCATCATCCGCATGTCGATGAGCGGGTTCCGCGAGCGCAGCTCGACGGTGATCCAGCCGGCGAAGAGTACGACGGCCAGCGCGAACAGCCCGATGGTCCGGAACGACCCCCAGCCCCACGAACGGCCGGCGCTCAGCGGGAGCAGCAACGCGACGAGCCACCCGGACAGGAACGCGGCGGCGAGCCAGTCGATCCGGCCCGGTTCGCGGTTCGGCGACTCCGGGACATAGCGCCGTACCATCGCCGTCGACAGCGCGACGACGATCATCGGGATCCAGAACAGCCAGCGCCAGCCGAGCCACTCCACGATCGGCCCGGCCAGTACGATCCCGAGCCCACCGCCGGCGGCGATGATCGCGGAGACCACGCCGACCACCGACGGCACGCGCTCGGCCGGGAACTCGTCCCGGATGATCCCGAACGACAGCGGGAACACGGCCCCGCCGACCCCCTGGAAGACGCGGGCGGCGATCAGTACGCCGACATTGGGCGCGAGAGCCGCGATCAGGCAGCCGACGACGAGCGCTGCCAGCGCGATGAACAGGGTGCGCTCCTTGCCGACCATGTCGCCGATCCGGCCGAGCAGGGGTGTTGCGACCGAGACGGAGAGCAGCAAAGCGGTGAAGACCCAGGTGACCGTGCTCGGGGTGGTGTGCAGGTCGTGCTGGATGACGGGCAGCGCCGGGCTCACCAGCGACTGCAACATCGAGAACGAAGCAACGACCGTGGCGAGGACCGCCAAGGTCAGTCGCGGGTTTCCAGACCTGATGACAGGCATGCAGAAGTCCTTCGAGAGGGGTGCGAAGCGCGCCGTACGACGGCGCGAGGTTCCCCGGACTGGTAAAGTCGAGGTGTGCCTCCACTATAACGGAGGTATGCCTCCGGTAACAACTGGCTAAGGTGATCGAATGGTGAGCGAGCAGAGCAGGCCCGCGCTGCAGGTCGACGTACGGCGGCCGCAGCGGGCGGATGCGCGACGGAACTTCGACGCCCTGCTCGCCGCCGCCCGGGACGCGTTCGCGACCAAGGGGGTCGAGGCGTCGCTGGAGGACATCGCCCGTCAGGCCGGCGTCGGCATCGGCACGCTGTACCGCAACTTCCCGAACCGGCAGGACCTGCTGAACGCGGTGTACTTCGGCGAGATCGAGGAGCTGTGCATCGCTGCTGAGAAGGCGGCCGACCTGCCGCCGTGGGATGCGCTGACGACGTGGCTGCAGCGGTTCGTCGAGTACGCCGCGACGAAGCGCGCGATCTGGGAGTCGCTGAACCGCGAGGCCGAGAACTTCAAGGCCGCCCGCGAGGCGATGTACGCCGCCGGGACGCCGCTGTTCGAGCGAGCCCAGCAGGCCGGCGAGGCCCGCAAGGACGTCTCGTTCGACGACCTCCTCCGCATGGTCAGCGGCCTCACCGCCGCCGGCTTCGTCGACCAGGCCCAACGCGACCGGGTCCTAGCCATCGCCCTGGACGGCGTCCGCGCGCGTTCTTCCTTCTGACTTGAGCGTACAGCGATCGTCTGCTGGTGACGGGGCGTTATCCACAGGCTAGATAAGCGAGAGCCCGACGCCGTCGAGGATGTCGTGTTCGGAGACGGTCAGGGCGTCGACGGGTAGGCGGTCGGTGAGGCGTTGCAGGATGAGGGCGCCGGCGCCGATCACGTCGACGCGGCCGGGGTGGATCGAGCGTACGGCTGATCGGTCGGCGCGGGTCGATGTGGTGAGCCAGGTGGTGGTTCGGCGTACGTCGGCGGCGGTCAGGCGAGCGTGGTGGACGGCGTTCCGGTCGTACTCCGGGAGGTCGAGAGCCACCGCGGCGACGGTCGTTGCAGTGCCCGCTACCGCGATGAGCGCGCGGGTGTCCGCCAACGGGACTGTGGTGCTGTCGAGGAGGGTGTCGACGTCTTTGGTGATTGCGGCCAGTTCGGCTGGGGAGGTGGGGTCGGTGGTGACGTGGCGTTCGGTGAGGCGGACGGAGCCGATGTCGAGGGACTCGGCCGCGATCACGCCGTTCGCGTCGCCCAGGACGAGTTCGGTGGAGCCGCCGCCGATGTCGGCTACCAGGTACGGCGCGGGCAGGTCGAGCGAGGTGGTGGCGCCGCGGAAGCTGAGCTCGGCCTCCTCGCGGCCGGAGATGATCTCCGGGTCGATGCCCAGCCGAGCCCGCACACCTGCGAAGAACTCGTCCCGGTTGCTCACATCCCGGGCGGCGGAGGTGGCTACGAAGCGGAGCCTGGTGACACCCGCGGACTGGATGAGCGCTGCGAACTCTGCAACTGCCTTGAACACCCGGGCCAGAGCTTCAGGAGCGAAGGCGCCGGTGGCATCGACGCCCTGCCCGAGGCGGACGATCGTCATCCGCCGGTCGACCTCAACCAGCTGACCGTCGACCAGATCCGCGATCAGTAGCCGGATCGAGTTGGTGCCACAGTCGACTGCGGCGACCCGCTCAGACACACGGACCCCGGCGGCCCCAGTCCTCCAAAGCTTCCAGTGCCTCGTCGCCCAGGGGATTTACGCCGGGACCGACGGCCAGCGAATGGCCGACCAGCACGTGCAGGCACTTCACCCGGGTAGGCATGCCGCCCGCCGTGATGCCGGCGATCTCCTCGACATGCTCGATCGACTCGCGGTGCGCCAGGTAGGACTCGTGGGCGGCACGGTAGCGCGCGGCCAGGTCTTCATCCTCGGCCAGGCGGTCCGTCATCTCTTTCATCATGCCGGAGGCCTCGAGGGTCCCGATCGCGGACGCCAGCCGCGGGCACGTCACGTAGTACGTGGTGGGGAACGGCGTACCGTCCGGGAGGCGCGGCTCGGTCTCGACCACGTCGGGGAGGCTGCAGCTGCAGCGATGCGCGATCGAGCGGATCCCACGCGCCGTACGGCCGAGCTGCTTGCTGACTGCTTCTTGGTCGGCAGGACTGACACTCACCTGGTCACCTTAGGTGACGGTGTGATGATCGGCTTCGGGGTGGGCTTGGCGGGGGTCGGTGTCGCGGTCACCGGCGGTTTCCCGGCGCCCTCGACGCTCCCCCACAGCTTCGTGTACCAGGTCGGCTTCTGCGTGTCCGTCGCACCGTCCGACGGCGTCGCCGGCTCCGGTGGGGCCCCGACCGGCTTCCCGTCCGCACCGATCACGCGGTACCCGACCTCGCCCGGCATCACCCAGCCGAGCCGCTGCCGCGCCTGTGCCTTCACGTACGCGTCGTCGTCCCAGCGGGCGATCTCGTCGTTCAGCTCACCGACCCGCTTCTCCCGGTCCCGGATCTCCTGCTGCAGCGCGCTGACCTGCTGGTGCTGGTCGAACCACACCCGCAGGCTCTGCGCGTACGACACGATCAGGGCCCCGAGGACCAGCAGCACGACGGCTGCCCGCCCGGTCAGGTTGCGCGAACCCCTGGTCCGCGCCGGCTCGGCCTGAGGTCCGGCCGAACGGCGCTTGGGCTGGTCGCCCCGCCGGGCCGGTGGACGCGACTGGGTCCGGCTCGACGGACGCGAGCCGGGGCGTGCACCGGATTCCCGACGGGACGGCATACCTGGAACCTCCTGCGGTCAGCCCTGGAAGCGCGGGAAGGCCGAGCGACCGGCGTACGTCGCCGCGTCGTCGAGCTCCTCCTCGATCCGGAGCAGCTGGTTGTACTTCGCGGTGCGGTCGGACCGGGCCGGGGCGCCGGACTTGATCTGGCCGCAGTTGGTCGCGACCGCGAGGTCGGCGATCGTGGTGTCCTCGGTCTCGCCGGAGCGGTGGCTCATCATGCAGGTGAAGCCGCTGCGGTGGGCCAGGTCGACGGCGTCCAGGGTCTCGCTCAGCGAGCCGATCTGGTTCACCTTGACCAGCAGGCTGTTCGCCGACTTCTCGGTGATGCCGCGCTGCAGCCGCTCGACGTTGGTGACGAACAGGTCGTCGCCGACGATCTGGATCTTGTCGCCGAGCTGACCGGTCAGGCTCTTCCAGCCGTCCCAGTCCTCCTCGTTCAGCGGGTCCTCGATCGAGACGATCGGGTACGACGCCACCAGGTCGGCGTAGTAGGCGATCATCTCGTCGGCCGACTTCTTGCCGCCCTCGAACGCGTACACGCCGTCGGTGTGGAACTCGCTCGCCGCGACGTCCATCGCCAGCGCGATGTCCTTGCCCAGCTGCAGGCCGGCCTTCTCGACCGCGACCGCTATCAGGTCGAGCGCCTCGCGGTTGCTGGCCAGGTTCGGCGCGAAACCGCCCTCGTCGCCGAGACCGGTGGACAGACCGCGCTCCTTCAGCACCGCCTTCAGCGCGTGGTAGACGGTCGCGCCTTGCATCAGCGCCTCGCCGTACGTCGCGGCGCCGATCGGGGCGATCATGAACTCCTGCACGTCGACGTTGCTGTCCGCGTGCGCGCCGCCGTTCAGGATGTTCATCATCGGCACCGGCAGGACGTGCGCGTTCGGGCCGCCGACGTACCGGAACAGCGGCAGGCCGGAGCTGTCCGCAGCCGCCTTCGCGACCGCGAGGCTGACGCCGAGGATGGCGTTCGCGCCGAGCTTGGCCTTGTTCGGGGTGCCGTCCAGGTCGAGCAGGGCCTGGTCGATCAGCCGCTGCTCGTGGACGTCGTACCCGACGATCTCCTTGTCGATGTCCTCCAGGATCGCGGTGATCGCTTTCTGGACACCCTTGCCGCCGTACCGGTCCTTGTCGCCGTCACGCAGCTCGACGGCCTCGAACTGGCCGGTGGACGCGCCCGACGGGACGGCCGCCCGGGCGACGGTGTCGTCGTCGAGCAGAACCTCGACCTCGACAGTGGGGTTGCCGCGCGAGTCGAGGATCTCGCGGGCGCCGACGGCCTCGATGGTGGCCACTATTGACTCCCAAGTTCTCGATGACGAATCGGTCCCGAGCCTAGCCTCCAGACCACCAGCCTCAGTGGACCGCGTCGGTCCTAACGATCGCATCCACAGGTACCTCCCGCGTCAGTAACACTCCGTTGGGCGCCCGATAGACGGCCAAATTGCCGGAATCCACACCCAGCAAGACGATCACGCCCGTCGTACCCCATCGGTATCTCTTCAAGAACTGGGCGGCGACGGAGGCCGCGGTCTTGGGAGATCTACAGGCCGAACGAGCGGCGGGCGTCGGATAGGCCCTTGTGGTTCTCGGCCGGGGACGTGATGCCGACGCGGACGTCCTCGGTGCAGCGCCAGGCGAAGTACGCGGCCTGGACGGCGTAGCGGACCCGAAGGAAGGCGTCGAGGCCGCGGCGCACCTCGTCGGTACGATCGGGGCGCCCGGCGAGGTACGACGAGACGATGTGGGTCCGGCCGTTGTACATCGCGGCCGAAGCGACGTCGTACAGGATCGGGCCGTACATCGCCGCGCCCCAGTCGATGAGAGCGACGTCGCCGCTCGGCCGGCGCAGGAATGCTTCGGCTGCAGGGTCGCCGTGCAGCCCGGCCCAGGACAGGTCCTCGAGGGCGAGCGCGTCGGAAACCGCGGCCGCACAGGCGGGCCGGATCCACGGCTCGAGGTCCAGGTAGTCGTCCCACTGCGTGACGACGCCGAGCCAGACCTTCAAGTCACCGGGCTCCATCGCCGACAGTTCATGAACGCGGCCGAGCAGCCCGCCGATGGTGCGTTGGTCGGCCTCAGCCGAGCCCAATGGTGTGCCGTCGACGAACTCGAGGACACCCACCACGCGACCATCGACCCGCTCGGCGATCCTGCCGGCGGAACTCCGCACCGGCCGACCGGTTGTCACGCCGCCGTCGGACAGCCGCTCCGCAAGCTCCAGCCCCGGCGCGAACCCGTTGTCGCGCCCGTCGACCGTCTTGACCACCACTCGCCAGTCCTCGCCGGCAGCCAACCAGGTGAACGACCCCATCCCACCGTCCAGCGCCTCCACCTCCGACGCAGTCAGCCCCCAGCGCTCCCGCAGTACCTCGGCGACATCCACCCGGCCACCCTCTCAACCACCCACCACCACGAGCAGCTGATTTTCGGTACCGAAGAACGGGTAGTGCACCTGCTGTACAGCGTACGCACCGCCGCAGCCAGGCTCAGGTGCACTACCCAGCCCTCCACACCACCCGTTCTTGTGTACGCCCGCATGCGCCGGATGACGAAGGCGGAGAGCTAGGCATATCGGGCGCCTCGCTAGCTGGGGCGCAGTAGGTCAGGTGTTCTCGGCGGTGCGGACCTGGTCGGCGAGTTCTCCGACGGCTTGCCGCAGGGCCTGCTCCGCGTCGACGCCGAGGCGGCGGGCTTCGCGGACGATGGCGAGCAGTTCCGGGCCGATCTGCTCGGCGGAGGTGACCGTCGGATCGGCCTCGGGAGCGGCACCCGGCGGGAGGACCTTGGCGGCGCGGCCCAGGATCTTGTCGGCCAGGGCCAGTGCGGGGAGGGCCAGTGGGATGCCTTCGAGGACCGAGGTGCGTTGCTTCTCGGCGGCTTTGATGGTTTCCCAGTTGGCTTCGACGGCGGCGGCGTCCGCGGCGTCGACGGTGCCGAAGACGTGCGGGTGGCGGCGGATGAGTTTCTCGACGATGCCGGCCGAGACGTCGTCGATCGTGAAGGCCTCGTCGGGGTTGTCCTCGGCGATCCGGGAGTGGAACGCGACCTGCAGCAGCAGATCACCCAGCTCCTCCTGCAGGTGCGAGAGGTCCCCGGTGTCGATCGCCTCGAGCGTCTCGTACGTCTCCTCGAGCAGGTACTTCGCGAGGCTCTCGTGCGTCTGCTCCTGGTCCCACGGGCAGTTCCGCCGGAGCCGGTCCATCACCCGCACCAGATCGATCAGCCGGGCACCCGGTACGTCGTACGAGCCGTGCAGGATCTCCACCTCGTACGCCGGACGCGGGTCGCGCGCCAGCTGATCGGCCACCACACGCAACAGCCCGGGCTCACCGTCGTCCCCGACCAACCAGGCCACCTGCCGCCCGGCCGAAGCCGCTGCCGACAACCAGCCCCAATGCTCGGCGACCCCACCATCAACCTGCGTGACGGCGAGGCCCGAACCAACCACAGCCTCCACGTCGGCTCGCACCACCTGGCCGGCGCCGATCTCGGTGGCGTCGGTCAGGGCTTGCCAGGTTGCTCGGGTGAGGAGGCCTGGGGCTACCCGGGGGCTGGTGAGGACGACCGTGATGCGGCCGGACTCACCTGGCCCGGGCTGGGTGTCGTTGGTCACCGGGGCCTGCTGTCTCAGCCCTGGGGCTGGCCTTGGCCCTGGGCCTGCTGGGCTGCGTCCGCGGCGGCCTTGCGCTTGGCTGCGGTCTGGTCGGACTCGACCGAGAGCGAACCGGAGACCGTCGTGTCGAGCTTGCCGTCGGTCCACTGGCCGAAGCGCGGCGCGACCGAGACCGTGATGTTCTTCGACGCGTCCTTGACCGCCAGCAGGCCCTGCTGGAGCTTGGCCTGGTCCTGGAGGTCCTTGACCGTGCCGCCGCCGAGCTTGACCGTGACGACCGCGGCCGTCGCGACCGCGTTCAGGAAGTCGCGCGAAACCGTGTCGGTCTGGAACTTCTGGTATGTCGCGTCGTCGTCGCCGACCGCGCTCCTGGCTGCCGCGGCGGTCTCCGCCGGAGTGACCGGGACCGACTTCTCCTGCTGGATCTGACCGAGGATCGCGTTGTTCACCAGGTCGCTCAGCGCGGCGGCGGTGTTGTAGTTCTGCCCGAGCGCCGTGGTGACCGCCTGCGAGGTCTTGTCGACGTCGCCGATGCTGATCTCGGTCTTGCCGACAACGGCCGCCGCACCCGGGTGCGTGCCCGCCGCGCAACCACCGGTCAGCAGCACGATCGCCACTACCGCACCGAGAGCCCGTAGCCGTGTGCTCACCGAATCTCCTCGTGTCTCTTCTTCAAAGGGTTCACGCCGGCACCACGATAGGTTCCGCGATCACGTCGTCGATCAACCGGGTGCACCATTGCAGCAACTCCTGGTCCCGGAGCGGCTGACCGCCGACCGGCCTGGTGGCAGGTCTCGGCACCAGAATGGTATGCAGTTGCGGCTTCACCAGACTCTTCGGGTACAGCCTGTTGAGCCGGAGCACCTTCGAATCGGGCAGCTCGACCGGCCCGAACCGGATCATGTTCCCCTGCAGGGTGACGTCGTGCAGCCCCGCCCGGCGGGCGTGGTTGCGGAACTTCGCCACCTCGATCAGGTTCAGCACGGCCGGCGGGATGTCGCCGTACCGGTCGTGCAGCTCCTCGACCAGCTCCGCGATCCCGTCGGCATCCCGGACGGCGGCCAGCCGCTGGTACATCTCCAGCCGGAGCCGCTGCGACGGGATGTAGTCGTGCGGCAGGTGGGCGTCGATCGGGATCTCGATCTTGACCTCGGGCTCCTCGGTCTGGGTGTCGCCGCGGTACTCCGCGACCGCCTCGCCGACCAGCCGCACATAGAGATCGAACCCGACATCGGCGATGTGCCCGGACTGCTCGCCGCCGAGCAGGTTGCCTGCACCGCGGATCTCCAGGTCCTTCATCGCGACGGCCATACCGCCGCCCAGGTCGGCGTGCTGCGCGATCGTGGCCAGCCGGTCGTGGGCGGTCTCGGTCAGCGGCTTCTCCGGCGGGAAGAAGAAGTATGCGTACGCGCGCTCCCGGCCACGACCCACGCGGCCGCGGAGCTGGTGCAGCTGGGACAGACCGAGCAGGTCGGAGCGCTCGATGATCATCGTGTTCGCGTTCGAGATGTCGATGCCGGACTCGACGATCGTCGTACACACGATCACGTCGGACTGCTTCTCCCAGAAGCCCTGGATCACGTTCTCGAGCGTGTGCTCGTTCATCTGGCCGTGCGCGACCGAGACCCGCGCCTCGGGCACGAGCTGACGGATCCGGGCGGCGGCCTTCTCGATCGTGTTCACCCGGTTGTGGACGACGAAGACCTGACCTTCACGGAGCAGTTCGCGCCGGATCGCCGCGGTCACCTGGTGCTCGTCGTACGCGCCGACGAAGGTCAGCACCGGGTGCCGCTCCTCCGGCGGGGTCGCGATCGTGGACATCTCGCGGATGCCGGTGATCGACATCTCCAGCGTCCGCGGGATCGGCGTCGCGGACATCGTGAGTACGTCGACCGCCGTCCGCAGCCGCTTCAGCTGCTCCTTGTGCTCGACGCCGAACCGCTGCTCCTCGTCGACCACGACCAGCCCGAGGTCCTTGAACGCCACCTCGCCGCTGAACAGCCGGTGCGTCCCGATCACCACGTCGACCGACCCGTCGGCCAGGCCGTCGATCGTCGCCTTGGCCTCCTTGTCGGTCTGGAACCGCGACAGCGGGGCGACGTTGACAGGGAAGGCGGCGTACCGCTCGGCGAAGGTCGCGTAGTGCTGCTGGACGAGGAGCGTCGTCGGCACGAGTACGGCGACCTGCTTGCCATCCTGCACCGCTTTGAACGCGGCCCGGACGGCGATCTCGGTCTTGCCGTAGCCGACGTCGCCGCAGACGATCCGGTCCATCGGCATGACGCGTTCCATGTCGTGCTTGACGTCGTCGATGGTGGCCAGCTGGTCGGGCGTCTCCACGAACGGGAACGCGTCCTCGAGCTCGCGCTGCCACGGGGTGTCCTTGGCGAACGCATGGCCCTTGGTCGCCTGGCGGGCGGCGTACAGCTTGATCAGCTCGCCGGCGATCTGGCGGACGGCCTTGCGGGCGCGGCCCTTGCGCTTGGCCCAGTCGCCGCCGCCCATCTTGTCCAGCGTCGGCTGCTCGCCGCCGACGTACCGGGTGACCTGGTCGAGCTGGTCGGTCGGCACGTACAGCCGGTCGCCCGGTTGGCCGCGTTTGCTCGGCGCGAACTCGATCACGACGTACTCGCGGGTGGCCTTCTGGGAGCCCGAACCGACGGTCCGCTGCATCATCTCGACGTACCGGCCGACGCCGTGCTGCTCGTGGACGACGTAGTCGCCGGGCTGCAGCTCCAGCGGGTCGATCGTCTTCTTGCGGCGCGACGGCATCCGTTGCTGGGAACGGCGTTCGGCCGCGGACCGCTGACCGGCCAGGTCGTTCTCGGTGAGCACCGCGAACTTGATGCCGTCGGCAATGAACCCGTGGTCGAGCTGGCCCTGCGAGATGAGCACGACGCCGGGCTCCGGGATCTCCTCGATCCCTTCGACCACACGGGCCGGCAGCTCGGCCTCGGAGAACACCTCGGCCAGCCGCTGCGCGGGACCATGTCCTTCGGTGACGCAGACGACCCGCCAGCCGTCGCGCAGCCAGCCGCGGATGTCCTCGGCGGCGGCCGCCGTCTCACCGCGGTACGGATCGACTTCGTGGACCGCGAGGATCCTGCTGGTCACCGCGCCGGCATCGGCGTCGATGTCGAACGAGATCCGCTCGCCCATCGAGTCCCGCAGCTCCGGCGCGTCCGTCGGCGCGGCCGCGAACGGCGAGAGGCTCCACCAGGCCAGCCCCTTGCCCAGGGCATGCGACCGGACGTCACCGAGCGACATGTACGCCGCTGCGCCGAGGTCGATCGGGGCCTCGCCGCCACCGGCGGCCGCGGCCCACGACGCCTCCAGGAACTCCTGGCTGGTCGCGACCAGGTCGTGCGCCCGGGCCCGGACCCGCTCGGGGTCGCTGACGATGACGTGCGCACCGGCCGGCATCAGGTCGACCAGCAGCTCCATCTCGTCGACGAGCACCGGCGCCAGCGACTCCATGCCCTCGACGGCGTGCCCCTCGGCGAGCTTCTCGAACAGCTCGGCCAGCTCGGGGTGTTCCTTCGCGAGTTCGGCGGCGCGCGAGCGGACCTCGTCGGTCAGCAGCAGCTCCCGGCAGGGCGGCGCCCAGAGGCCGTGCTGGGCGATCTCCAAGGACCGCTGGTCGGCGACCGCGAAGTACCGGATCTCTTCCACGTCGTCACCGAAGAAGTCGACCCGCAGCGGGTGCTCCTCGGTCGGCGGGAACACGTCGATGATGCCGCCGCGGACCGCGAACTCGCCGCGCCGCTCGACCAGGTCGACCCGGTGGTACGCCGCGCCGGCGAGCCGCTTCACGACGTCCTCGAGCTCGACCGAGTCACCGACGTGCAACTGCACCGGCTTCAGGTCGGCCAGCCCGGCGACCTGCGGCTGCAGCACGGACCGCACCGGCGCAACCAGAATCTTGATCGGCCCGGTGGTCTCGTCGGACGGATCGGGGTGCGCCAGACGTCGCAGTACGGCGAGGCGGCGGCCGACCGTGTCGGACCGGGGCGAGAGGCGCTCGTGCGGGAGGGTCTCCCAGGCCGGGTAGTAGGCGACGGTGCCGGGCTCTTCGACGAGGCACTGCAGCTCCTCGGTGAGCTCCTCGGCCTCGCGGAAGGTTGCGGTCACCGCGAGGACCGGCCGGTCGGCGCCGTTCTGGGCGGCGGCGATCGCGGCGAGCAGGACCGGGCGCACCGGGCCGGGCGCACTCAGGTCGAGGGTCGTGACGCTGTCGCTCCGGGCGTCACGAACGGCCTCGGACACCACCGGATCGGTGATCAGGGTGTCGACCAGACCGCTCAGTTTCACGAGTTGTCCATCCTCATGAGTTGTACCGCCCTTGGGTGGCGTCCAGGCCGTCGGTGAGCAGGCACTCGACGGCGTCCGCGGTCCGGTCGACGGCGAACGGAAGATCCTTGCGTTCGGTCGAGGAGAACTCGTTGAGGACGAAGTCGGCGGGGGCCTGCCGGCCCGGCGGACGACCCACACCGAACCGCACTCGATAGTACTCACCGGTGCCAAGCGATTTCCGCACCGCCTTGAGCCCGTTGTGGCCGTTGTCCCCGCCGCCGAACTTGCACCGCAGGACGCCGAAGTCGATGTCCAGCTCGTCGTGGACGACGACCAGGTTGGCCGGGTCCAGCTTGAAGAACTTCAGCAGCCCGGAGACCGGGCCGCCGGACTCGTTCATGTACGCACGGGGCTTGGCCAGCACCGTTCGCAGGCCGCTGATCCGGGTCTCGATCACCTCGGCCTTGACCTGCTTGCTCTGCTTCCACTTGCCGCCGGTCCGGGCCGCCAGCTCGTCGGCGACGAGGTGACCGATGTTGTGCCGGGTGCGGGCATAGGAAGGGCCGGGATTCCCCAGTCCGACGACCAACCACACGTCGTCCGCCACGGATCCCGGCCCTCCCGAAAGATGTCTGCGAGAAGACTACTCGGCGGCAGCTGCCACCGGCTCCTCGGCCGCGGTCGGCTCGTCCCGCTCGATACCGGCTTCGGCCTCCGCCTCGGCCAGCTCGGCCTCGGCCTGCTCGGCGGTCTGCTGGGCGGTGATGTTCACGATCAGGGTGTCCGGCTCGATGGCCAGCGTCGTGCCGGTCGGCAGCTGCAGGTCCGACGCGTGGATCTGGGCGCCGACCTCCAGGCCCTCGATCGAGACGGTGACGCCGTCGGGGATGTGCGTCGCCTCGGCCTCGACCAGGATGCTCTGCGCCTCCAGCACGACCAGGGCGTCGCTGACGGCCTCGCCGTCGAGGTGGACGGCGATGTCGACCTGGACCTTCTCGCCACGCCGGACGATGACCAGGTCGACGTGCTCGATGAAGCCCTTGATCGGGTCGCGCTGGACCTGCTTCGGCAGCGCCAGGTGGGACTCGCCACCCTCGACCTCGATCATCAGCAGGGCGTTGGCGGTCTTCAGGGCCAGCATGGTGTCGTGACCGGGCAGCGTGATGTGCACCGGGTCACTGCCGTGGCCGTAGAGGACAGCGGGAACCTTGTTGTCCCGGCGGATTCGGCGGGCAGCCCCCTTGCCGAACTCCGTACGCGATTCGGCTTGGATCTTGACCTCGGCCACGAGATGAACTCCTCAAAAGCGTTGCGGTGATCAGTTGTCTGGATGGAACTCGGCTGCGGCCTCAGCGGGCGCCTGCTGACCCCGGAGAAGGCGTCAGGCAACGAACCACCGCGTCGATCACGGAGCCGCGCCCTGCACATCTCGGGGGGCGTCCCTCGCCGAGGCAACCAAAACAGTCTACCCACCACCTTGGCCAGACGGGAAATCCGTACCGTCGAGGCACTTTGCTCCCCGGCCCGGGCGGCTTCTGGTGACCCGTTTCCGGCCTTACGTTGCCAGGGTGTTCGCACCGTTCGCCGTCTTCAGCCTGCTCGTCCCGCTCGTCATGTTGGCGGGCGTGATCTGGCTGGTGGTCTGGAGCGTTCGGCGGCGCCGGGCGGCCGCGATGCGGCGCGCGACGGAGGTCGCGGCGGTCGGATGGGTCCAGGTCCCGCCGAACCCGTGGCTGCTGCAGGTCGCCGCGAACCTGGTCCCGGCGAGCGGCGATCCGGGGACGACGTACGCCGGTGAGTTCCGCGGTCGCGGGCTGTGCGTGTTCGACTACACGTACGTCACGAGCAACGGCAAGACCCAGCAGCGGCACGTCGTACACCTCGTTGCGCTGTCCCTCCCGGTCTCGCTGCCGCCGTTCACGCTGATGCACGAGACGGGACTGCGGTGGGCGTTCAGGGGACGCGACCTCGAGCTGGAGAACCAGGACTTCAACGACCGGTTCCGGATCGAATGCCCCGACGACCGGTACGCGTCGGCCGTCATGCACCCCCGGATGATGGAGCGCGTCCTGCGCAACCCCGGTCTGGAGTGGCTGATCGCCGGCAACGCCTGCGTCAGCTGGGGCCGCGACGGCTTCGAAGTACCCGACGTGCTCGCGCGGGCGGAGGCGATGACGCAGCTGATCGACCTGATCCCGTCGTTCGTGCTCCGGGACTACGGGCAGCCGACGTTCAGGTGAGCTTGGTCCAGACCTCGCGGAGTGCGCGGGCCACGTCGCCTTCCAGACCCGCGTTGTCCAGCGTCTCGGCGAGCTCGTCGAACTCCGGACCCCAGCGCCAGGCCACGCTCCGGAGCTGATCCGGCAGTGCCGGATCCTTCAGCGAACCGGCGTCGGCGCGGGTCTGCTGCGCGACGAGCGCCTCGGTCACACCGTGCTTCTCGGCCAGCTGGAACGCGAGCACCGCCAGCGCCGCCTTGCCCTTGTTGTAGAGGGCGTACGACGACTTCGCCGCGCTGGCCGCACCTGGCTCCGCGCCGACCACCATCGGGGTGACCGCGGTCCCGGCCCACAACGCGGCGACCTGGTCGGCCGCCGTACCGGACAGCATGAGGTGCGTCGGGCTGGGTCCACCGGTCGGCGGCGGCCCGACCACGCCGGCATCGACAAAGGTCGCCTCCGGTACGGCGGACTGTGCCTCGCGCAGCGACATCGGCGACAGCGGATTCGCCTCGACGTACAGGCCGCTGAACCCCGCTGCGCCGACCTGCTTGGCAATGTCCACAGCACCCTGCGGGGCACACGAGCAGAGGACGACGTCAGCCCGCTCGACGGCCTGGGCGAACGGTGTGGCGATCAGGCCTGCTTCCACGGCCCGCAGCTTGGACGCCTCGCGGCGCCCCTCCGGGACCCAGTGCACCTCATGGCCGGCGGCAACCAACTGCCCGGCGAGCTTCGAGCCCATCGCACCGGGATGGAACACAGCGATCCGCATGGCGGCATCCTCCGAGGGGAGCGGTCAGTGGTCCCCAAGATAGGCCAGTACGGCGAGCACCCGGCGGTGCTGTTCGTCGTTGGTGAGCAGTCCGAGCTTCGCCAGGATGCTGCCGACGTGGGTCTCCACCGTCCGTTCGGTCAGGAACAGCCGCCGGCCGATGCCGACGTTCGTGCACCCTTCGGCCATCAGTGCGAGCACCTCGCGTTCGCGTGGGGTCAGCGGGGCGAGGCGGTCGTCGGCACGCTGACGGCCGATCAGCCGGGCGACCACTTCGGGGTCGAGCGCTGAACCACCGGCGGCGACGCGGTCGAGAGCGTCGAGGAACTGGTCCACCGCTAGCACGCGGTCTTTCAGCAGGTATCCGAACCGGCCGGTCGCGACGAGTTCCACCGAGTGCCGGGTCTCGACGTGCTGGGACAGCAGGACGATGCCGAGCTCCGGGTTCTGCATCCGCAGCCGGCGGGCAGCCCGGGCGCCGTCGTCGGTGTGGTCCGGCGGCATCCGGATGTCGATCAGTGCCAGATCGGGTTCGGTCTCGGCGACGGTGGTCAGCAGGCTCGGCGCGTCCACGGCCAGGCCGGCGATCTCATGTCCGGCATCGGCCAGCAACCGCGCCAGCCCCTCCCGGAACAACGCCGAATCCTCCCCGATCACGATCCGCACGACGAACCTCCGCAACCGAGCCGCGCGCCCGCCGGGCTCACGAGCCGCATGGCAGCACTGCCTCGATTGTTGTGCCGCGGCCCGCTGGGCTGCGGAGTTCCAGCGAGCCGCTGACGGCCGCGACCCGGTCGAGCAACCCGCTCAGCCCCGAGCCGGGCCTCGGTGCCGCTCCCCCGCACCCGTCGTCCTCGATCCGCACCGTCACCGCACCGGCCGACTGCGCCACCCGGACCGCGATCGCGGTCGCATTCGCGTACTTCGCCGCATTCGTGACCGCCTCGGCCGCCACGAAGTACGCCGTCGTCGCCAGCTCCTCGGGCAGATCCGGCGGGATCTGCAGCCGGACCGGAATCGGCAACGACTGCGTGATCCCGCTCAGCGCCGCATGCAGTCCGTCATCGAGACTCGTCGGCCGCAGCCCATGCGCGATCTGCCGCAGTTCAGCGACCGCAGTGGCCAGCTCCGCGACCCCCTGATCGAGCAGCCCGTCCACATCGACCGAACCGTCGCCCAGGTGCCGCTGCGCCAGGCGCATCGCCATCCCGAGTGAGACCAGCCGTTGCTGCGCACCGTCGTGCAGATCCCGCTCGAGCCGCCGCCGTTCGGCATCACCCGCCTGAATCAGCCGCATCCGGCTCGCCTCGACCTCACGCAACGCGCCGGCCAGCTCGGCGCGCAACCGCGTCACCTCGACCAGACTGGCCGCCCCGGCCGCCACAGCCTTCAGTACGGCGGGATTGAGCACGTCAGACGCCAGTACGCCGATCTGCGCACCGCCGAGCATCACCGGTACCAACTGCGGTCCGCTGACCGGCGTACCGGCTGCGTCGACGAAGCCGGACGCGCCTGGCACGAGCAGGCCGACCCGCAGCCCCGGCTCGCGCAGCGCAGTACGCAGAGCGGACTCCAGCTCTTCTGGCTGCGCCTGCTCGGTATGGATCCGCCGCTGCAGGTCTTCGATCGCCAGCAGGGCTGCACGCCGTGGCGGGTAGAGGCGCCGGTCGACTGACCGCTGCAGTCGGCTGCGCAGTGGAGCCAGGGCCAATGCGCACACAGCAGTAGCCGCGGCGGCCACGACGGAGGAGTCACGGCCGAGCACTACGCCGAGTACGCCGGCGGCCGCGGCGTACGTGCCGAGCAGGACGACCGTGACGATGCCGTACGTGACTGTGTCGGCCAGTACGCGGTCGACGTCGTACAAGTCGTGCCGCAGCATCGCGATGGCGACCGACGCCGGAAGACTCACCAGCGCGAGCACACCGAAGATGGTCGCGACGATGCCGGTGTGTCCGGTGATGATGATCTCGGCCCCGCAGACGAACGGGTAGAGCACAGCAGCCAGGCCGGCCAGCGACAACCACTTCACCTGTGCGCGCACTCTGCCGTCAGCTCGCCGGAACCGCAGTACGACGGAGACTGCGGCCGCGATCAGCGCAACGAGCAGCGCAGCGAACGCAGTGCCGCTGAGGATCTTGAGCGGCAACGGCATCGGAGCGTACGGCCTGGGCAGATCCTGCAGGGGCTCGAGGAACGGCGTCGAGTTGAACGCACCGAAGACCTGCTGAGCAGCGCCGAGCAGTACCAGCACCGGAGGGAGCACTCGCCAGCGGCGACTCGGCAACCGACCGTCCGGGAAGTACAGCAGCAACAGACCGACCCCAGCGAACAACCACCAGCCGCTCTCGTCGAACCAGGCGACCGCTCGACTGTCCAGCGGCAGTCTGCCCGAATCGCTCACCACAGCGCTGAAGTACACGTCGCGCGACGCCAGGAAGACCGCAGTCGCGCCGACCCAGGTAAGAAGCGCGCCGACAGCGTTGCGCGGGACCCGCAGGCTGATCACGAGCCCGAGCACCGCAGTGGCCGCCGCGACACCGCCTAAGCCGACGTAGTTCCGCAGCGTGTGCGGACCGGTGCGGTAGGCGATCAACAGCCAGCTGCTCCCCACGACCATCGCCAGGACGAACAGGGAGAGACCGAGCGCGACCCACCGCGGCCACCGCATGTCGTCAGGGTAAGGCCGCGATTCGCCGCTGCGACTCCGAGCCAGCACGGAGATCCCACTCCGTGCCCGCTTCGATGTGCGGGCCGGGTCCTCAGCGGTTCGCTGAACACGTCAGAACTCATCAAGGGGGTCTACCGCATGTCCACCGAAACCACCCGGCCGTCCGTCGTACCGACCGCCGATCCCGTCACCCGCCGGCGCATCGGAATCGCCGGACTGGTCCTCGCACTCACCGCTGTCGCCGCCCTGCCCGGTGGTGTGCTCTGGCCGGAGCCCTCCGGCGGCAGCGAGACCTACACGTACGGCGACATCCAGCCACTCCGCGACCGCTGGTGGGGACTGCTCGTCTTCCTCAGCGCCAACCTGGTGCTGAACGTCCTGGCCCAGGCGCTCCTCACGGTCTTCCTGGTACGCCGCCGTGGTGCGGCCTGGGCGACGGCCGGCGGCCTGATCATGTGGATCGGTACGGCGCTGTACGCCGTCGGCGTGGCCGGCTGGGCAGCGACGTACTACTTCGCCACCGCACCCGGCGTCGACGCCGCCGCCGGAACGTCGGTCATGGACCAGGCAGCCGACGACCTGGCACATCTGTTCGGCCCGATGATCATCGGCTCAGCGCTGGTCGCGCTCGGCACGGTCATCCAGGCTGTCGGGCTGTTCCGGTCGCGCGCCGTACCGCGGTGGATCCCGCTGCTCTGGCTGACGATCGTGCTGACGTTCGTCATCCCCGGAAACGGCTGGGTCGGCCTGCTGACCGCCGTACCGATGACCGCGGCATCCATCGGTACGGCGTACTACGCCTGGCGTCGTAGCGGTGCTGTCTAGGCGCGGCCGTCGAACAGGCTGGTCACCGAGCCGTCCTCGAAGACCTCGCGGATGGCTCGGCTGATCAGCGGCGCGATCGACAGCTCGGTGAGCTTGTCGAAGCGGCGCTCCTCCGCGATCGGCAGCGTGTTGGTGACGATCACCTCGCTGGCCTGGCAGTTCTTCAGGCGGTCGACCGCCGGACCGGACAGGATCGCGTGGGTCGCGGCGATCACGACCCCGGCGGCACCCTCGGCGTACAGCGCGTCGGCCGCCTTGGTGATCGTGCCCGCGGTGTCGATCATGTCGTCGACCAGGATGCAGACCCGGCCCTTGACCTCACCGACGACCCGGTTCGCGATCGTCTCGTTCGGCCGGTCGATGTCGCGGGACTTGTGGATGAACGCCAGCGGCGCGCCGCCGAGCCGCGCCGACCACTGCTCGGCCACCTTGATCCGGCCGGCGTCCGGCGAGACCACGGCCAGCTGCTGGTCGCCGTACTTCTGCGCGACGTAGTCGCTGAGGATCGGCAGCGCCATCAGGTGGTCGACCGGGCCGTCGAAGAAGCCCTGGATCTGCGAGGTGTGCAGGTCCACGCAGATCAGCCGGTTCGCGCCCGCGGTCTTGAACAGGTCGGCCATCAGCCGGGCCGAGATCGGTTCGCGGCCGCGGTGCTTCTTGTCCTGCCGCGCGTACCCGTAGAACGGCAGCACCACGGTGATCCGCTTGGCCGACGCCCGCTTCAGCGCGTCGACCATGATCAGCTGCTCCATGATCCACTCGTTGATCGGCGAGGTGTGGCTCTGGATCACGAACGCGTCGCTGCCCCGGACCGACTCCTCGAACCGGACGTAGATCTCGCCGTTGGCGAAGTCGTACGCCTGGGTCGGGACCAGGCCGATGCCGAGCTCCGAGGCGACCTCCGCGGCCAGACCGGAATGCGCCCGGCCGGAGAACACCATCAGTTTCTTCTCGGTGGTTTGCTTCATCCCACTCATGGCCCGCGCCTCCCGTTGTGTTTCGGTGCTCAGGACTGCTGGTCGTCCGGCTGGGCGGCCAGCGCCGCTTCGGCCGCCTGAGCGGTCTTGGTGCCGGCTCGCTTGCGAGCGACCCAGCCCTTGATGTTGCGCTGCCGGCCGCGCGCGACCGCGATCTCGCCCGGGCCGACGTCCTCGGTCAGCGCCGTACCGGCCGCCAGGTAGGCGCCGTCCGCGATCGTCCGCGGGGCGACAATCACCGAGTTGCTGCCGATGAACGAGTGCTTGCCGACGTGGGTCGGGTGTTTCGCGACGCCGTCGTAGTTCGCGAAGATCGTGCCGGCGCCGATGTTCGCGCCGTCGCCGATGGTCGCGTCCCCGGCGTACGTGAGGTGCGGCACCTTGGCGCCGTCGCCGATGGTCGAGTTCTTGGTCTCGACGAAGGTGCCGATCTTGCCCTTCACGCCGAGCCTGGTGTTCGGCCGCAGGTACGCGAACGGGCCGACGCTCGCGCCGTCCCCGATCACCGCGAGCGAGCCGTGGGTCCGGATGATCGTGGCGTTCTCGCCGATCTCCACATCCGTCAGCGTGGTGTCCGGGCCGATCGTCGTACCGCTGCCGACCGACGTGGCGCCGTGCAGCTGGATGTTCGGCAGCAGGGTCACGTCGCGGGCCAGCTCGACCGTCGAGTCGACCCAGGTGGTGTTCGGGTCGACGATCGTGACGCCCTCGAGCATGTGCTTGACGAGCGTCCGGCGGTTCAGCTCCGCACCGAGCGTGGCCAGCTGGATGCGGTTGTTCACGCCCTCGGTCTGCATCGCATCGTCGGTGACGTGGGAGCCGACGCGCTTGCCGTCGTTCCGGGCGATCGAGATGACGTCGGTCAGGTACAGCTCGCCCTGGACGTTGTCGGTGGTGAGGCGACTCAGGCCGTCACGCAGCGTAGCCGCGTCGAACACGTAGATGCCGGCGTTGATCTCGTCGATCGCACGCTGCTCCACGGTCGCGTCCTTGTGCTCGACGATCGCCGCCACAGTGCCGTCGTCGCCCTGCACGATCCGGCCGTACCCGGTCGGGTCCGGGACCCGCGCGGTCAGGACGGTGACCGCGTTCCCGTGCTTGTCGTGGTCGGCGACCAGCTCGTGCAGGGTCTCCGCCTCCAGCAGCGGCACGTCACCGGACGTGACGATCACCGAGCCGTCGAACTCCGTCGGTACGACGGTCAGCCCGGCGCGGACCGCGTCACCGGTGCCGAGCTGCTGCTCCTGGACGGCGGTCCGGACGTCGGGGTCGACCTCCTTCAGGTGCGCCTCGACCAGTTCGCGGCCGCTGCCGACCACGACGACCAGGTGTTCGGGGGCGAGTGCCCGGGCGGCGACCACGGCGTGCCCGACGAGGCTGCGCCCGCCGATCTCGTGCAGCACCTTCGGGGTCGCCGATTTCATCCGGGTTCCGAGCCCGGCGGCCATGATCACGACCGCCGCGGGGCGATGGGAAGTCACGCGGTCTTCTCCTCGAGTTCCCTGCGAGTTCTTTCGACAAGTATCAGCATGGGCACCCGATGCAGTGCCCGCGCAAGCCTACTTGCTCCCCAGAACCCCGTTCACCCACCCTCACCGAGATCCCCATCACCCTGCGTCGCCCCCACCACGCTGCGCGACCGATCAGCGGGAGTAAGCCGCCAGGGCCGTGAACGGGGATTGGACGTCGGCGGCTGTCATGCCGACGGTCCAGGTGCGGTCTTTGGTGGTGGTGATGGCGGTAAGGGTGCCCGTTGGGGCACTTGGGGCGGGCGCGGTGACGAATTTGGAGCCGCTCAGTTGGAGGACGAACGGCTTCGCGATCTCGCTGTCGGCTCCCTCGAAGCGTTCTCCGACGGCGACGGGGCTGTTGTTCCGGAGTACGACGTCGTACAGCTGGGCCATGCCCGTGGGGACCGGCACCTGGGCCCACTTGGTGCCGTTGTAGTGGAGGGCCAGCGGGGCGATCCCGGAGGCGTACCGAACGCCGACGAGCCAGATGTTCTTCGGGCCCGCCGCGGCGATGCCGGTCGGGATCTGGGAGCCGTCGACCGGCAGGTCCTTCACCAGGGTCCAGCGCTTGCCGTCGAAGTGCGCGAGGCCGGCGTTCAGGCCGAGCCAGGCGTTGTTCGCCGAGAGGACGGCCAGGACGTTGCCGTTGATGGACGTCTCGAGGCCGGCGTACAACGCTTGCCACTTCCCACCGGCGTACCGGTAGACGACGGCCCGCTCGGTGCCCCCGACGTTCGCCCACCCGGCGACCCAGACCGACTTGTCCGGCGCGACGACCACATCGTCGAACGATCCGGTCGGTACGGCGGGCGGCTTGACGACCTGCCACTTCGTGCCGTTCCAGTGCATGGCGAGCGGCTTGGTCTTCTCCGGGTCGGTCCGGTCCTCGCCGACAGCCCAGACGTTGGTCGCCGTACCCACCGCGACGCTCTCCAGGGTCGCGTTCGTCGTCACCGGCTGCGCGGTCGCCTTCCAGGTCTTCCCGTCCCAGCGCATCGCCAACGGGCGCTGATCGGTGAAGTCCTCGACCTGATCGCCCCCGACCGCCCACGTACCGCCCGCTCCACTCGCCACATCGTTGAACGTGGCCGGCTGCCGATGCGTCGCAGTATTTGCCCACTGCAACGAACCCGCCTGCTGGACCGGGCGGGCTGCTGCCGATCCTGTCGCCAGTGCGGTCGCGACGACCCCCGTCATCGCGGCAAGCATGCTTTTCTTCAGTCTCACAACGGTTCCCTCCGAGTCAGCGTCTCGTACACCCCTCCCGACGCCGCCAACCCACCGCCGCGTTACACCCCAAAATCTGCCACCCTGGGAGCCATGGCCCTCACTCTCGGAGCAATCATCCTGAACGTCCCGAAAACCGGCCCCGCCGCCGAGTTCTGGAGCCAGGCCCTCGGCTTCACCCCACAGGCCGGTAACCACGACTTCCTCATCCCGCCCTCGTCCGCCCGGCCCACCCGCCTCCACCTGGACGAAACCGACCGCACCCACCTCGACCTGTGGGTAGACAAAGAAACCTCAACCCTGCAAGGCGAGGTGGACCGCCTCATCTCCCTCGGCGCCGAACACGTAGAAGACTGGACCTACCCACCCGACGCCGACTTCGTAGTCCTCAAATCCCCCGACGGCACCATCTTCTGCCTCATCGACTAGCCCCTTCGCGGACCGGCCCACAAGGCGACTTTGTGCACGAGATCCGCGCGGCCAAGTCGCGACACATGCGGGGACGTTGAACAACCTACGGGGTCCTTGGACAAGGAATAACTTGTTCAAGGACCCCCGCGGGTGTTCACAGCCCCGACACCTGCACGACCCTCGCTCAACGGGAGAAGGCACGATCCTGGCTCAGGTGAACGAGTGCTCGGCGAAGCTGAGGCCGCCGCGTTCGCGTTGAGTCAGGTACTGCGCGCTGGCGCTGTGGATCGGCGATGTGCGCAGATACTGCGTGTACGCCGATGCTCATCGCGTGCACGCGACAGTCGTGCCACCCCATCACCTCGAAGTCGGCATCCGTCCAGGTCGCCTTCTCCAGCCCCGATTCCTCATGCACCCGCCAAGTATGCGCACCGAATTGTCCGTGCCACCTGACATCCTCGCTGCATGCGTGATTCGTTGGTGGACGTCGGCGATGTGACGCTGTTCGTGCGCGAGCTCGGGCAGCGGAGCGAGAAGCCTTCCCTGGTGGTGATCCACGGCGGCCCGGACGTCGGCCACGGCTATCTCCTGCCCGGGTTCGAGCCGTTGGCCCGGGATCACCACGTGGTGCTGTTCGACTTCCGCGGTTGCGGGCGGAGCAGCCGCGGATTGCCCGACGACGATCTGCAGCCGGAGTACGTCGTACGCGACACCCATCGCCTGATCGACAAACTCGACCTCGGCCAGGTCGATCTGCTCGGCTTCTCAACGGGCGGGCGCGCCGCGATGGGCTTCGTCGACCAGCATCCGGAGCAGGTACGCCGCTTGGTGCTCGCGTCAACGTCGGCGTACACGTCCGCGGACAACGCCCACTACCTGGCCGACTGGACCGAGTACCACCGCCGCCAACGCATCGAGGACGAGGCCGACGGGGCCTTGCGCAACTCCACGATCTTCGTCTGGGACCTGGACCTCGCGCCCGCCTACCTGGCCCTGCTCAACGCACTAGGCACCGACCAAGGCGACTGGTCCGAGGAACGCGCCATCCAGGGCTTGATGCACCCGTGGTGCCCCGGCGACCCCGAACAGATCCTCCGCACCCTCGACAAACCCATCCTCATCCTCCACGGCCAATACGACATGGGCTTCCCCGTCCAACTGGCCCACCGCCTCCACACCGCCGTACCCAGCGAACTGGCCGTCATCCCGAACACCGCCCACATGGCCCACTTCGAGAACCCCGAACTCTGGTCAGACCACATCCGCCGCTTCCTCAGCTCGGCTCCGGCTGGCCGATGACGGTGCGAAGGTCGAATCCGCGGTATTTGAGGCAGGTATGAAGCCACAGCCGCTGATCGTCGTTCAGGCGCTTCCACGCCGCTCGAAGAGCCTGTGTCGGCGGGTACTGCGGATCTCGCGCGAGCCCCGGCGCCAACATGGCACACAGCTCGGCCAGCCGTCGGATCTGCTCCTGGTACTCATTCGTCGTCAACACATCGCTCAGCGTCGCCCGTCGCGCATAAGCCATTTCCCCGATCGCCGCCGCAGCCTCTTCCATCGCGTAGGCGATCGCTGCTGCAGTCGCGTCCTCCCACCGCCGTTCTTTCCTCCCCATCGCTCAATCGTCGAGCCACGAACCCACTCCCGCAAGAGCGTGGGGGCACGGGTTAGGGTCGCGCGGTGGTGAGGCTGGCGGTGAAGCTCCTGTTGCTGGATGCGGACGACCGTCTGCTTCTGATTCATGCCAAGGATCCGAAGTCGCAAGCCGAGTGTTGGTACCCGGTCGGCGGCGGCGTCGAATCCGGCGAGTCCCTACAGGCGGCCGCAGAACGCGAGGCCCACGAGGAGACCGGCCTGGTCGATCTCCCGGTCGGTACGCCGGTCTGGCGGCGAGATCACCGGTACGAGTTCGACGGCCAGGCGTTCGACGTACACGAAGAATGGTTGCTGCACAGGGTCGAGCACTTCTCGCCGGCGCCGGCGGACTTGAGCGCCTACGAGGCCCGGACCATGCTCGGCTTTCACTGGTGGCGAGCGAACGAGCTGACCGACACAACGGAGACAGTCTTCCCACCACAACTCGGCGATCTTCTGACAGCGCTGATCGAGAAGGGCGTTCCCCCTGAACCCTTCGACATCAGTGATGCTGCTGCCATGAGCGATCGACCCAACGTGGTCCTGGCCTCGGCATCCGCACGTGGGGCGTGGCGAGGTGGTGTCTTGCCGTCGTTCGCTGGGCTCGTCTTCGTGGTGCTCGGGATCTCGGTGGATTTTCTCGGCGCGGTTGTGGCCGGTGCTGCCCTGGTGCTCGTCGGGCTTCTCCGGGCCGCGTTCTGGGCAAAGGTGTGCGCATCCAGCCAGCTCGTCGACGACGGCGTACATCTGGTGTGGATGTACCGGGGTGAGCGCCGCGCGGAGGTTGCGTGGTCAGACCTGAGGCATCTGGTGTTCCAGCGCTATGCACGTCAGCTGATCTGGGCCATCGGACCTCGCGACGGCGGACCGTTCCCGTACGTCCTGATCGATTCGCGGGCCGATCATCCGGCAGGTCTGCGGCGCTTCGCCGAGATGCTCATCGTCGACCGAGCCCAGCTCCAAGCAGCCGATGAGGCTCTGGCGAATGTCTGCCGGCACCATCGCGTGACGTACCACGGAATCGCGTCACGCTGGTGAGACCCGTCCACAACCGTAGGGTCCGTGGAGGAGGTGCGATGGTGGATCTGAAGGACGAGTTGCTGAAGGCGATGCAGGGCAGTCGAGCCGTGATGCTGGCTAAGTTGGACAGGTTGTCAGAGTACGACCGGCGGCGTCCCCTGGTTCCTAGCGGTACGAATCTGCTCGGCTTGGTGAAGCATCTGGCCGGCATGGAGTACGGCTACCTCGGTGAGGCGTTCGACCGGCCGCCGATCGAGCGCCCGTCGTGGTTCCGGGACGACCCGTTCACTGAGATCGACATGTGGGCCACGCCGGATGAATCGAGCGAGTACGTCGTGGGCGTGTACCAGCAGGCCTGCGCCCATTCCGACCTGACCGTCGCCGAACTGGAACTGAACAGCCCAGGCCACGTCGCACATTGGGCCGAAGGTCACCAGGAGACGACGCTAGGCGTACTGCTGATCAGGATGGTCAACGAAACCGCCCAACACGCCGGCCACGCCGACATCATCCGCGAACTGATCGACGACGAACCGTCCTGGCGCCGGACCACCATCCAACAAGCCGCGGATCACTACCGCTGAATCGCCAACCCCTCAATCAGATCAGCAAGCTCACCCACCGGCTTCCGCCCATCCAACTCCACCGTCGCCCCCTGCCGAAGCAGTGGCTCAACAGTCTCGACGTACCCCGCAATCTCAGCCTGCTGCTCCGCGGTGCTGCCGTAAGGATTGTTGGTTCGCCGGCTAACCCGCTCAATCAGCACCTCAACCGGCGCACTGATCAACACCACCTGCTCGAACCGGTCGTAGAACCGCCCCTGATTCTCAACCGTCCCGGAAACAACAACATCGGCCTGCTCAGCCGGCAACCGATCCATCCGCCCCTCATCCCACAGCCCGTCCCCCAACACCCAACCGTCATAGTCGGTATCCACCGTGAGATGTCCCCGCCGCCGCAACTCCTCAAGCACGGTCGTCTTCCCAACCCCCGACATACCAGTCACCAACACCCGCGCCATACCACCGGACCGTAGCAAGCATCAGGTGCGGGCTGAGGATCAGCTCTGCGCGCTGCGTGCCGCCGCGTCGAGGATGGTGTGGGTTGTTCTGCGTGAGTCGTCCAGGTCGAGTACGCCGACGATGAAGGAGAGCACCGTCTCGGCGAAGAGACTTGCGTCTGGTGATCCGGCGTCGTTCATCTCCTCGGACTGGATGCGAGATCGGAACAAGAACCCGTCCAGCATGGCCTGCAAGGCCAGGCCGACTCGCTCGATGGTCCACCCGGGCCTGAGTTCGAGGTGGAGTGCGTCGAGCAACAGGGCGTACCCCTCGAACCAGGGCTCTCGGGTGCCGACGATGTCCTCGATGATCGTCGTCCTCAGATCGGGATACTGATCGAGGAGAGGTCCGATGTGGTGCAGCAGGTACGAGCGCGGTCGGGCCTGCAACGCCCCGAGGAGCCCATCGCAGAGCTCGGTCACGGAGTCCGCCAGACTGCCCGCAGAGACACTTGCCGGCAGCTTCGCCACGTACAGCGCCGGGTTGGCCTCGGGCGCATCGCGGTACAGCATCGTGTGGATGATCGCCGCCTTGACGAACGTGTTGCGGTCGGGCCACCGATTGCGGAAGGCCTTCTCGCTCGCTCCGTCGCCGTGGCGCTCCTGCGCGAGCCCGACAACATCACTGACCCGCATCCACTCGAGCGCGGCCGGAAAGTGGATGCCGCGGAGCCGCCGCGGGCGTTCCCGGATGGCGTGGTCGAACATGGCGTCGATCAGTTCGGCGGCCGCGTCCAAGAAGTGGCCTGCGCTCGCGTCATCCCGTGAAGCCGGTGCCCGTGGCGTCATCTCGATGTCCTCCCCCCGCCAGTACATCGCGCAGAACAGTCGTCACGTTACGTGGCGATCCATAGGGAGGCAGTTGTCTCCCCCTACGCCGCAGCCGATGGACGACGTCGAACAGCTCGCTTAGCGTGATCAAACTGCCGCGCGTCCGACGGCACAGCCGAGAGGGGGATCGGACGCGCGGCAGTTCATCACCGCCGGGAACCCCGACGACCACCTCGGCCGGGCTCAGTAGGGTCCCGCGCGGACCGTGGATCCGACATCGCGGCCTGATGGGGCTGCCGCCAGCCGCCTGTACCAGCGACTGGGCTTCCAGCTCCGTGAATCCCAGGTGTATCGCTTCGCTGTCGACTGAAGCTCGACCGCGCACTTGACCCCGCGCGTTCCGGACCCAGCCTGGTACGTCGGGGGACCATGGACTCGTGGCGGTCAGGGACATGGTGTTCGAGGAAGGGGATCGGGTGCGAACCGTGGGTCGGTTCGTGCCCGGCGCGGACGGTGATTGGTTGGACCTGGCCCGCGTCCGTACTCCGATCTCCAGACCGCCGGGCTGGAAGTCGTATCGGTCGATCCGGCTGATCGGGACCGACGCCGAGGCGGCTGATTGGTCGCCGAACAGAGTCTGGAATTCCGTCTCGGTGGTCGGGATCTGGGGCGACGAGAGCATCGAGGTCGAGGAACTCTCGTCCGAGCTCCCTGCACCGGATCCTTATGTGCCTAGGACGGACCCACCGTGCCCGCCGCCACCCGGTGGCTGGCGACGGGACGAGCCGGCATGGAACACGGCTTTCGACACCGGCGACCTGGTGTCATCCGGGACGATCGTCCATCAGGCGATCTTCCGCCCCTCCGCAAACCAGGAAGTCCTCGTCGTGGCTGCCGCCGACGTGGACGAGGTGACCCGGCAGATGTCTCCGCATTTCCCAGATCAGCTCTGCGTCGTGCCCAGCCGGTTCTCCCGCGCTCAACTCGACGAGGTCCGAGATGTCCTGCACGCCCGCTGGCGGGAGTGGCGCGTGGAAACGTTCGGCACCGGCTCAGACCTGCAAGCTCAGCCATTCATCACCGCCCGACTGTTCCGGATCACCCCCGAAATCGCCGACTGGTCCGACAGACTGCCCGAAGGATTGCTCCGCCTCGACCCCGCACTCAGCCCTGCCTGACAACCAGGGTCACATCGGCAGACGCCCAGCTGTCCTCGGTGAGTTCGTCGACACGCTCGATGGCGCCGTCGCTTCCAACTCACCCCGAGCCGCCGGCAACCGCAAGGCGGTCGCGCGCGAGGAGCGCCTAGAGCCAGGGCGGGTCGTAGCGGCTCACGTAGGCGCGTGCGCGTTCGGTCGGATCTGCCCAGTACTGGTGTGGTTGCCGATGCACGTGCTTTTCGCAGAACTCCCGAAGGTCAGTGCTGATCGTCTCCACCTCGCGGACGGGGAGACCTTCGAAGTCGCTGTTGACCTGCAGGAGTTCGGACTCGAGGTTCCAACCCGACGCATCGAACACCCACGTGCCCCACCTCGCGTACACGTGCAGCGGATGCTCGAAGTCACCCAGGTACAGCGCCGCCAAGGCGATCCCCTGATCGGGATAGAAATCCCTGCACGTCCAGGCCAGCACGTGGCATGCCCCACTCGAGAAGAAGGCCTGATCTGTTCGCTCCCACGAGACTCGTTGATCAGTCCGCTCGATCGCGGTTCGCCGGAACACCCCAGACGCTGTCACTGCCATGCGGCGATGCTAGCGAGACAGCCGAAAGCGCGGATCGCGGCATGAGCGGACGTCTGTCATTCAGCCTGACGGCCCGCTACCTTTCGGAGGGTGGACGTCCCGAAACGCACGCCGCTGATGGCCGAGGACGATCCGGTTGTGCAGTGGCTGCTGCAGGGCGATCCAGCGATCCGATGGCAGGTACTGCGCGACCTCGTCAACGCCTCGGAGACCGAGGTGGCGACCGAGCGAGCGCGGGTGGAGCACGAGGGCTGGGGTGCTCGACTGCTGGCGCTGCGGGCTCCTGATGGCCTGTGGGCGAACGGGGCCTGCTTTCCGGGTACCGCGGCGTTCGCATCGGCCACTGCGCGGGCCTTGGCTGCCGGTGAGCCACCGCCGCCTTTCCCGTCGCCCGACGGGGAACCGGCCGAGGCACCGACCGACGGGTCGAGTGCCGAGCCGAGCCAGCCGTGGACCGCGACGTACCCGGTCCTGCTCGACCTGTGCCACCTGGGCATGCCCCCGGACAGTCCGGTGATGCAAGAGACCGCACACCTGGTGGCCCGCAACTGCCGCTGGGAGTACGACGGGCTGCCGTTCTTCGCCGGCGAGGCGGACTGCTGCATCAACGCCGGCACGATCCTGATCGGTGCCTACCTGGGCGTCGACGTCGACCCGGTGGTGCAGCGGCTCGTGGCCGACCAGATGCCGGATGGTGGCTGGAACTGCTGGGCCGAGACGCGCCCGGCACCGGCATCTTTCGCAAGCACCCTGGACGTGATCGACGCGCTGCTGAGGTGGGAGCGCCATACCGGCGGATCTGAGGAGGTCCGCCGGGCTCGCCGGAACGGAGAGCAGTACTTGCTCCGGCGCAACCTCTTCCGGTCGTTACGCACGGGCGAGGTGGTCAACCCGCAGTGGGAATTGTTCTCCTACCCCCCACGCTGGCACTACGACCTGCTCAAGGCCACGGAGTACTTCGCCCGGCGTGGGGGCACTCCGGATCCGCGGCTGGCCGAAGCGATCGAACGCGTCCGCTCGAAGCGCCGGCCCGACGGGCGTTGGCTGCTCGAGAACAACCACTCCGGCGCGGTCCACTTCCGGTTCGAGGAACCCGTCGGCACGCCGAGCCGGTGGAACACCTTGAGGGCGCTGCGAGTGCTGCGCTGGTACGACGCGTCCGCCCACTCCGGCGGCGCGAGCCAGGCGTCTTGACGACAGGTGGCAGAACCACTAGGTCAGAAGGGCTCTGACCTGGGGGTTCTTGTTGCTCCCCCGCCAGGTTTCGATCCTGGTCTTCGAGATTCAAAGTTGCTGATCCGGCGTCGACACGGGTCTACCGGTGTCAGCCATGAAGACGGCGGCAGGCGCAGATCCAGCCTAGATCGACCGGACGCGTCTACCGCCGTCCATGCCTCTTGTTAGCAAATCCGTTAGCAACCGGCTCGGATGGTCAGAAGGTCGGTAGCGCCAACAGGTTGTTCGTCCAGATGCCATCCGACACCGTCTGAATGTACTTGCGTCCGGACGACGAAACTCTGACTCGAACCGCTGCGGGCTTGGTCCCGTTGGTGACGACGAAGGTGTACTTGCCACTCTCGATCATTTCCACGATCTCGCTCACCGTGTTCTCGAAGGTGCCGTTCCCCGACTGACCCTTCACCTTGACGATGTGCTCGTGCAGCGTTCCGCCTGCCGACATTCGGCGATGTGTGATGTCGTTTGCCACTCTTCCCCCACATGGTGTTGTAGTTCCCCTTGGCCGGTACATCGCGCTAGCGGTCATGGCCGTTACTGGCGGTGAAGATTCGCCGGTCAGATGCGCTCGCTCGTGCCCGCAGGAGCTAGACATGCCCGCTGGTTGAAGGGGTGGCTTCCCGTCGCTCGGTGACCGTTAGGGAGCATGCCTGATCCCGGTTGTCCAGTTGCCCTTGGGTCGAGCTTGCGAGTCTGGACAACCGGGATCAGGCATGCTCGGCTCCGCCTCATCGAGTGGCGGGAAGGCGGCCCGGTGGCATCCCGGAGTGAGGTCGGGGTCCGGGGGCGGAGCCCCTGGGATCGGTAGCCTGAATCATGGCAATTGCTGGTCACGAGGAACACAAACGACGGCTCGAAGAGATCGAGAACAGCGACCTCACTGCACATGAAAGACACGTCGCCTACGTGGAGGCGACCTGGGATCAGGCGTTGGTCGAGGCGTTCGATGAACACGACACGGTTGTGGGTGCCCTGCGTGCACTCGGGCTCAACCGTGCTGCTGATGTACTCGCCGGTCGAGGAGACGGGTAGCACGGCGCGCGGCGCGGGCGGTGAACGGCCGGAGGGCGCATGCGCACGCCCGCGCCGCGCGCCGAAGGCGCGCCTTGATCCATAAGAGCCAAATTCGGCAGGGCACCGCTCGGATTCGGCCAGATCTACGATTCGGCGGTGACGGCCCCAGCGATCTTGGCGGCAATATCAGATACGGAGTCGCGTTCGGTTGTGAAACCAGCGAGGTCGGGCAGGATGCCGCTGTACTCGGCGACGTCGGAGAACGTGACGCCATGCAAAACCGGAATCAGGGTGTCCTTGTGCAGCAAGGCCCCGAGCTCGCGTTCGGTCCAGAACCTTCCGGCCAGATACGCGGCGGTGAGCAAAACGATGCCTGCCCGAGCCTTCCGAAGACCTTGGTCCATCTGCAGGGCCTGGCTCCTGCCCGGTCGAATTGCGAGCTCGTCGTACCAGACGCTAAGCCCAAGCTCTCGAAGCCGTCCGTGCAGCTCGCCTGCGACTGTGCTCCCGTCGATCTTGGCGTAGCTGAGGAAGACGTCGTACTCGCGGACGTCGACCGGAATCGCGTCGTGGACGCGATCGACCAGCTCTTGCTCTTGGGGCGTGTAGCGGACCTGCGGACGTCCGCTGGCCTGGAGGCGTCGGTTGATCTCGTCGATCACCTTCTTGTTGTGAGCGTCCGCTCGCCGGTTGTGTTGATCGACGGCACGGTTGTAATCGTTCACAGCCTTCCGGTTCTGGGCCTCGATCTTCCGGTTCTCTGCTTCAACTTGCCGCTGGAACCGTTGGACGTCCCGATTGAACTGCTGCTGCGCCTGCCGCTGGGCGGCACGAAACTTCCGGTTGAACTCGCTTGCGCTCGGCGGCACGGCGTTCTCCTCGTGGTGGAACCGACGCTTCGAGAGTACCGGCGGACGTCGACAGTTGGCCGCACGGCTAAGTCAACAGGCGAACCGTCTTAACGCCGAATTGCCTCGGTGAGCTCGGCGATTTGCGTGACAACCGCGTCAGCACCGGCGGCGGTGAGGTCGTCCGCCTTGCCCGGCTTGTTGGCGTAGCCAATGCTTGCGGCTCCGATCGAGCGAGCGGCCTGTACGTCGGTGGCTTGGTCGCCGATCAGCGTGCACGCGTCAGGTTCCACCGCTAGTGCCTCGGCAGCGCGCTCGATCAGGTGCGGGCTCGGCTTCATGAGAGCCGGATCGGACGGGTCACGAGCCTCGATGTGGTGGACGAAACCGGTCAAGCCGACTCGGTCGAGGTAGGCGCGTACCGATGCGCCGGTGTTGTTGCTGACGATCGCGAGTTGTCGGCCAGCGTCCCGGCAGGCGGTCAGGAATGCTTCCACGCCCGGGGTTGGTGTGGCGCTCTCGACGGCCTTGATCTCGGCGGTCTGGAGGGCTTCCTCGACGTGGCGGCCCAGCTCGGGAGATAGTTCGGCGGCAGCACTCAGGAACTCGTGCGGGCTGGTGATCGCAGACATAGCCGGCGGCAGCTCACCGACCTGGTCGAGCGCGAGACCGCGCAATTCGTCGGTGATCTGCGACGCCGGATACCCGGCGAACACCGCGCACACAGGACCGTCGAAGTCGAGCAGGATGACAGGACTCCTGCGCAAGGTGACGGCCAACGCTTCGGCGGTCACGGCTCGTAGGTCCGGCCGAGTGTGCCCCAGAGACTGTCAAACCAGCGTCGGGCCTGCTCGACGTACTGCGCGCCGGTGGCCCGGTCACCCTCGCTCGTTGAGTGGTGGAACAGGACGGTGTCCTTGCCCACGGCATCGAAGATCGGAACGTCCTTGGTGCCAATCTTCACCTCGCGCTCAACGACGGGGTAGAAGCCGAAGAACAGCTCCTCGTCGTTGATCAGGTACATCTTGAACATCATCGACAGCGGGACGACCCGGGTCTCAACCTCGGTCTTCTGGACAAGTCCCAAGTCGCCGAGTTCGCGAACCGATTCAACGATGGCTCCGGCCGACCGGTGCGCGATCTCGGCGACTCGGGCACGGACGGCGGAGTCGTCGCCGGGCTTCGAGCCAGCACGTGATGGAACGGCGAGCGGCTGGCCGAAGTCCGGCAGCAGCAGGCGGATGGTGACCGATTCCGGCGTCAGGCGTCCGCGCCGAATGCGCTCGATCGGCTCCTCAAGGGCCCCAAGCAGAGTCTCACCAGTCAGACCCGCAAAGTCGATGGTGACCCGCGTCCGCTCGAACGCCTGCTCGATGTGCGGTCGAAGGCCGACCGCCTGGTCCGCCCGGTCGCGAACGTAGACCCCGCTGCCGACTCTCGACACAATCAGGCCCTCGTCGCGCAGAACCTTCAGCGCCTGCTGAATCGTCATCCGGGCAACGCCGTACTGAGTCGCGAGTTCCTGCTGTGAGGGCAGCTTCTCCCCCGCCGTGAACTTCTGCGTCAAGATCCCGGCGCGCAGCGCAGTGGCGACCTGCCGGTACGGCGGACGTGGGTCGTTCGGGTCTAGCTCCATGACTCCCAGAGTAGTACCTGGCTAGCCAGCCTAGGAATTTGTCTGTCCAAATACTTGACCTGGCTAGCCAGGCTGGTTACCTTGGTCATATCGCAGCCTGGCTAGTCAGCCTAGGCGCCCTACTCAGAAGGAGCAGTAGTCATGGCTATGCCGCGCAAGCTCAAGATCGAGTTCGGTGAGGTCTTCCCGTACGGCGTGTTCGCGGTCTCGGAGGTCACGCAGGTGCGGGACTTCGAGCGGTCGACGAAGGATCGTCCGGTGTACGCGATCGATGAAGAGTCCGGCCTGAACGTGTGGTCGGTCGACGTGATGGACGGTGACCGGGACGCCCGGAAGGCTGACCGGCAGATCTCGGTGAAGATCCTGTCCAAGCAGCAGCCGGTGTTGCCGCCGCAGCCGCAGGGGATGCCGTTCACGCCGGTGGAGTTCGACGGCATGACGGCGACGCCGTACATCGCGGAGAACGGCAACCGTCCGCGCCTTGCCTGGTCGTTCCGGGCGATGGCGGTTCGTGCGCCGAAGTCCGCTCAGACTCCGAAGGCGGCCTGATCATGGGCGAGCCGATCAGGGTGTCGATGGACGTGCACTTCGACGGGAGCACGGGCCGGATCGAGTCGGCTCTGAAGCGGAGCGTGTACGGGCCGTACGTGACGATCACGGTCGGGGACGACGGCTACAACCGGGTCACGCTGTACTGCCACGACCTGGCGGCGTTGACGACGATGGTCGACGCGATCGACCGGGCGCGTCAGAGTCTCGCGGAGGTGCTGGGGTTCCTGCCGAGCGGAGAGCCGTGCGCGTACGCGGATGTGTTCGGGTCGATCGAGTGGAACGAGCACGACCACGACGAGTGCTTGGAGCACCTGGTCGATGAGCCGGTGCCATACCGGACGGTGGCGTGATGACGGCGCTGTTCGCGACCCGGCGCGATCTGGACGGATGGGCTGACGCGCTCGGTGCCCGCAACGACGACGAGGCATCGGCCGAGCTGCACAAGCTGATGGGTCGTCTGCTGGACGGTCAGGACCGGGTCCGGAAGGTGGCGCGGTCGTTGTCGAAGGCACCGAACGACGAGGTGCGCCGGTCGCTGGCGCTCGCGCTGGGCCGGATCGATCTGGCCGTGCTGGTGGTCGGTGAGGCGCTGCGTGGGTTCGCAGTGCACGAGAGGGGCTGATGAGTCATGGCGATCACTGGAGCGATCGCGGGTAAGCGCCGGTTCCTGGATCAGTGGGCGCGGGCGCTCGGGGTCGGCAACGACCTGGAGGCGATGGCGAAGCTGCGGGCGGTGATGAACGAGCTGGACGACGCCCGTTCGCAGTTGCAGAAGACGACTCGGGTGCTGGCCGATGCGCCGGACCCGGACGCCAACGAGGGCGCGGCCGGCGCGATGACCGCGCTGGAGCAGACCTGGCGGAACCTGCTGGCCGTCGAACGGCGGTTCGCGAAGCACGAGAGGGGGCGGAAGTGATGGGCAAGATCAAGGAGGGCCGGAAGGCATCGGGTGGGGTGCCGGTGGTGCGGCTGCTGGCGTCGCTGCTGCGTTACCCCGGTGTCATGGGGCCGCTGCTGCTGGCCGGGTTCGGGGTCTGGTGGTGCCGCTCCTACGGGTGGGCCTGGGCCGTCAGCACCGGCCTGGTGCTCGGCACGATGCTCGGGGTCTGGCGGCTGCGTCGGCCCGAGTCGTTCCGCCGCCTGGTGGGATGGCGGGTGAAGGCGTGGTGGCGTCGCTGGTTCGTGTACGCGCCGCGCTGGTGGTGGTGGATGGGCCGGTTCGGGCTGTCGATCAAGACCGAGGTCCGCGAATGGATCGTGCGGCCCCGGATCATCAAGGTCAGGTCCAACGCGTCCACCGATTCACTGCTGCTCGACCTGCCGGACGGCATCACTCCCGGCGACGTGACCGAGTGCCTGGAGAGGCTCCAGCATGCGACCCGTGCCCGCCGTGCCACTACTCGGCAGGCGACTCCGGGCCGGGTGTGGCTCGATCTCTACAAGCGCGACCCGCTGGTCAAGACGATCCCTGCCGTCGCGATCCCGGAGAACCTGCGGGTGGAGGACCTGGACGGGCTGGTCATCGGATACGCCGAGGACGGTACGCCGTGGCGGCTGCGGGTCCAGGGCACACACATTCTCGTTGCCGGGGGCACCGGTTCGGGCAAGTCCGCGATCATCTGGTCAACCCTGCGGGCGCTCGCGCCCTACATCCGGGCCGGTCTGGTGCAGGTGCACGCGATCGACCCCAAGGGCGGGATGGAACTGGAGTTCGGCCGGGACCTGTTCTACCGGTACGAGGCCGACGATTACGAAGCCATGGTGCAGCTCCTCGAAGCTGACGCGGACGAGCTGGACGAGCGTGCCCGGTACCTGCGCGGCCGAGCCCGCAAGTTCACCGTGTCGACACAAACACCGCTGGTGCTGATCATCGTGGACGAGCTGATGCAGCTCACGACGCTGCTGCCGGGTCCGGACGGTCGGCGGCAGATGGGCCGGGTAGAGACCGCGCTCGGACGCCTACTGTCCAAGGGACGTGGTCCCGGCTACGCCGTCATGGCCACCGTGGTCGAGCCGACCAAGGACATCGTCACCTGGCGCGACATCTTCCCCGACCGGATCGCGCTGCGGCTCGGCTCGTCATCCCAGGTCGACATGGTCCTCGGCGAAGGACAGCGCGACCTCGGGGCCGAAGCCGACAACATCGCCCTGTCGCTGCCGGGTGTCGGGTTCGTCAAGGTCGAGAACTCGCCCGTCCCGATCCGGGTTCGCGCCGCCTACGTCACGGATGACGAGATCAAGACCATGTCCGGCAACTACCGGCCCGCCCACAACCTCCGCCCGGTCGACACAACCCCCGACCTGGTCGACATGGACGAGCTCGATCACTCCGACGAGACGGGAGAGGCGGCATGAACCGGCGCGAGATCTCCGGCCAACTCGAACTCGTCTTCGACCCTGCTCCCGAGCTGACCGACGAGCTGCGCGCCGAACTGACCGCGCATGTCCTCCCCGACTGGCAAGCCATGGGCGCATGCCGCTCCACGGCTGATGACACCTGGTTCCCCGCCGACACCGACACCACCGGCAAGACGAACGCGGTCGACCGGTGCGGGTTCTGCCCGGTCCGCCGCTCCTGCCTCGCCTACGCCCTGTCCACCCGCGAGGAGTACGGGGTCTGGGGTGGCACGACCGAACTCCAACGCAACGTCCTGGTCCGTGACCTGGTCGACGGTGCCCCGGTTGTCGACGCCCTGGACGGCGCAACGCTGCTGCCCGAATACCTCTGGAGGCAGGCGGCATGACCGTCCAGCTCCGCGTATCGGGCGACCCCGACGAGATCGAGGTCATGGTCAAGGTCCTGGGCGTGGTGTTCGACCTCACCGGCTCCGGCCGCCTCTACCCCAACCACGGCTCGATGGGGGTCCGCGTCTACCTCACGGCGCGGATCCCCTGGGCCGGTGAACGAGAACACCCACGCCGAGGAGATGGTCACGAATGATCTCGACCCTGGGCCAAGTCGCCCCCGACGTACTGCACGACCTGGCCGTCCGCAACGGCGTCTGCGTCCGGCCGGTGCTGTCCCGGATGACCGACACGTCGACTGGTGAACAGCTCGTGGTGCCGATCCCGTGCGGCTCGACCCAGGAACGTCAGTGCCCGCCGTGCGCCGAACGTGCCCGCAAGCTCCGGATGCAGCAGTGCCGCGAGGGCTGGCACCGCGACGACGAGATCCCTACCACCGACGACGAATCCGGCCCGGGCCACGAGGTCCCCGCGGAGCAGTCTGACGAAGACGCCGACGACGCCGAAACCCCTGCTGACGTTGACGAATCCGGCCGCCGCGTCAGGTCCACTCGTCGCCGCCAGGACGCCCCCGACCTGCCCAAGGTGCCGATGGAGAACCGCACGGTCGGTAAAGCGTTCACCGCTCCGAACGGACGCACCTACCGGCCCTCGATGTTCATCACGCTAACGCTTCCGTCGTACGGCAAGGTCGGCCCGGACGGCACACCCCGCGATCCCGAGTCGTACGACTACCACCGGGCCGCGATGGACGCACTGCACTTTCCCAAGCTCGTTGACCGGTTCTGGCAGAACCTGCGCCGCTGCGCCGGGTACAAGGTCCAGTACTTCGCCACCGTCGAAGCACAGCGACGCCTCGCACCGCACCTGCACGCCGCCGTCCGGGGCGTCATCCCTCGCCAGGTCGTCAAGGACGTGGCCGTCGCGACGTACCACCAACTGTGGTGGCCCCAGTGCACCGAACCCGTGTACGTCGGGGACGACCTGCCGACCTGGGACGACTATGCCGGCGCTTTTCTGGACCCCTGCACCGGGGCACCGCTGCCCACTTGGGAACAGGCGTTGGACGCGATCGATGACGACCCAGCCGCGACCCCGGCACACGTGGTCAAGCTCGGTACTCAGATCGACTATCAAGGGATCATCGCCGACGCGGACGACCAGGTCGGCAAGGCAATCGGCTACCTGACTAAGTATCTCGCCAAGTCCATCGCGGACACCTACGGCGACGACGACGAGATCACCACCGCACAGGCGATGCACCTGGACCGGCTGCACCGTGAGGTCCGCTGGCTGCCCTGCTCGCCGTCCTGCTCGAACTGGCTCCGCTTCGGCGTACAGCCCAAGGACGCGGAACCGGGCATGCGGCCGGGCTGGTGCCCCTCCAAAGCCCACGACAGGCACCACCTCGGGTTGGGTGGCCGCCGCGTGCTCGTGTCGCGTCAGTGGACCGGCAAGACGCTCTCAGACCACCGCGCCGACCGGGCCGAGGTCGTACGCCAGACGCTCGCCGCCGCTGGCGTCGACATGCCCGACACCGACCGGTACGCCGCGACGACCGAGCTCGAGGACGGCACGCCGCGCTTCATCTGGTCGGCCGTCGACCGGGCGAACGACGACGACCTCCCGACCTGGCACGGCGTACTCACACGCGGCATCAACGAACGCATCCGCTGGCGGACCGAGTACGAGCAAGCCAAGCAACGGGCCGCCAACGCGCCACCCGCCGATACCCGTTCGGCAACCGACAACACCAACGACGCCGCTGAACCTGCGGCCTGATCTGGGGAGATGACCATGCAGGAAACCAAGTTGCTGTACCGCGTCCCGGAAGTCGCATCCGCGCTCGGGTTGAGCAGGGCGAAGGTGTACCAGCTCATCCAGTCCGGCGCGCTCCGCTCGGTCAAGATCGACAGCTCACGACTCATCCGATCGACCGACCTTGTGGAGTTCGTCGCCGACCTCGGAGAGGCTGCCTGATGGCCGGGGTGGAGGACGGACTCACCAAGCGGGGCAAGACGTGGTCGTACGTCGTTCGTGTGCCCGATCCGATCACTGGCAGGAGCAAGCCGAAGTGGGTCGGCGGATTCCCGACGAAGGAAGCGGCCAAGGAAGCCCGCGACGACGCCCGCCGATCAGCGAGACGAGGTGAGTACGTGGAGAAGACCCGGATCACCGTCGAGGAGTACCTGACTGGCTGGCTTGACGGTCACTCGATGGAGATCAAGCCCAGCACCCTCGCCGGGTATCGCGAGTGGATGGAGCGGCACGTCTACCCGCGTATTGGGAAGATGCGCCTTCAGGCTGTCCGTTCAGCAACGCTAACCGCGATGTACAAGGATCTGTCGACCAAGGGCGGCAAGGGTGGGAAGGGCCTGTCGCCACGCAGCATCGAGTACATCAACGCGATTCTCCGGAAGGCACTGAACGACGCAGTCAGGGCGGATCGGCTGATCCCGTCCAACCCGTGTACGACGGCCAAGCGTCCACGTCGGGAGGTCAAGCCGATTGGGACAATCTGGTCGGCTGAGGAGCTGCGGATGTTCCTCCGGCTGGCCGAATCCCACCGGCTGTCCGCCTTCTATCGACTGTCGGCGTACTCCGGCGCCCGACGTGGTGAGCTGCTCTACCTGCGCTGGTCTGAGGTGGACTGGGGCCGTGGAGCGATCCACATCCGGGGCACAGCGGGCATGGTGGGCGGACAGCGCCAGGAGGGCACACCCAAGAGCGGTCGGGAGCGCACTGTTGGGCTCGACAAGGAGACGTTGGCAATCCTGCGCGAGCACCGTGGTCGTCAGCGCGCTGAGAAGGAGATTGCCGGGGATGCGTGGCTCGGCGGTGACTACGTGTTCACGACCGGGCTGGGTCGACCGGTGCCGCCCGACACGGTCACCAACCTCATGTCCGTGCTCATTCGGCAATACAACGAGCCTGCGATTCCGGGCACTCGGAGCACCAAGCGGCAGGAACTCCCCCGGCCGCCGAAGCCGCTCCCACACGCTCGGCTGCACGACCTCCGGCACGTTCATGCCACCCTGCTGCTGACAGCCGGTGTGCCGGTTCATGTGGTGGCGGAACGGCTCGGGCACGCCGACCCCGCGATCACCCTCCGCGTCTACGCGCACGTCATCCGCAAGCACGCCGACGAGGTTGCTAACACCTTCGCCGCTGCCGTCGACGGCGACACCGAGGCGGCGACCACGGACCCCGACGATGACGACCCGGAGGCCCCGGTCCCAGTGGCCTGTTAGCAAATCCGTTAGCAAAACCCCGGCTCAGCGACTCCCGAGCCGGGGTTTTGCGCTGCTCCCCCGCCAGGTTTCGATCCTGGTCTTCGAGATTCAAAGTCTCGCGGGCTGCCGATTACCCCACGGGGGATCGTGGTTGCCGGGACAGTTTGCCATGAGTGGGGTGGACGACACGCTGAGGGGTTCCTTACCTACGGTCCCGTAGGTTACGGTGGCGTAGGTAAGGACCCCGGACCCGAGGGATGAACCGCTATGACCCCACCCGTTGCCGCGCCGGCCGCGCCCACCCGTACCGCGCCGGCCGTCGAGGATGTTGACACCGGGACGCTCGGTGGTGAGCAGAAGAAGACCTGGGAGCAGGTCGCGCTGGCGTTGTTCATCGGCATCCCGTTCCTGGCGGTGCTGGCGGCGGTGCCGATCGCGTGGGGCGGGTTCCTCGGCTGGCACGACATCGTACTCGCGGTGATCTTCTACACGGTCGCCGGGCACGGGATCTCGATCGGTTTCCACCGGCTGTTCACGCACAAGTCGTTCAAGCCGAACCGGCCGATGAAGTACGCGCTGGCCATCGCCGGCTCGCTGGCGATCGAGGGGCCGGTGATCCGCTGGGTGGCCGATCACCGCAAGCATCACAAGTTCTCCGACCGCGACGGTGACCCGCACAGCCCGTGGCGGTACGGCGAGTCGCTCGGCGCGCTCACCAAGGGTTTCATCTACGCGCACGTCGGCTGGCTGTTCGACACCGAGCAGACCCCGCAGCGGCAGTACGCGCCGGATCTGCTGAAGGACAAGGACATCGTCAAGGTGTCCCGGTTGTTCCCGCTGCTGGTCGTGACCAGCGTTCTGCTGCCGGCGATCATCGGCGGTCTGTGGTCGTGGTCGATCGAGGGCGCGCTGACCGCGTTCTTCTGGGCCAGCCTGGTCCGGATCGCGCTGCTGCACCACGTCACCTGGTCGATCAACTCGATCTGCCACACGATCGGCGACCGGCCGTTCAAGAGCCGGGACAAGTCGGGCAACGTGTGGTGGCTGGCGATCCTGAGCCAGGGCGAGTCGTGGCACAACCTGCACCACTCCGACCCGACCTGCGCGCGGCACGGCGTACTCAAGGGTCAGCTCGACACGTCCGCACGGTGCATCTGGTTCTTCGAGAAGCGGGGTTGGGTCACCGACGTCCGCTGGCCGGTCAAGGAGCGGCTGGAGGCCCGACGTGTGGACTCTTCGCCCCGTACTCTCAAGGCTGCCTGACCCGGCAAAACTCCCACCGGCAATACCCGAAGTGCGGCATGATGCTGACGTGATCACGACGTGACGGAACCCAAACCGCGGCGATCCGGCCGGATCCGGATGACCAGTGCCGAACGTCGCGAGCAACTCATCACCATCGCCCGTGGCCTGTTCGCCCAGAAGGGGTACGAGGCCACCTCGGTCGAGGAGATCGCGCACCGCGCCGAGGTCTCCAAGCCGGTCGTGTACGAACACTTCGGTGGCAAGGAAGGCCTGTACGCCGTGGTCGTCGACCGCGAGGTACGGGCGTTGCTCGACGGCGTGACCGGTGCGCTGACGGCCGGCCGGGCGCACGAACTCGTCGAGCAGGCCGCGCTGGCGCTGCTCGACTACATCGAGAACAACGCCGACGGTTTCCGGATCCTGGTCCGGGACTCGCCGGTCGGGTCGTCGACCGGGTCGTTCATCTCGATCCTCAGCGATGTCGCGACCCGGGTCGAGCACATCCTCGCGGAGGAGTTCAAGCGCCGCGGCCTCGACCCGAAGAACGCGCCGATGTACGCGCAGATGCTGGTCGGCATGGTCGCGCTCACCGGCCAGTGGTGGCTGGACGCGCGCAAACCGAAGAAGCCGGACGTCGCCGCCCACCTCGTCAACCTCGCCTGGAACGGCCTGTCCGGCCTCGAGGCCAAGCCCACCCTGGCGACCAGACCGCACAAATAACAACCCGCGGTCGTACGGCGAGATCCGCCCGTGGCATGACCTCCGCACCGAAACAGCCCCGTACCCTGGCGACCATGACGGGGATGCTGACCGCGAGGCCGCTGCCTGCCCGGAGCAAGGCGTTCGACCTGTTCCTGGCCGGCGGGCTCTGCCTGACCTTCGGTTTCCTGTCGCTCGCGCAGGCGCATTTCGGCGGCATCCTCGCGTTCGGCATGCTGGTCCCGCTGATCTGGCGCCGCACCCACCCTGAGCTGGTCTTCTTCGCCGTCTGCTCGGTCGCGACCGTGCAGTGGCTGTTCGGCATCGAACTGCAGCCCGGCAACGTCGGCCTGCTCGTCGCCCTCTACGCGATCTCCGTGTACGGCGACGTGCGGCTGAGCCGGATCGCGCTAGGCATCGGCGGCCTCGGCGTACTGATGGCGACCTCGCGGTACTGGTCGAACTCGGACTGGAAGCAGCAGGTCACGACGATGGTCGGCCTGGCCGCAGTCGTCTTCGGCGTCTGGGCGTTCGGCGACCGCCGCCGTACCCGCGGTCTGTACGTCGCCCAGCTCGAGGAGCGCGCCGCCCAGCTCGAGCGGGACCGCGACCGGGAGGCGAAGCTGGCCGTGAGCAACGAACGGACCCGGATCGCCCGCGAGATCCACGACGTGGTCGCGCACGGCCTGTCGATCATGATCGTCCAGGCCGACGGCGGGCTGTACGCCGCGGACCAGTCCCCGGAGGCGGCGAAGAAGGCGCTGGCCACCATCGGCGACACCGGCCGCGCGAGTCTGAGCGAGATGCGCAAGATGCTCGGTCTGCTCAAGCAGGACGAGCAGAACGAGCTCGACCCGAACCAGCCGCGTCCCCAGCCGGGCGTCTCGAGCCTGCCGGAGCTGATCGACAACGTCCGGGAAGCCGGGCTGAACGTGACGTACGACGTGACCGGTCAGCCCCGCGATCTGCCCGCGCTGCTCGGCCTCACGGCGTACCGGATCGTGCAGGAGGGTCTGACCAACACGCTGAAACACGCCGGGCCGGGAGCGCTCACCTCCGTCTCGTTGGACTTCGGTCGCGAGATGCTGACCGTGGTGGTCACCGACGACGGCCGCGGTGCCGGCGTCGCGCCGAGCTCGGACCCGGGTCACGGCCTGGTCGGGATGCGGCAACGCGCCTCGGTCTCGGGCGGTACGGTGAGCGCCGGACCGAAGGCGGGCGGCGGTTACGAGGTGATCGCCAAACTGCCGTACGACCTGCCGACTGGAGGCCAGCAGTGAACGACGACGTGATCCGGGTGTTCCTCGTGGACGACCAGGAGCTCGTCCGGGCCGGATTCACGATGCTCGTGGACTCCCAGGCGGACATGCGGGTGGTCGGCCAGGCCGGCGACGGCGGCGAGGCGATCGAGAAGATCCACGTGACCGCGTGCGACGTCGTACTGATGGACGTCCGGATGCCGCGGCTGGACGGGGTCGAGGCGACCCGCCGGCTCCAGTCGTTGCCGGAGGCACCCAAGGTGATCGTGCTGACGACGTTCGACCTGGACGAGTACGCGTTCGCCGCGATCAAGGCCGGTGCGGCCGGATTCCTGCTCAAGAACACCCCGCCGGCCGATCTGCTCTCCGCGATCCGCCAGGTGCACTCCGGTGACGCAGTGGTGTCCCCGAGTACGACGAAACGCCTGCTGGAGCACTTCGCCGGGGCGCTGCCCGATACCGACACCGAGCGCCCCGACCTCAAGGACCTGACGGCCCGCGAGCGCGAGGTCCTGGTCGAGGTGGCCCGCGGCCTGTCGAACACCGAGATCGCGAAGCTCTTCACGTTGTCCGAGGCAACGGTGAAGACGCACATCGGCCGCATCCTGGCCAAGACCGGCCTCCGTGACCGGGTCGCTCTCGTCGTCCTGGGGTACGAAACGGGCCTGGTCCGGCCGACCAAGTAATACCCAGGTAGGACTCGGAGTCCCCACTCTGGTCCGACGTAACCCGGGCCGCGGATCACTAACTTCTTGGACAACATCGGAGTTGAACCAAGGAGTGACATGAGCTTGCAGACCGGAGAGCTTGCGGCCGGGCGGCTGCCGCAGGACGGGGAGCCGCGGACCGCGATCCGGGCGCACGAGCTGCGCAAGGTGTACGGACAGGGCGATACCGCGGTCGCCGCGCTCGACGGCGTCTCGGTCGACTTCGGGGTCGGCCAGTTCACCGCGATCATGGGCCCGTCCGGGTCCGGCAAGTCGACGCTGATGCACTGCCTGGCCGGGCTGGACACCCCGACCGGCGGCCAGGTCCTGCTCGGCGAGACCGAGCTGACCCAGCTGCCTGATGCCGAACTGACCAAGATCCGCCGGGACCGGGTCGGGTTCGTGTTCCAGTCGTTCAACCTGCTCCCGATGCTGACCGCGAACGACAACATCCTGCTCCCGCTCGAGCTCGGCAACCGCAAGCCGGACCCGCAGTGGCTCGGCACGCTGATCGACGTACTCGGGCTCAAGGACCGCCTCACGCACCGGCCGTCGGAGCTGTCCGGTGGTCAGCAGCAGCGGGTCGCGGTCGCGCGGGCACTGGTCGGGCGTCCGGAGGTCGTGTTCGCCGACGAGCCGACCGGGAACCTGGACTCACGGTCCGGCGCCGAGGTGCTCGGGTTCCTGCGCCGCTCGGTCCGCGAGTTCGGCCAGACCGTGGTGATGGTCACCCACGACCCGCTGGCCGCGTCGTACGCCGACCGCGTCGTGATGCTTGCCGACGGCAAGCTTGCGGGCGAGCTGCGGCAGCCGACCCCGGAGAGCGTCCTGGACGCGCTGCGGCAGCTGGGAGCCTGACGTGCGACGTTCCATCCTCTCCTCGCTGCGCGCCCACCTGGGCCGCCTGGTCGCCGCCTGCCTGGCGATCGTCCTCGGGGTCGGTTTCGGGTCGCTGGCGATGATCGTGCACTCCTCCGCGTCGCACGGTGTCGACGAGACGATCGGCGCGCAGTACAAGGGTGTCGACGCCGTCGTGTACCCGGACCGATCGACGATCTCACCCGACGACATCGCGAAGGTGCAGAAGCTTCCGCAGGCCGCGTCGGTCGTCACGCTGACCACGGCGTACATGGAGGCGTCGTTCCCGGACCTGGTCCGGCCGACCACGGTTCCGATCGACTCGCTCTACGACACCACCCGGATCGCCGGCCCCGGCACCTCCTCCGGACGGTTGCCCAGCGCAACGAACGAGATCGCGCTGCCGGCCCGGACCGCGGCCAAGCACAAGGTCACCGTCGGCCAGACACTGCGGATCAGCTCGTACGACGACAAGTCGTGGAACGTGACCGTCGTCGGTCTGCTCGACGACTCGAAGGTCGTCGGTACGGCGTCCGCGGTCGCCACCCCGGCGATGGTGAAGATCTTCGAACCGGGCGCGTTCGTCCGCGGGGTCGCGATCGCCGCCAAGCCCGGCGTCACGCAACAGCAGCTGGCCGACGCCGCGGGAGCAGTTGTTTCCAAGGGCCTGACGACCTTCACCGGTACGGCGTTCATCGCCCACGAGGTGAAGAGTTACACCAACGGCATCGACGTTCTCGGCGGCGTGTTCGGGATGTTCGCCGTGATCGCCCTGTTCGTCGCCTGCCTGGTGATCAGCAACACGTTCACGATCGTGATCGCCCAGCGGACCCGCGAGATGGCGCTGCTGCGCTGCGTCGGGGCGTCCCGTCGGCAGGTGTTCTCCTCGGTGCTCGCCGAGGCGACCGTGGTCGGCGTGATCGCGTCCGCGATCGGAGTGGTCTTCGGCGTCGCGCTCTCCGCGCTGGGGTTGGCGCTGTCCCGCGAGTTCGACTGGGGCATCCCGCCGGTGCCGCTGCACCTGGACCTCTCGTCGGTGTTCCTGCCGCTCCTGCTCGGTACGGTCGCGACCCTGGTGGCTGCCGTCGTACCGGCTCGGCGCGCGACCAAGGTGGCGCCGCTGGCCGCCCTGCGTCCTGAGGCTGCTCCGGCCGCCGCCTCCAAGGCCGGCGTACTGCGCCTGGTCCTGGGCTTCCTGCTCCTCGCCGGTGGCGGCCTGCTGCTGGCGGCCGGGGCCTCGTCACACCAGGTCCTGGTCGGTGTCGCAGGCGGCGGGCTGTCGTTCCTCGGCATCCTCGCAGTCGGTTCGCTGCTGGTGCCGGCGCTGATCCGGGTGATCGGCGCGCTGCCCGCGAAGGGTGGCGGCGTACCCGCCCGGATCGCCGTCGCGAACGCGGTCCGGAACCCGAAGCGTACGGCGGCCACGACGTCGGCACTGCTCATCGGCGTGACGTTGATCAGCCTCACCTGCGTCGGGATCGCCTCCGTGCGGAAGACGTTCGACGTGTCGATGAACGGTCAGTACCCGGTCGACCTGATGGTCACCACGTACAAGGAGAAGATGCCGGCCAACGCCGAGCAGCAACTGCGCGACATCAAGGGCATCACGCAGGTGGCCCCGGTCAGCCAGGTGACGGTGAAGTCCGGCGGCCAGGAGGTCCAGGTGACGGGCATCGACCCGGCGGCGGCAGGACCCGTCATCCACGACCCGGCGGCGGCCGGCAAGCTCAAGCCGGGTACGGCGTTGCTCGACTACTCGACGCTGACCATGCTGAATCTGAAGGACGGATCGCCACTGACGATCGTGTCCGGACAGCACAAGCTGACCCTCACGGCACAGCAGGCGACCGGACTCGATCCGATCACCGTGAGCACGTCCGATCTCGCCAAGCTGGCGCCGACCGCGCCGGTGACCGGGTTCTGGCTGGCATCGGACCCGAAGGCGGACGGCTCGGACGTGATCGACGCCGTACAACAGTCGATCCCGACGGTGAAGGACCTCTCCGTCACCGGCGGCCTGGCCGAGCGGACCAGCTACACGAAGATCTTCGACGTGCTGCTGATCGTCGGCGTCGGCCTGCTCGGGGTCTCGGTGCTGATCGCGCTGGTCGGCGTCGGCAACACGCTCAGCCTGTCGGTGCTCGAGCGGACGCGGGAGAACGCGCTGCTCCGGGCGATGGGCCTGTCCCGCCGCCAGCTACGCCGGATGCTCGCGGTCGAATCGTTGCTGATGGCACTGGTCGCGGCCGGGCTCGGAATCGTCCTCGGTCTGGTCTACGGCTGGACCGGGACGAGCGCGCTGATGGGCGGCCAAACGGTCGACGGTGGCGTGGAGTACGCCGTACCCGGGACGCTGCTGATCGTCATCGCCGCCGTGGCCGCGGTCGCCGGCCTGCTCGCCTCGGTCCTGCCCGCCCGCCGGGCCGCCAAGGTCGCACCGGCCGGCGCGCTCGCCACCGAATGAGCCAGCGGCTCGCCTGGCTTGAGGGGGCCGGGCGAGCCGCTTCTACACAATTTCTATGCGGTTCCCGTGGCCGTCGGCGGTGTGGAACCGGCGGCGGCCCGGGATCGTCTCGTTGTCCCATCGCACCGGGTACCCCAGCTCCGCCAGCCTCAGCGCCAGTGCGTCCAGGTCGTCGACCGCCAATGCCGGATGGGCCTTCTTCGCCGGCGTGAACCCCGCCTCCACCCCGACATGGATCTCGGCCGCACCCTCGCGGAACCAGCACCCGCCGCGGGCCTTCAGCAACTCAGGCTTCTCCACCTCGGTCATCCCGAGCGCCTCGGCGTAGAACGCCCGCGCCACGTCCTCACCGCCAGGCGGGCACGACACCTGCACATGATCGAGTCGCATCGTCATCCCTTCTTCTGGGCAACCGCGAAGATCCGGCGGAACGGCAACAACGTCCCGTACTCCTTCTGCGGATACGCCTCCGCGAGCCGAGCGCCGTACTCCGCCTCGAACTGCTGCCGCAGGTCATCCGGCAACGACTGCAGCACCGGCCGCGCTCCGGTCCCCTTCACCCACTCCAGTACGGCGTTGTCGCCGGCCAGCACGTGGAAGTACGTCGTCTCCCACGCGTCGACCACGCAACCCTCGGCACTGAGCACATCGACGTACTCCGCGGGGCCGGGCACGTCCGGGCGGAGCGACGCGTCCTTCGCGAACTCGGCGTACGGCTCGGTGTTGGCGAGCTCACGCAGGATCGCGTGCGACGGCGCGTTCCCGTTCCCGGGGATCTGGATCGCCAGCCATCCACCGGGCTTCAGAGCCTGGACGAACCCCGGCAGCAGGCCGACCTGCTCGGGGATCCATTGCAGCGTCGCGTTGGTGACGATCACGTCCAGAGAACCCGGCTCGGCCTTCCACTCCCGGACGTCGCCCAACTCGAACCTCAGCCGGTCGTCCGCGAACTGCTCCGCGGCCTCGAGCATCTGCGGCGAGTTGTCGACGCCGACGATGGTCGCCTCGGGCCAGACCTCTCGCAGCGTCACGGTCAGCCCGCCGGGACCGCAGCCGAGGTCGACGACCGTGCGGACGTCAGCGGCCCGGACCCGGCCGACCAGATCCGCGTACGGGCGGCCGCGCTCGTCGGCGTACGTGCCGTACTGCTCCGGATTCCACACTGGTGACGTGCGCATGACGAGAACCTCTCTGACCGATTTATCTTGACGTCGAGATACTCTATCCCCGCGACTTGTCTTGATGTCAAGAGTCTTGATGGGTAGTCTCGAGTCATGGAGGACGAGGTCGATCGGCTGATCGAGGCCTGGCGCCGTGAGCGCCCCGACCTCGACGTGGCGCCGATGGAGGTGCTGTCCCGGGTCAGCCGGCTGGCGCGGCATCTGGATCGCGCCCGCAGCCAGGCGTTCGACACGCACGGCCTGGAGTCCTGGGAGTTCGACGTGCTCGCGGCCCTGCGCCGGGCCGGCGCGCCGTACCAGCTCTCCCCCGGCAAGCTGCTGAAGGAAACCCTGGTCACCTCGGGCACGATGACGAACCGGGTCGACCGGCTGGCCGCGCGCGGCCTGGTCGAGCGGCTGCCGGACCCGAGCGACCGGCGCGGCGTGCTCGTGCAGCTGACCACCGCCGGGCGGGACGCGGTCGACGCCGCGATGGTCGACCTCCTCACCCATGAGCGCGCATTGCTGGGCTCGCTCAGCGAGCGCGACCAGCAGAAGATCGCCCGGGTACTGCGGGAACTCGTCCGGCCCTTCGACCTGGAAAAACACTGACCCGGACGCGTCGAAAACAATCGGTTTGTACGGCGCCGACAAAGCGCGTTGTTGGTGCGGACAAACAGCCCCGTGGAATTGTGCCGGAATAATCCGAAAAGACCACCCGTCACTTCTGCCCGGCTCCGATCGTTGCTAGTTGCAACGAGATCGAGAGGCTGCTGTAGCCGACGACTATCGACACTGAGTGAGCGCCCGGACTAGGGTCATCACCGTCGGTGGCTGACCGACTACAAAATGTCAGATCACGGTGACTTCGGCGGCAAGAGGTGGTCCGCCGAAAGTGGCCGCGCGGTGTCCGGGGCTCGGGGCCCGAACAACGCCGGCCGGCACGGGGGCCGCTCACCCAGAGCTCGGCGCTCCCTCCGAATCACAGGGGATCGGAGGGGCGCCGCGGCTCGTGCGGAAGCGCGGGGCGGCCTACTCCGCCAGTTCGGCGGCCTCGAACCAGGCGGTCTCGAGCTCGGCCCGTTCGTCGGCCAGCTTGCGGAGCTCGGTGTCCAGTTCGGCCAGTCGCTCGTAGTCACTGGCGCTGGCGGCCAGCTGGTCGTGCAGCTTCGCCTCGGTCTCGGTGAGTTTGGCGAGCTGCCGCTCGATCCGGTTCAGCTCTTTCTTCGCCGCCCGCATCGCGGCCGGGTCGACCGACAAATTGCTGGACATCTCCGGCGCCGGTGTCAACGCATTCGACGGCGCCCGGCGCGGAATTCCGGCGGCGAGTTCGTCGAGATACTGATCGACACCGCGCGGCAGATGCCGGACCTGACCGTCGCCCATGATCGCGTAAACCATGTCGCTCACGCGTTCCAGGAAGTACCGGTCGTGCGTGACCGTGACGACGACGCCGGGCCAGCTGTCCAGGAAATCCTCCAGCACGGTGAGCGTCTCGACGTCCAGGTCGTTGGTCGGCTCGTCGAGGATCAGCACGTTCGGCTCGTCGAGCAGGATCCGCAGCAGCTGCAACCGGCGCCGCTCGCCACCGGACAGGTCCGAGATGCGCGTCGTCAGCTTGTCCCCGGTGAACCCGAACCGCTCCAGCAGCTGCGACGACGTCAGCTCACCGCCCCGCCCCGCAAGCGCCGCCGTACGGCGGATCGCGGTGATGTGCTCGAGCACCGTCGCCGCACCGTCGACCTCGTCGAGGGTCTGGGACAGGTTCGCGACGCGCACCGTCTTGCCCTGCTTGACCAGGCCGCGGTCCGGGGCCAGCTGCCCGGTCAGGACCTTCAAGAACGTGGTCTTGCCGGCGCCGTTCGGGCCGAGCAGGCCGATCCGGTCGGCCGCGCCGAGGCGGAACGTGACGTGGTCGAGCATCACCCGGTCGCCGAAGCGCAGGCTGACGTCCTCGACGTCGAACACGTCCTTGCCGAGCCGGGCGGTCGCCAGCTGCGACAGCGCGAGCTTGTCCCGGGGCGGCGGCTCGTTCTCGATCAGGGCGTTCGCGGCATCGATCCGGAACTTCGGCTTGCTGGTCCGCGCCGGCGCGCCGCGGCGCAGCCAGGCCAGCTCCTTCTTCAGCAGGTTCTGCCGCTTGATCTCCGTGACCTGAGCGCTGCGGGACCGCTCGGCCTTGGCCAGGACGTACGCGGCGTACCCACCGTCGTACGACGAGACCTTGCCGCCCTGGACCTCCCAGGTGACCGTGCAGACCGCGTCCAGGAACCACCGGTCGTGGGTGACGACGATGAGGGCGCCCGCGCGGTCGACGACGTGCTCGGCGAGCCAGCTGACCGCCTCGATGTCGAGGTGGTTGGTGGGCTCGTCGAGGACGAGCAGATCGACCTCGGTGAGCAGCAACCGGGCGAGGGACGCCCGGCGGCGCTCGCCACCGCTCAGGCTGCCGACCAGCGCCTGGTGGTCGACCTCACCGAGCAAGTGCTCCATCACCGAGCGTGCGCGTGGATCGGCAGCCCAGGTGTAGGTCTCGACATCGCCGAGCACTGCGTGCAGCACGGTCTGCCCGGGGTCGAGGTCGTCGCTCTGCCCTAGGTACCCGAGCCGCAGGTCGCGGTTGTGCGTGATCCGGCCGCTGTCGGGTTCCTCTCGCCGCGCCAGGACCTGTAGAAGCGTCGATTTGCCGTCGCCGTTCCGTCCGACCACGCCGGCTCGTTCTCCGCGCCCGATCCCGAGGGTGACCGAGTCGAGCAACGTCCGAGTGCCGAAGCCTTTGGAAACAGCTTCCATATTGACCAAGTTAGGTGCCGCCATAACGCGCCCCAGGGTAGCCGACCGGGGCGGACGTGCCAGGATCGTCCAGGTGCTGACTCCCGCCTGGCTCGCAGGACTGTCCCTCGGCGACCCGATCGCGGCCGATCCGCTGGAGGGCGGCTACGCCAGCAAGACCTTCCGCGTGCGGACGTCGCTGGGCCGGACGGTGGTCGTGAAGACGCAGGACAACCTGCCGTCCGACCTGTATCCGCTGGAGGCCGACGGCCTCGACGCACTGCGAGCACCCGGCGGGTTCGCCGTACCTGAGGTGCTTCGGGTCACGCCGGCGTTCATCGTCCTGGCCGACCTGGGTACGGCGGAAGCGTCGCCGACGTACTGGGAGGATGCGGGCCGCGCGCTGGCGCTGCAGCATCGGCAGACGGCCGACAAGTTCGGGTATCACCAGGACAACTACCTGGGCACGCTCCCGCAGTGGAACCCGTGGACAACGGACGGTCACACGTTCTTCGCCGAGCAGCGTCTGCTCCGGTACCTCGAGGAGCCCAACTGCTTCGGGCAACTCCCCGAGGCCGACCGGCGCCGGCTGGAACGCGTCGCCAACCGGCTGACTGATCTCGTCCCCGCCCAGGCGCCGTCCCTCCTCCACGGTGACCTCTGGCACGGCAACCTTCTCCCCGGCCCGGACGGCGAGCCCGGCATGATCGATCCTGCCGTGAACTACGGCTGGCCCGAGGCCGACCTCGCCACCCTCCTCATCTACGGCCACCTCTCGGAGACGTTCTTCGACGCCTACGAGGAGCTCCACCCGCTGGCCGAGGGCTGGCGCAGCCGCATGCCCCTCCTCCACCTCCGCGAACTCCTCTGCATCACGGCCCATTGGCCCGACCGCGCCGAGACTGTCGCCCAGATCCACACCATCCTCAAACGCTTCGATTGAGATTCAGGACGTACTGCTTCTCGTTGAGGGGATTGCCGTCGGTCCGGGTCCGGGTCGGTGGTGGACCCGGGACCGGCTGGTAGGTGTGGAAGGTGGAGGCCAGCAGGCCCTCGCCGTGGGTCAGGGTGGGCAGCATGGTCTCGAAGGGATGCGTGGTGGCCGCGGGAATCGTGCCTTCCAGGTGGGCCTGTGACTCGGTGAGACTGGTTTGCGAGACGACGCCGCGGTGTTCGGCAATGTGAGCGAGGACCCGCGAGACGGTGTCGGACGGCGCGTCCAGCTCGAAGTGGTTGACCGGCTCCAGCACCGTCGTACCGGCCGCCGCGATCGCCTGCATGAGCACCAGCGGCACCAACCGGCGGAAGTCAGCAGCGACCGTGACGGGGCTGGAGTACGCCGTGTGGATGAGGTCGACCCGGATGTTCGGGATCTCCCACCCGAAGAGGCCCTGCTGGAGTGTCAGACGGACCGTCTCCTCGATGGCGGTGTGGAAGGCGCGTGGCAGCCCGCCGAGCTCGACGACCAGGTTGTACTCGATGCCCTCGGCAACCGGTGAGACGCGGAAGCCGACGCCCGCCGCCCATAGGTTCTCGGGCGCCGTGATCTCGCGGACCGCCTCGCCGGACCCGTCGAGCCGCTCGACATGGATCGGCGTGGTCTCGCTGAAGGTCACCTCCACGCCGTACTCCGTTGCCAGCAAGGACGCGATCACCTCCTTCTGGACCTCGCCGTACAGGCTGACGGTGATCTCGTCGGCCTTGCGGACCCGGATCAGCGGATCCTGCTCGGCGAGCTGCGTCAACGCCTGGAACAGTTTGACCCGGTCCCGCGCGCTCACCACGGTCTCCAGCGTCGGCGGCGCGAACAACCGCCCGACCTGCTTGGTGCGGACGCCGAGCTGATCACCGATCCGGATGCTCTTCAGCCCGCGCAACGCCACGATCTGGCCGGCCTCGGCCCGGTCGACCGAATGCCGGGAGCCTTGCTCGAACACCTCGATCCCGGTCGGTCGCACCTGGTACGTAGGCCCGTCCACCGGCTGCACGTCAACCGACGTCCGCGCGGCCAGCGCGCCCGCGAGCACTCGCGCCGAGGCAATCTTCTGCCCCGCCGCACCACGCTCGACCTTGAAAACCCTTGCCTGTAACGGATCCGCTACCGAGTGAGTTGCCGTTGGCAACCACAGCTGGATACCCTCGATCAGCTCCGGCACCCCGACCCCGGTCATCGCCGACCCGAAGTACACCGGGTGCACCTGCGCCGCCGCCACCTGACGTCGCAGCTCGCCGGCGACATCGAGCGGACCGCCGGACAGGTATCCCTCCAGGAACTCATCGTTGCGCTCGGCAAGCATCTCCGCGAGCGGCTCGGTGTCGAGCGGCGTCAGGCCGGCGGACCGCGTGCCGAGATCCGTAACGGCAACCATCGGTACGGCGGAAGGCGTCAGCAACCGGCGGATGTCCGCCAGCAGGTCGTCGTACCGCGCGCCCATGCGGTCGATCTTGTTCACGAACAGCAGTGTCGGGATGCGCAGCCGGTCCAGGATGCGCATCAGCAACCGTGTCTGCGGCTGCACGCCCTCGACCGCGGAGACCACCAGGACGGCGCCGTCGAGCACGGACAACGCCCGCTCGACCTCGGCGATGAAATCCGAGTGCCCAGGCGTGTCGATCAGGTTGACCGGCAGGTCGCCGAGCTGGAACGACACCACCGCCGAGCGGATCGTGATGCCGCGTTTCCGCTCGAGGTCCATCGAGTCGGTCTGGGTGTTCCCGTCGTCGACCCGGCCGACCCGGTCGATGACCCCGGCGGCGTACAGCAGCCGCTCGGTCAGGCTGGTCTTACCGGCGTCGACATGCGCCACAATGCCCATCGTCAGAGAGTTCAAGAGTCCTCGCGAATGCGTCGATGCGATCAGTACCGATGAGGTCGATCACATTGCGGCGCATCCCGGTCTCCTGTCTCTCACTAAGGGGCAATCGGACCGTAACACCACACCAACGGTGCGGACGAGCGATTTTCTACCGGTTGACGATCGCCGGCAGGATCCGGGCGCCGGGGACGGGGCCTTCGGCCTGGCGGACCATGCGGCAGAGGCCGGACTCGGCGAGCTCCACGGCCAGGTCGACCGCGCTCCGGCTGTCGGCGGCCAGGAACAGGCAGGTCGGGCCGGAGCCGGAGATCTGCGCGGCCAGCGCGCCCTGGTCCAGGCCGAACTGGAGCGTGTCGCCCAGCTCCGGCCGCAGCGACAGCGCCGCCGCCTGGAGGTCGTTGCTGAGAGCAATGGCGAGCGCGCCGGGCTGCCCGGACAGCAGCGCGGACAGCAGCTCAGGACGGACCTGCGGCGCCTCGACCCGGCGCAGCGGCCGCAGCCGGTCCAGCTCGCCGTACACCTCCGGGGTGGACAGGCCGCCTTCGGCGACCGCGAACACCCAGTGGAACGTCCCGCGGGACATCACCTCGGTGACCTGCTCGCCGCGGCCCTGACCGAGCGCCGTGTGCCCGACCAGGCAGAACGGCACGTCGCTGCCGAGCTCCCCGGCGTGATGCTGCAGCTCGGTCTGGGTCAGCTGCAGGCCCCACAAGCGATTGCACGCCACCAGGGTCGCTGCCGCGTCAGTCGATCCACCGGCCATCCCGCCGGCCACCGGGATCGTCTTGCGGATCGTCAGGTCGACACCCTCGTCGACGTCGTACTCCGCCTGCAGCAGCCGGGCCGCCTTGACCGCGAGGTTCGTCTCGTCGGTCGGTACGTCGTCCGCGAAGTCCCCCACGATCTCGACCGACACGTCGCCGTCGTCGTCACGGACCTGCGCGGTGACGTCGTCGTACAAGGCAACGGCCTGGTACACCGTGGCGACGGGGTGGAACCCGTCCGGGCGCGGCGGACCGACCGACAGACCGAGATTGATCTTGGCCGGTGCCCGCACCGTGACCTCAACAGAAGGTGGCACGTCGCACAGGCTAGGGCATTACCGAGTCCGACCTGCACCCGCGAGAGCGGCGAACTCTGTGATCCCGAGCATCTCGCCGCGCAGCTGCGGGTCGATGCCCGTCGCCCGGAACACCTCGTCCAGCCGCGCCCGGTCCGGCATCCACCGCGCCAGCGCGGACCGCATCGTCTTCCGCCGCTGCGAGAACGCGGCCTCGATCACCGCGAACACCTCCTCGCGACTGGCCGGCGTCTGCGGCGGATCGTGCCGCTCGAACGCCACCAGGCCGGAGTCCACGTTCGGCGCCGGCCAGAACACGTTCCGTCCGATCGGCCCGGCGCGGCGCACCTCGGCGTACCAGGCGGCCTTCGCGGACGGGATGCCGTACGTGCGCGATCCCGGCCCGGCGGCCAACCGATCCGCGACCTCGGACTGCACCATCACCAGACCGTGCCGCAGCGAGTCCGAGACCTGGAGCAGGTGCAGCAGCACCGGTACGGCGACGTTGTACGGCAGGTTCGCCACGCAGGCGGTCGGCGCACCGATCTCGGCCGGCGTCACGTCCATCGCGTCGGCCTCGACCACGGTCAACGCGGACGCCTGCTCCGGCGCGTACGTCGCAATGGTGGCCGGGAGCGCCTGCGCCAGCAGGGGGTCGATCTCGACCGCGGTGACCGGGTGCCCTTCCGCGAGCAGCGCCAGGGTGAGCGAACCGAGCCCGGGACCGACCTCCAGCACGGTCTCACCCGCGGTCAGGTCGGCGGCGCGAACGATCCGGCGGACCGTGTTCGGGTCGATGACGAAGTTCTGGCCGCGCTGCTTGGTCGGCCGGACCCCGAGGGACGCGGCCAGCGAACGCACCTCCGCCGGACCGAGAAGTCTCGGTCCGGCGGAGGTGGATGAATCAGACGAGCTCACGCCGTCAGTGTGTCAGCTTCAGGCCTTCTTGCCGCACACCGGCCAAGCGCCGTAGCCACCGCGGTCGGCCTTGACCTTCTCCGCGATCGCGATCTGCTGCGCCTTGGAGGCACCGTTGGCGTTGTTCGCGTACGCAGTACCCCCGTACGCAGCCCAGGTGCCGTGGTCGAACTGGAGACCGCCGTAGTACCCGTTGCCGGTGTTCGAGGCCCAGTTGCCGCCGGACTCACACGCGGCGATCCGGTCCCACGCGCCACCACTGCCGGTGCTCGTCGGCTTCTCGTCCGTGGTCGTGGTGGTCGGCTCCGCCGGCTTCGGCTTGGTGCCGACCAGGACCTTCTCGTCGACCGGCGAGCTGACCAGCTTCGACGCGACCACCTTCGTGGCCGACAGCTTGCCGTCCAGGTAGGTGTACAGGTACGTGACGGACTTGGAGCCGTCGGTGCCCTTGGCCGTGGTCTTCGTGGTGCCCTCGACCAGCGTCGCCGACTTCGTCTCGTCGGTGCCGTGCGCGACCGCGAGGGTCTTGGTGACCTGCTTCTGCAGGACCTGCACGTAGCCGATCTTGTTGACGCCGGCCTTCAGCGGGGTGGCGGCGGCCGGAGAGATCCGGTCGTCGGCGTCCCAGCGGATCTTCGCCTCGGTCAGGGCCTCGCCGACAGTGCCGGCCAGCGACGAGATGGTCGCGATCTTGCCCAGGTGGACGATCTGCACGGTCTTCGGGGTCTTCACGACCAGCTCCAGCCCCTCGCGCCCGAGCGGCGCGCTGCGGCTGGTGGAGAGCTGAGCCCCGTCGTAGCGCAGACCGAGGTCGGCGAGCGCTTCGTTCACGCTGTCGGCCGTGGTCCAGTAGGCCTTCTTGGTGCCGTCGGCGTTGACGGTCAGCTCGCGACCGTACTGAACCGAGATCTCCTGGCCGTCCTTCAGCTTGGCGTCCGGACCCGGCGCGACCACGTCGTGGTCACCGATCTGAACTTTCTCGGCCTTCAGGGCGTCTGCCACGGTGGAGCCGAAGGTGTGCACCTTCCGCACCTGGCCGTCGACGGAGAGGCTCACGGTCTTGCTCTTGTCGGCATACGCCACAGAGCCGCCGGCGACGGCAATCGCGGCGGTCGCACCGACGGCCGCGATGATGGACTTACGCACTAACGCTCCCAGGTAGGGCTACCCGGGCACGGGGTGGGACAGCACAGGCACCGACCGTCGACGCCGGACTGGCTGCCCGGAGCTTCTTGTCCCGCCGAGGGGTTGTGCTGCCCGGAATCTTCCCCGATCCCGGCCAACATCACGGGACCATAACGAAGATATGCCGGAAGCGCCAATCCCCTGGTCGGCGAGTCGCAAAAGGGTGTAACGGGGCCGACATGCCCCGTCACGCCAGGTGATGACCCCACTGACCGCGATGCACCACTTCGGCGGTCGTCCGGCGGCCGCGTTTGAGCGACGGCGAGCGCTTGTCCTGGGCCCGGTGCCCGACCGACAGCACCCCGACCAGATCGAAGCCCGCGGGTACGCCGAACTCCTTGAGCAGCCGGCCCACTTTGTCCGCGGGAGGCCCGAAAAAGCAGGCTCCCAGGCCTTCGTCGACGACCGTCTGCAGCATCAGCAGGACCGCCATCCCGGTGTCGACGTACCAGTACGGCGCGGTCCAGCGGCCCTCGTCGCGATCGGTCCAGCCCTTGTCCGCCTCGGTGTACCGATCGAGGTACGCGTCCTTGTGCGCGAAGGCGAGGACCAGCAGCGGCGCGCGGCGCAGGCCTGTGATCCACTCCACATACTTCTCGTCCGGATCCTCGGCCGCGATCCGCCAGTACCGCTCCCGGTCCTCGCCTTCCAGCGTCAGGAACGCCCAGCCCTGACTGAACCCGCCCGACGGCGCCCGCAAACCGTTCTCCAGGATCCGCTCACGGACCTCATCGGCCACCGGCCGATCCGGGTCGTAGTTCCGCACCATCCGCCGCCGCCGGACCACCTCGCTGAACTCCATGAGGTGTGTCTACCAGCGAGGTCACCCGACCTCGTCGCCGACCTCCAGGGGCCGCCAGAACTCGACCGCCGGCTGCGCCGTCACACCGGCCGCCGACATCATCTGCTCGATCTGCGGCCCGGAGCTCTCGAAGAACGCCTGGAACGACGCCTCGTCGGGCCACTCGTCGACGACCAGGACCTCGGTCTCACTGCCGTAGAAGTGATGTGAGATCAGCCCGCGACTCGACGCGTCCGCAATCACACCTTCGAAGAGCGCGCCGTTGTCGGCACCCAGCTTCTCGATCGCCGTGGGGTCCCCAGTTACCCGCAGGGTCATCAGAACACTCATTGCCCCTCCCCCTTGCAGGCCGGCCCGACCGGGCCGACGCCCTCAGACTGCGCCCGTCCGGCACCCCGCACAACGGTCGGCGCCAACGTTGACCGTCGGCGTCCACGCGCTCACGCAATCAGCTTCGCCAGCAGGTAGGCCTCGCTGCCGGCCAGGCCTACCGAGCAGAACACCACCGTGGGCGTCGACGCGGCGCGCCCAGCCAGGGCGTCGACGGCCACGCCCCGATCGCCCCCACCCGCCGCGGCCCCAGCTCGTTGCCCACAGCAATCGCCCGACCGCACCCGTCCCCCGTTCCTGAACCACCACAACCTGCTCCCCCGGCGCGTTCTCGAACGAGTCGTACGACCGATAGCCGTACCACTCCCCTTCCAGCGCCCCGGTCGTGAAGACCAACCGCCCACCGCCAAGATCCGCAGACACCCGCGGCGGCGTAAGCAGCCGCCCCTCATGAGCCGCCACAACCGCCTCCCGCATCCACCCAACAGCCTGCCCAGGCCGCAACCGCCCCCGGACATCCGCGTCGGTCAGAACGGTTACCACGAGCCGCCGATGTCCATGACACCAGTCTTTCAGGTGATCTCAGCCGCGTTGAGGGGACGGCGGCTGGTTGGGACCAGCCGATTGCGGGCGGCTCGCTTGTTGCCCACGCGCACGAGCGCCGTCGCCCCGCGAGGACGGCGCGTGGTCCGCGACGTCCGTACCTCGCTTCGTCGCACCGGCCGCCGGCGCCTGAGGGTCGGTCAGAGCCCGCAGGCGTCTGAGGTTCGGCGGAAGGTCCTGCTCGGCCTGGCGAACTGCTTGATTGCGCCGCGAGGCCGGCCGACTTGCTTGTTGCTGGGCTCGCTCCGCCTTGTCGATGCGGTATTTGCGTTCGATGCGATTGAGCTCATGGTCCAGTTCGGCGACCGCGCTCCGGGCCGCCTTCATGGACTCGGCGGCCTTCTCGTCGTCCCCCACCGACTCGTCGGCCTCGACAGCGACCAGACCGGCCAGTGAATCACGCAGCGGAGCGACCAACTCTTTCCGCACCTCAGCGCGATGCGCCTCGGGCATCAGGCCCGGCTTGACGAAACGTTCGTCGATCACGAGGTCGACCGCGACGTTCCACCGCTGGAGGTCGTCGGCGCACATCAACTTCTGGGTGACTTGCGCGTCGGTTAGCCCGCTGCGCGTCGCGAGGGCTTGATCGAGGTGCCGGGCGGCCGGGGTGTATGCGGCGTAGGCGTCATCGTTCGACTGGGACATCACCGCTACCTGAGCGTGCTCCAGCCCGGCGTCGGGAAACACATCGCGGACGACGTTGTCGAGGTTGAGATGTGTCCAGTGCTCGGTGCGGCCTTCGTTGAAGGCCTCGGCTGCCGCATCGTACGGGTACGCGTCGGGCGCCTGTTCGTCGCCGTTCTCGGCGAGCAGATGCGCGGCCTCGTGAGTCAGCGTCGCGAAGGCATCGCGAACCTCCCACGCCTCGTCGTCGGTCAGCGCTCGATCGAGGTCACGAACCCTGCGCAACGGCTCCAGAACGTTGGCGACCGACACCGACACGCTGCCGTCCACCTCTGCGAATCCGAGGAAGTCCGGATCCTCGGATTCGAGCAGGCGCCCGTTCCACCGCGTTCGCGCATCGGCCGCTACGCCACCGGCTCGCTGCTCGACCGCATACACGACCGCAGCCACCAGCCGGTACTCCCAGGTGTCCGGTGAGATCTCGACGGCGTCATCGGTCACGATCCGCCTTCCAGGCCCTCGCGCCGACGGCGGTCGATCAGCCGCTTCAGGGTCGAATTCATCCGCAGGATCGTCCGGGACTCGCGCAGCGGAGCCTGGCGGGACAGTTCACCGATCTCGGCGATCGCGCGTTCGGCGTGGGCGATCTGCTCCGCGGGCGAGCCCTTGTCATTGATTACCTGTGCCAGCACAGTGGACGCGCGCCAGTACTCCGGGCTGGTGCCAGGCCGGGGTCCGCGGATCAGCTCAGGCAGCTTCTGCACTCTGATCAGGGCCAACTGGCGGGACCGCTCGTCCGCGATCTGCTCGGCCAATGTCTTCAAGCGCGCGACCTCAGCGCCAACTGTTGCCTCGTCGGCCCCCTGCAACGAATCGGCGAGACCCAGCACCTGCGCGTCGACGTCGTCGTACTGGACCATTACCAGGGACCTCCGAAGGCTCGGTTGGCGTTGTTGTTGAGGGCTGTGCAGAGTTCGGGGACCGAGAGGTTGAGGACGTCGGCCATTTTTCGGACGGTGTGGGGGATCAGGTACGACGCGTTGGGCTTGCCGCGGTGCGGGGAGGGGGTCAGGTACGGCGCGTCGGTCTCGACGAGGATGCGGTCCAGTGGGGTGACGGCGAGCGCGTCCCGGAGGGACTGGGCGTTCTTGAAGGTCACCACGCCGGCGAAGCTCAGGAACGCGCCGCGGTTCACGCACTCGCGGGCGAACTCGGTGTCGCCGGAGAAGCAGTGCATCACCAACCGGTCCGGTACGCCTTCGCGGTCGAGGATCCGCAGGATGTCCTCGTGCGCGTCCCGGTCGTGGATCATCAGCGTCTTGTCCAGCCGCTTCGCCAACTCGATGTGCGCGGCGAACGACTCGTGCTGCGCCGTACGCCCGTCCTCGCCGGTACGGAAGTAGTCGAGCCCGGTCTCACCGATCACCCGGACCTTGTCCGAGCTCGACGCCAGCCGCTCGATCTCCGCCAGCGCGCTGTCCAGCTCACCGGCCTCTTTCAGCTTCGGGGCCTCGTTCGGGTGCAGGGCGACGCCGGCGATCAGGTTCGGGTACTGCGTGGCCGCCTCGACCGCCCACGCCGCGCCCGGCAGATCGCACCCGACCTGGACGATCCGGGTCACGCCGACCGACGACGCCAGCTTGATCGCCTCCGCCGGGCTCAACCAGGCACCGTCCTCGCCGTCCGCGATGTCGAGATGGCAATGCGCGTCGACCACACTCATCGGCAACGGATCCGGCACCGCGGGCCGGCTCCGGTCCCGCGACCGCCCGTCCTCCCCCACCGCAGCCCGCTCCCGAGTCGGCCGGCCCACCTCCACACCATCAGACATGCCGCCTAGATTACTCAGCGGCCTCCTTGACCTTCGCGACGAGCATCTCCCACATGTCCTGCGAGTGCTTGGCCTCGTCCTCGGTCGCGTTGTTGTCCTGGGTGAGTTTCAGGTGCGTCGCACCACTGAGCTCGTAGGTCAGCGTGTGGTAGTTCTCGGGTACGTCGGCCTGCCCCGTCAGCGGACTCCAATGGGTAAAGGTCAGCAACTGTCCCGGCTCGACGGCGACGATCTTGCCCTTGTCCTGATAGGGCTTGCCCTCCCATTCGCCGGTCCAGGTGATCGGGCTGCCCACCTGCCAATCGGTCTCGACCTCGGCACCGAACCACAGCTCCTTCAACTTCTCGGGGCTGGTCAGCACCTCCCATACCCGCGCGGGCGGCGCATCGATGTCGATCTCGGCCACCGCTTCATATCCAGTCATCGTCGAACTCCCTTCTCCCCTGACCGTACGGTTCCCCGCCGCCATGCGCTTGTAGAAAAGCGTCAGCCGGATCGTGCAGGAAGTCAGCACCCACGGCCATGTTCGCGGGCCTCGCACCCCAGTAGTTTTCGTCTCGGTTCCGCCCGACCGACAGGAGCAGCCGATGCCCAGAAGGTTCAGCGCCGTCCTCGCCGTCCTAGGCCTCGCCGTGGGAGCGCTCAACGCAGAGACGGCACCACCGATCCCCGTACAGATCCTCAGCCTGACCGACCTGCACGGCTATCTCTCCGAGACCGAGAACCTGACCATCGCCGGCCCGGCCGGCACGCAGCAGGTCGGCGGCGCCGCCTATCTCAAGGCACATCTGGACCAGCTGCGGAAGCCGAACAGCTTCCTGATCGGCTCGGGCGACCAGTTCAGCGGCTGGCCGGACTACACGCAGGCGTTCGCGAACGAGCCGACCATCGAGGTGCTGAACGCGTTCGGGATGGACTTCGACGTCGCCGGGAACCACGAATTCGACCGGGAGTTCCCGTTCCTGCGCCGGATGCAGACCGGCGCCTGCTACGGCAAGCCGGGCTTCGACTCCTGCTTCAAGGACTCCACCGGCCGCAACTTCCACGGCACCGATTACGCGTACCACGCGGCCAACATCGTCGACCCGCGGACCGAGCGGCCGGTGCTGCCGCCGTACTGGATCGCCAAGGCGGGGTCGCAGCGGATCGGCTTCATCGGACTCGGCTTCCCGGGTACGCCGACCGAGACGCTGTCGATCGAGGGCTCCGGCTTCGAGTTCCAGGGCGTCGTCGACGCCGCGAACCGGGCCGCGGCCGAACTGAAGGCGGAAGGCGTGAACGCGATCGTGGTCAGCATGCACGAGGGCGGTCAGCAGGGCGGGCTGTACGACGAGTGCAAGAACCCGACCGGTCCGATCTTCGACGCCGCTCGCGCGCTGTCGCCCGACATCGACGTAATCCTGGGCGGGCACTGGCACACCGCGTTCAACTGCATGATCCCGGACCCGAACGGCGTACCGCGTCCGGTGCTGGAGGCAAGCAACCATGGCCGGGTGCTCGGAGAGGTGAACCTGTCGCTCGATCCGGCGACCGGTGAGGTGATCAGGTCCGCGACCACCGCGACCAACCACGCGGTCACCAAGGATCTGACGCCGGATCCGCAGATCCAGAAGATCGTGAAGTACTGGATGGACAAGTGGACCGCCCGGCAGGGGCAGCCGCTCGCGAAGCTCGATCGCGATCTCGACTTCGCACCGAAGGCCGAGAGCCGCACCGGCAACTTGGTCGCCGACCTCTACAAGGCCGAGGCGGGCGGCGACTTCGCGCTGATCCCGGCCGATCTCGGCGTCGACGTGATCGCGGCCGGGCTGAAGGCTGGCACGGTGACGTACGGAGAAGCCTGGCCGGTCGCCGGGATCTCGCCGATCACCACGCTCTCGATGAAAGGCTCCGCGGTCGAGGCCGTCCTCGAGCAGCAGTGGATCCCGCCGGCGTACGGCTGCAGCAGACTGTCCGCGCTCGCCACCTCGGCCAACTTCCGCTACACCTACGACCTGGGCAGACCGGTCGGCGACCGGGTCGATCCGGCGAAGGTGCTGATCAACGGGAAGCCGCTGCAGCTCGGCAAGACGTACCGGGTGACGACGAGCGCGGCGATGCCGTTGCACGGAGCGCAGTACGGCTATCCGGGGTTCCAGCAGTTCACCGACCTCACCCGGGCTCCGAAGATGGGACAGGAGGTCTTCCTCAACCATCTGCGCACCCATCCATTGCTGAAGGCACCCAGTCTCGGACGGGTGACCGCGATCCCCGGTACGCCACCGCCCGCCGACGGCCCGTTCGGACCGCTGAACCTGCTGCCGCAGAGCGAGATGACGGCGACGGCCACCAGCCAGGGGTCTGCCGCCAACAGCGCGCCCGCGGCGATCGACGGCGACTGCGTGACGATGTGGCACTCGAACTGGAGTCCGCACGCACCGCTGCCGCAGTACATCACCCTCGATCTGAAGACGCCGCGCGCGATCGAGGCGCTCGTGTACACCCCACGGCAGGACGCCGACGTACCGAACGGCCGGATCTCGTCGTACGACGTCCAGACGAGCACCGACGGCGTCACGTTCACCTCGGCGACGACCGGCTCCTGGGACGGAAGCGTCGACGCCAAGATCGCCAGATTCCCGGCCGGTACGACGGCGCGCTACGTCCGGCTCATCGGGCTGGCCGGCGGCTCGGACTACGCGGCGGCGACCGAGCTCAATATAGCTCTAGCTCCGGGTTCCTGACCTTGGCGCGGTGGGCGGTCGGCGACATCCCGTAGCGGCGGCCGAACTGGCGGCTGAGGTAGTGCGGCGAGTCGAAGCCGACCGCCGCGGCGATCTGCGCGACGGACATGTCGGTCGCGCCGAGCAGCTCGGCGGCGCGTTGCAGGCGGAGCGCCAGTACGACGTTCATGATCGAGTCGCCGACCTGCTCCTTGAAGAGATGTGCGAGGCGGGAGACGGACACCTGGGCGAGCCCGGCGAGTGAGGTCAGCGTGTGCGGCCGGGCCGGGTCCGCGGTGATTGCCTCGAGCACCAGATGCACGCGGGCGTCCAGGTGTTGCGTCTCCCGGCGGAGGCTGGCGACCGCGGTCAGCAGTACCTCCTCGATGCCGTTCATGGTCAGCTCGGTCGCGACGCTCTTCTCCAGCAGGTGCAGCTCGGTGTCGCCGGTCGGGGACAGCCCGGCCCGCTGCGCATCCCGGTGCAGCCGGTCGAACGCCGACACCACGCGGTCGGTCTCGGACGACCTCGTCAACCGCACGTAGGACAGCCCCGGCATTGCCTGCGGCAACGACAACCACGCATGCCATTCACGTCGCGGCTGGAAGTGCGCCCACCAGGACTCCCAGTACGTGCCGACGGTCCCGTAGTCGTGGGGCGTCCCCGGGCTGACCAGTACGACGTCCCCGTGGCGCAGCGTCAGCCTGTTCTCGCCGATGAGATACCGGCCGGTCCCGGACGCGGTGTACAGCAGGTACCAGCTGCCCACGCCGTCCGGCCGGACGACGCGGTAGTCGCCGCCGCTGTGGAAGTGGCCGGTCACCAGTTTGCTCGGCGGCGGGATCTCGCTGTACAGCTCGATCAGCACCTGGGTAGCAAGATCGTGCTCGAAGTCAGCAGGCTCCGTCATGGTGGATCCCCTCATGAGGGCTCCAAGATTAGCAAGATCCTGCACCCGAAGAATCGAGTGATTCCGTGCCTTTCGCTCCCGTCGCCGAGCTCGAGTACGACGCGTCCACGCTGATCTTCGAGCATGGCTGGCAGTCGTGGAGCCCCAGCGGCTGGTACCGGCTCGACGCGTCGCCCCCGCGGCCGACCGCCTCGAACCATCACGTGATGGCGTACCGCCCGGGCGTCGACGCCGGCCGCTTCCAGGGCGAAGGTCTGCTCGCGGTCGCGACCTCCGGTGAGGTCACCACGGTCGCCGCGATCACGCCCGACGCGGTCCCGTCGATCCGCGCCGAGGTCCACGGCAACCGGCTGGTGATCTCTGCCGACGGCGACGTACAACTCACAACAGGCACGCACGCGAACGCCAACCAGGCACTCGCCGACTGGGCCGAAAGCTTCGGTACGCCCCCGATCCGGGTGTTCGGGCCGTCGTGGTGCAGCTGGTACGCGTACTGGGGCAAGGTCACCGAACGCGACGTGATGGCCGAGGTCCGCCAGTTCGACCAGCACGACCTCAGCGTCGACCTGGTCCTGCTCGACGAGGGATACCAAGCGGCGATCGGCGACTGGCTGACGCCGCGCGACGACTTCGGCTCGACCGTCCGGCTCGCCGCCGACATCCGCTCGAGCGGTCGCCGCGCAGGAATCTGGGTGGCACCGTTCCTGGTCGGCAGCGGCAGCGAGACAGCCCGCAAACATCCGGACTGGCTCGTCCCCGGGATCACCGCCGGCACCAACTGGGGCCAGGAGCAACTGGTCCTCGACGTCACCCACCCAGGCGCGGCACGGCACATCCAGGACGTGTTCACCGAGCTGTGCCGCCAGGGGTACGACCACTTCAAGCTCGACTTCGTGTACGCCGGTGCGATCGACGGACGGCGCCACGAGCAGGTCGGCGGCATCGCGGCGTACCGGCACGGGATGCGGCTGCTGCGCGAGGCCGTCGGGCCGAACCGGATCCTGCACGGCTGCGGCGCCCCGATCCTGCCGAGCCTCGGACTGGTCGACTGCATGCGCATCTCGCCGGACACCGATCCGTTGGTCGACCCACCATCCGGCGACATCAGTCAGCCCGGTCAGCGCGGCGCCCGGTCCACGTCGGTGGCCCGCGAGTTCCTGCACGGCCGCTGGTGGGCCAACGACTCCGACTGCCTGATCGTGCGGCCGGATGTCCAGGAGCGAGAGCTCTGGGCAGAACACATCTCTCGAGGTCCAGGTCTGCGGATGTCGAGCGACCCGATCGGCGAGCTCGACCGGTGGGGCCTCGATCGCACCCGCGAACTGCTCATCCCCAGCTCACCGCGTCCGCACCCGTTGAAGGATCCCGATGCTTAGGCCCGCGCCCCGCCGTACCCACCGGATCGGCCGCGCTCGGCAGACGGCCATCGGGTACGCGCTGCTCGCGCCGAGTCTGGTCGGCGTCCTCGGCTTCCTGCTCGCGCCGGTGCTGATCGTGCTCGTCCTCAGCCTGTTCGACTGGAAGTTGCTGTCGACACCGGAGTTCATTGGCCTGGCCAACTACCGCAAGCTGTTCACCGACTCCGACGTCTGGCACTCGCTGCTGGTCACGCTGTACTACGTCATCATCTGCGTGCCCGGCACAACGATTCTGAGCCTGCTCCTCGCCCTCCTCGTCGACCGCAAGCTGCGCGGGATGAAGTACTTCCGCGCGCTGCTGGTGATCCCGTGGATGGCGACACCCGTTGCCCTCGGCCTCGTCTGGAGCTGGATCTTCGACCCGGGCCGCGGCGCGCTGAACCAGTTCCTCGGACTGTTCGGCGTCGACGGTCCGGCCTGGTTGTCGTCGCCGGTGCTGGCGATGCCGAGCGTCGCCGCGGTGCACATCTGGCAGTTCGCCGGGTACAACATGCTGTTCTTCCTGGCCGGCCTGCAGAACATCCCGCCGTCGTTGCGCGAGGCATCGTCCCTGGACGGGGCATCGCCGGTCGCGCACTTCTTCTCGATCACGCTGCCGCTCCTGCGGCCGACGATGCTGTTCGTGCTGATCACCAACGTGATCGGCTCGTTCCAGGCCTTCGACACGATCTTCGTGATGACCGAGGGCGGACCCGGTGACAGCACCGAGGTGACGACGTACCTGATCTACGACGAGGCGTTCAAGAAGTTCGACTTCAGCTACGCCTCGACGATCTCGGTGCTGCTGTTCGCCGTGGTGCTGATCGCGACGATCTCCCAGTTCGTGTACTTCGAACGCCGTACGACCTACGAGGTGTCCGGATGAAACTGCGTGTCTTCGTGTACGCCGTCCTGGTGGCCGGCTGCGTACTCGCGATCTTCCCGTACTTCCTGACCGTGCTGACCGCCTTCAAGGGCCCTGGGCAACTGTCGGAGACGATGCCGTGGGAGCCCGGGGTGCCGCCCAGCACGGCCGCCTTCCATCGGCTGTTCGCGTCCGGCTTCGGTGGCTACCTGATCAACACGACCCTCGTCACGGCCGGGATCACCCTCGGCCAGGTGGTGTTCGCGGTGCTGGCGGCGTACGCCTTCGCGCGGCTGTCGTTCCCCGGCCGGGACGCGTTGTTCTGGGTCTATCTGTCGACATTGATGGTGCCGCCGGTGGTCACGATGATCCCGCTCTACCTGATGATGCAGAAGCTCGGCCTGGTCGACACCTGGGCCGGCCTGATGCTGCCGACGATGCTCGGTACGCCGTACGCGATCTTTCTGCTCCGCCAGTTCTTCCGCGGCATTCCCGCGGACCTCGAGGACGCCGCCCGGATCGACGGCGCCGGGCGGTTCCGGACCCTGGTCTCGATCGTGCTGCCGTTGTCGAAACCGATCCTGGTCACCGTCACCACGCTCGCCGTGGTGGCCAACTGGAACAGCTTCCTCTGGCCGCTGATCATCACCAGCAGCGAGGACAAGCGGCTGCTGTCGGTCGGGATCGCCTTGTTCAAAGGGGAGATCGGCGTCGACTACAACGCCGTGATGGCCGGCAGCCTGATCGCGCTGGCGCCGCTGCTGGTCCTGTTCATCGTCTTCCAGCGCTTCATCGTCCGCTCGGTCGCTGTTACCGGGCTCAAGTAGTTCGGAGGCTCTCATGTCTTTGTCCAGGAGGACTTTTCTGATCGGCGCCGGCAGCGTGCTCGCGCTGGCCGGCTGCGGCTCGTCGAACGACGCCGGCTCGAGTGGCGGCGGCAAGGTCGAGCTCGTGTACCGGTTGTGGGACGAGCAGCAGGAGGTCGGCTACAAGGCGGTGTTCGCGGAATTCACCAAGGAGAACCCGGACATCACCGTCCGGATGGAGGTCCTGCCCTGGGACCAGTACTGGACCAAGCTCACCACCGAGCTCGCGAGCGGCAAGGCGCCGGACGTGTTCTGGCTGACCGTCGACTACTTCCCGGACTTCGCCGGCAAGGGCGTGCTCGCGCCGCTGGACGACCTGATCTCGAAGGCCGGCCTGAAGCTCGACGCGTACAACCCGAACGTCGTGCAGTCGTACAAGTTCGAGGACAAGCAGCTGGGGATGCCGAAGGACATGGGCATCGTCGGGTTGCTGTACAACAAGGACCTGTTCAAGAAGGCCGGTGTGACCATGCCGGCCGAGCTGACCTGGGCACCGGACGGTTCGGGTACCTTCCTCGAGGTCGCTCGCAAGCTGACCGTCGGCACGAAGCAGTGGGGCTTCTGCTCGTGGAACCACAACCAGACGCAGTGGCTGAACTGGATCGCGTCGAACGGCGGCCAGGCGATGGACAAGCCGTACGGCACGTTCGACTTCGCCGGTCAGAAGTCGGTCGAGGCGCTGCAGTTCGCGCGCGACCTGATCTTCAAGTGGAAGGTGTCGCCGGACGGCACCCGGACCAACCCGCCGACCGGGCAGGCGACCGAGATGTTCTACCGGGGCGAGGTCGCGATGTTCCCGGCGAACAACGCGCTGCTCCCGTTCGCGCTGCCCGAGGTGAAGTTCCCGATCGGGGTCGCCGCGATGCCGGCCGGACCGGCCGGACGCACGGTGGTGATCAACGGGCTCGCCGAGGCGATGTTCGCGAAGACCAAGCACCCGGACGAGGCCGGCAAGCTGGTCGCCTTCCTGGGTACGGAGAAAGCGCAGCGGCTGATGGGCGACGCGGGGTACATCATCCCGGCGCTCACCGACGCCGGCGCCGGCTACCAGGCGTTCTGGCAGAAGAAGGGCATCGACGTGAAACCGTTCCTCGACTCGGCCGCCGGCAGCACGGTCAACCTCCCGATCGCCGACGGCTGGACCTCCAAGGTCACCGAGATCAACAAAGCCGCCAACGACCTCTTCCTCGACAAGACCCCCGTCCAAGACATCGCCGCAGCCATGGACAAGATTGGAAACGACAATTGAAAGAACTGACCGACTCGTACGACGTGGTGTCGGACGCCGCCGCTCTGCGGACACGCATGGCCACCGACGGATACTTGTTCTTCCGCGGTCTGTTACCGGCTGATGTGGTAACGGATGTGCACGGACAGCTGGCGCGGATCTTGTACGACAGTGACTGGTTGGCTCGCGATGCCGACCTGCGGGAACTGGTGGCGTCGGGGCGGGCTGTCGAGGAGGGATCCGCCGGATTCTTCGGTGCCTACACGGCGATTCAGAGCACTCAAGCGTTTCACGAGCTCGCCGTACGGCCGGAGTTGATCGGGCTGGCGGGCAGGTTGCTGGGTGAGGAGGCGTTCGCGCATCCGGCGCATATCTGCCGGATCGCGCCGCCGTCGCCCGGTGCGAATCCGACGCCGATCCACCAGGACTACCGGTTCATCCAGGGTTGCGTGGACACGCTCACCACCTGGCTGCCATTGAGCGCGGCGCCGCCGGAGATCGGTGGACTCAGAGTGTACGCCGGTTCGCCGCGGCTCGGTGTCCTACCGGTCCGGGCATCGGACGGGCCGGGGATGATGCGCGCCGAGGCCGACGAGAACCATCCGGAGTGGCGTACGACGTCGTACCAGCCGGGCGACGTGCTGCTGTTCGGAAGTCTCACCGTGCACGGCGCGATGCCGAACCGGACCAAGCAGCTGCGACTGTCCGCCGACTTCCGCTACCAGGCTCGCAGCGCACCGATGGCGCGAGACCTGCTCGGCATCGGCAAGCCGCACTACCACCCGGATGTGCCGGACTTCCCGACCCTCACCCGCGGCTGGACCTCGACGGAATGTGTCGAGGTCCCGGCCGGAGTGGACTTCGTCGATCGCTGGGATCCGCGCGTTGACGACGTACCGACGCCGAAGTCCCGCTTTGCTTATGCCTGAGGGCTGACGACGACCTTGCCGCGGGCGTGGCCCGATTCGCTCAGCGCCTGGGCCTTGCTCGCGTCCGCCAGGCCGAAGGTGTCGGCGATCCGGATCGTGAGCTTGCCGTCCGCGGCCGCCCGGAGCTGGTCGTCCAGGGCGGCCCGGACCTGCTCGGGGGTGCCGGTGCCGCCCCCGGACGTCTGGATGCCGAGCTCGGCGGCGGCGAAGTCGGCGATGGTGATGATCCGGTCGGTGCCGCCCCGGAGCTCGATCGACTCCTGCAGACCGCCCTTGCCGGCGGTGTCGAAGACCGCGTCGACACCCTGCGGTGCGACCTCGCGGACCCTGTCGAGCAGGCCGTCCCCATAGGTCACCGGAATCGCACCGATGGACTCCAAGTACTCGTGATTCGCGGCCGACGCAGTGCCGATGACGGTCAGGCCGGCCGCCTTGGCCAGCTGGACGGCGACCGAACCGACCGCGCCCGCGGCACCGTGGATCAGGATCGTCTCACCGGGCTTCACGCCGAGCAGATCGAGCACCCGCTGCGCAGTCTCGCCGGCCACCGGTACGCCGACCGCCTGCTCCCAGCCCAGCCCGGCCGGCTTGCGCGTCACATTGCCCGCGAGCGCGTACTCGGCGTACGAACCGCCCGCCGACCAGCCGACGACCTCGGCGCCGACCGCGAACTCGGCGCCCTCACCAGCTTCGTCCACCACCCCGGCCACCTCGAACCCCGGGATCGCGGGGAATTTCGCCGGGGCGAAGTCCTTCGTGAAGCCGCGCCGGATCTTCGTGTCGTACGGATTCACCCCGGCCGCGTGCACCTTGATCCGCACCTGCCCGGGACCCGCGTGCGGCTCCGGCACGTCCTGCACCTTCAGCACCTCGGGATCGCCGTACTCCTCGAACACCACAGCCCGCATAGCGCAGCCTCCTCGAATTGGCTGTTGCTACAAGAAAAGGCAGCGCCGCCGCCCGGCATTCCCGGACGGCGGCGCGACTTTGCTGCAATCAGCTCTCTTCGAGGCGGGGGAACAGCGGATCGCCCTTCGTCAGCGTGGACCCGGCGGGCAGCTGGCCCCAGGTGCCGGCGTCCTGCACCCGTTGGTCCTTCAGCGCACCCAGCTTCTCCTCGGCGCCCAGCAGCTCCCAGAGCTTCGCGGACGACTTCGGCATCGTCGGGTTGTGCAGTACGGCGACCGCGCGGAGCGTCTCGGCCGCGGAGTACAGGATCGTTGCGAGCCGGTCCCGCTTGGACTCGTCCTTCGCGACCTTCCACGGCTCCTGCTCGGTCACATACCCGTTCACGGCGCCGACCAGGTCGTTGATCGCGGCGAGCGCATCCTGGAAGGCGAGTGTGTCCAGAGCCTTGTCCGCGGTCGCCACCGTCTGCGCGAGCTTGTCCGCCAGCGCCTGCTCGGCCGGTCCATGGTCGGTCGGCTCCGGCAGGACGCCGTCGAAGTACTTGCCGACCATCGCCGCGATCCGGCTGGCCAGGTTGCCCAGGCCGTTCGCGAGCTCCGAGGTGTAGACCGCGCTCAGGTGCTCCCAGGAGAACGATCCGTCCGAGCCGAACTGGATCGTGCGCAGGAAGTAGTACCGGAACGCGTCCGAGCCGAAGTGGTCGGTGATCTCGTGCGGCGCGATCGCGGTCAGCTTCGACTTGCTCATCTTCTCGCCGCCGACCAGCAGCCAGCCATGGGCGAAGACCTGGCGAGGTACGGCGACCCCGGCAGCCATCAGCATGGCCGGCCAGATCACCGCGTGGAACCGGAGGATGTCCTTACCGACCAGGTGTACGTCGACCGGCCACAGCTCCTCGAACCGCTCCGGGTCGGTGCCGTAGCCCGCGGCCGTCACGTAGTTGAGCAGCGCGTCGATCCAGACGTACAGAACGTGGTCCTCGTCCCACGGCACCGGGATGCCCCAGTCGAAGGTCGACCGCGTGATCGACAGGTCCTGCAGACCCTGCTTCACGAACGCGATCACCTCGTTGCGCGCGCTGGCCGGTGCCACGAAATCAGGCTGCTCCGAGTAGAGCTCGAGCAGGCGATCGCCGTACGCCGACAGCCGGAAGAAGTAGTTGGTCTCCGAGACCGTCTCCAGCTCCGTGCCGTGGATCATGCAGCGCTGCGTGCCGTCCTCGTCGGTCCGGATGTCCGCGGGAAGCTTGAACTCCTCGCAGCCGACGCAGTACAGGCCCTCGTACTCGCCCTTGTAGACGTCGCCCTTGTCGTACAGCGTCTGCCAGAACTCGCGGACCCGCTCGGTGTGCCGCTGCTCGGTGGTCCGGATGAAGTCGTCGTACGCGATGTCGACGTCCACCCAGGCCGGCTTCCAGGCCTCCTCGACCAGCTTGTCCGTCCACGCCTGCGGCGACATGCCCTGTGCCTCCGCGCTGCGCATCACCTTCTCGCCGTGCTCGTCGGTACCCGTCAGGTACCACTTGCGCTCGCCGCGCTGCGCGTGCCAGCGCGTCAGGACGTCCCCGGCCACCGTCGTGTAGGCGCTGCCGATGTGCGGCGGGGCCGTGACGTAGTAGATCGGGGTGGTGACGTAATAGGCCTTCTCGGACATGTCTCAAGCGTAGTGGGGCGCGCGAATCCTATTTACCAGGGTCTCGGGCGGCCAGTACGGCGTCGTACACGGTCCGCTTCGGGACGTCGAAACGCTTCGCGACGTCGGAGATCGCCTGCTTACGCGGCGTGCCCGCCTCCTCGTCGGTGGCGACCTCCGCGGCCAGCTCGGCCGGGGTGAGCACCTTGTTCGGGTCGGCGCCTGCGACGACGACCGTGATCTCGCCCCGGACGCCGCCCTCGGACCAGGTCACCAGGTCGGCCACCGGGCCGCGTTTGACCTCTTCGTACGTCTTCGTCAGCTCCCGGCACACCGCTGCCCGCCGGTCGGGGCCGAACGCGTCGCGCATCGCCTCCAACGAGGCACTGAGGCGGTGCGGCGCCTCGAAGAACACCATCGTCCGCGGCTCCTCCGCCAACTCCCCCAGCCGCCGGGCCCGCTCGCCGCCCTTCCGCGGCAGGAACCCCTCGAAGGTGAACCGGTCCACCGGAAGGCCGGAGAGCGCCAGCGCCGTCAGTACGGCGGACGGGCCGGGAACCGACGTGATGTCGACCCCGGCCTCGATCGCGGCCGCCACCAGCCGGTACCCCGGATCCGACACACTCGGCATCCCCGCGTCCGTCACCACCACCACGGTCTGCCCGTCGACCAGCGCCTGGAGCAACTCCGGCGTACGTTCCCGCTCGTTGCCCTCGAAGTAGCTGACGACCCGGCCACCCACCGTGATCCCCAACTCCGACGTCAGCCGCCGCAACCGGCGGGTGTCCTCCGCCGCGACCACATCCGCCTCGGCCAGCACCCGGCCCAGCCGCGCAGAGGCGTCCGAAACATCCCCAATAGGAGTCCCCGCCAACACCAATCGCCCGGTCACGAGGTCATCATCCCAGCCTCACCGACGTACGCCGGGAGGCGGTGGTACCGAGGCGTCCGTACGATGGCGGGCGTGGCTGCTGTGATCGAGGATGGGACTGCGCGGCGTACTGACGCCGGCGAGGGGCTGGAGACGCTCGGGCGGGACGTGCTCGGGAGACGGTTGCCGCCGCTCAAGCAGCGGTTGTACCCGGCGATGCCGCGGGACTTCGACGGCGGCTGGATCGCGACGCTGGCGATCACGCTGATGGCCGGCATCCTGCGGTTCTGGCACCTCAGCACTCCGGTGAAGTTCGTCTTCGACGAGACGTACTACGCCAAGGACGCGTACAGCCTGCTCAAGTTCGGGTACGCGCGCCAGTTCATCGACCAGCCCGAGGGCGCCGCCGACAAGGCGATCCTGAGCGGCAACCTGGACGTGTTCAAGCCGACCCCGAGCCTGACCGTGCACCCCGAGGTCGGCAAGTGGATGATCGCCGCCGGTGAGCAGCTGTTCGGGATGAACACGTTCGGCTGGCGGTTCATGCCGGCCCTGTTCGGCACCCTGACCGTGCTGCTGGTGATCCGGACGGTACGCCGGATGACCCGGTCGACCCTGATCGGCTCGATCGCGGGCCTGCTGCTCGCGGTCGACGGCCTGCACTTCGTGATGTCCCGGGTGGCGCTCCTGGACATCTTCCTCGCGTTCTGGCTGGTGGCAGCTGTCTCGTGCCTGGTCGCGGACCGGGACTGGACCCGCCGCCGGCACGCGGATTCCCTCGACAAGCCGACTGCCGACGGCGAACGTCGTACCATCGGCCGCTGGCTGCTGATCCGCCCGTGGCGCATCGCCGCCGGCATCTGCTTCGGCCTCGCGCTGGGCACCAAGTGGTCCGCGGTCTGGACCCTCGCCGCGTTCGGCGTGCTGGCGTTCGCGTGGGACTTCGGCGCGCGCCGTGCTTTGGGAGTGCGGTTCGCGTTCGTGAAGTCCGCCCTGGTCGACGGCATCCCGGCGTTCGTCAGCCTGGTGCTGGTCGCCGGCGTCACGTACCTCGCGACCTGGACCGGCTGGCTGCTGCACGACAACGCGTACGACCACAACTGGGCGGCGAGCAACCCGGCACACGGCGTGATGAAGGTCGTGCCGGACGATTTCCGGTCCCTGCTCGAGTACCACAAGGAAGTGCTCGCGTTCCACACCGGCGACTACATCAAGCACGCCACCCACCCGTACCAGTCGAACCCGGCCGGCTGGCCGATCATCGCCCGCCCGATCGGCTTCGACGCGGTCAACGACATCAAGCCCGGTACGCCGGGCTGCAACGCTCCGGCCGGGACCAACTGCCTGCAGGTGATCTCTGCCCTCGGTACGCCGCTGCTGTGGTGGGGCGGCGCGCTCGCGCTGATCGCGGCCCTGGTGCTGTGGATAGGTTCGCGCGACTGGCGGTTCGGTGTGCCGATCGTCGGGTTCGTCACCTGCTGGGTGCCGTGGTTCGCGTTCGACGACAGACCGATCTTCTTCTTCTACGCCGTCACGATGATCCCGTTCACCGTGATGGCGCTGGCCATGATCCTCGGCAAGATCCTCGGTCCGGCCCGTGCCGCTCTGGGGACGGCGTCACCGCGCCGGCTGATCGGCAGCGCGGTGACGGGCGCGTTCGTCGTACTCGTCGTGCTGAACTTCGCCTATATCTGGCCGATCCTGACCGACAAGGTGCTCCCGCACCCGGCCTGGCTCAGCCGGATGTGGTTCAAATCCTGGATCTGACCGCGTACTCGACGGTCACGAACGGCCAGTCCGCGGCCAGCCAGCCGGAGACGGCCTCGTACAACGCGACGTCCAGCTCGGCCCGGTCGGCGCTCACCCAGGATCGGACGTCGGTGACACTGGGATCCTTGCGCCGGGGATAGATGTACACGCAGCCGATCACGTCGCCATCGGTCTCGATGACCGTGAACGTGAACCCGCGCCGCTGCGCGAAGTCCTCCGCGTGCCGCTGCAGATCACCGAGGTTGGCTTCCAGCGTCATCCCGTCGACCGGCGGCCAACTGCTCCCCTCGAAGCCCGGCGTCGCGCGGATGTGATCGATGCTGCTGGTCCACGCGGCATGGTCCGGGACGTTGTGCTCCGGGCCGAGCGGTTCCAGCCGGAACCGCGGCGTGGTCAGCTCCCGGGGCACGTCGAAGTCAGCCGGTACGAAGTCGCTCATGACCGCAGGCTATTGGGCCGCACTCCGGATCGCACCCACATTGTTCAGTGCAGCTCGTGGTGTCCCTTGCCCTTGTTCTTCTTGCCGTGACGCTTCGCCGAGGACTGGCCGCCGACGCCGCCGAACAGTGCGAGGCCCTTGATCACGACGGTGGGCGCGTTCGGGTCCGGGTCGTCGCTGCCACGGGCGCCGAAGCCGCCGAAGATGCCGACGCCCTCGTTGCGGACCGTGACGCCCTCGGGGACGGTGATGTCGATGCCGCCGAACACGGCGAACGCCCAGATCGTCACCTCGCGGCCCTCGAAGACCGCGTTGGTCATGTCCAGGTCGTGGCCGCCGAACACCGCGAACGCGTTGGTACGCCGCTTCACCCGCCAGCGGCCGGTCCGCTCGCCACCGCCGAAGATCGCCACCATCGTGTCGAAGCTCTGGTCCGGGTCGGCCGGCTCCTCGATCGGGACCGGGCTGCTGGACACCGACGACTGCGCGACGGGCAGCGGCACCGACTGGGGTTGCCCCGGCACGACGAGGTCGCGGGTGATCGGCTCGAGCTCGCCGAGGGTCCTGGCCTGCAACGTCTGCTCGAGGCGCTCGGCGTGTTCGTCCTGCGACAACCGCCCCGACATCAGGGCATCCCGCAGTACGTCGACGACCTGGTCACGATCGGTGTCGGACGCCCGCAGGTGCGCGTGCGGGTGCGGGCGGTCGGGCAGATTCTCCATAAGACGGAACGATATATCGAGAACGGCTCGGTGAGGACTCCGGCAAACCCCCGATCCTTACCCCTACTCCTGGCCCTGGACTCTGAGGGCACAGAGCAGCGCGACGATCGTGATCGCGGCGAAGGCGAGGGCCGTGCCTGGGTATCCACCGAGGCCGAGGCCCAGGCCGCCGATCGCTGCACCGAGGAATGTGCCGAGGCTCATCCCGGCCGCGTTGACGCTGAGCGCTGAGCCCCGAAGGTCGCCGCTGCGGCGTACCAGTAGCGTCATGACGCAGGCCGCGACGGTTGCGTGACTGGCGCCCATGAGCGCGGTCAGCAGGAGCGTGAGCGGCAGGGTCGGCGAGAAGTAGAACGCCGTGACGGCGACCAGAGCGACCGAGATGCCGACGAGCAGCATCTTGTCCGGGCTGATCCACGAGCGGTCGGTGGCGAGGTAACGCCCGGCGAAGAGGTTGCCGAGGAAGAACGACGCGCCGCTCAGCGACCAGACCAGCGCGAACCAGCCCGGAGCCAGGTCGAACTTGTCGTCGTAGAACGCGGCGAGATACGCGAGGTACCCCATGAACGCGGCGGTCCGCAGCATGGCGACCGCAAGCAGCTGCAGCGCCCCGGGAACGCGGGCGAGCTCGCGGTACGTCGCGAGGTAGCTGATCCGCTCGCGCCGGCTGCGCGGCGCCTTTCGCCCGCGTGCCCGCCAGAAGAACGCGGCGGACAAGGCGAGCGAGATCACCGACGCCGCGAGCAGGTTGCCGCGCCAGCCCCAGATCAGCCCCGGGCCGGCGAGCACCGGCGCCGCCAGCATCGCCATCGCGGACGTCGTCGCGGACACCAGCGTCGCCGCCCGTCCCGCCGCGGCCGGTGACCGGAACCGGTCCGCCGCCGCGGCCCCGATCGACGGCCCGAGAATCGACGTCGACGCGCCGATCAACAGACAGAACGCCGCCAGCGCGAACACGTTGCCCACGGCCCCCAACGCGGCCGAGACTCCCAGCAGCGCCAGTCCCCCGGCAGCCACCAGCTCCCTAGGCGCCCGATCCATCAGCGGCGCCAGCGAGACTCCCACCGCGAGCGCCGCAAGCCCTCCCAGGCCCCGCAACCCACCGATCTCCGCCACGCTCCCACCCGCCGCATCCGCGATCGGCACGAGGTACATCCCGAACACCGTGAACGGGATCAGCCCCACCGCGGAAGCCAGCAGGAACGGCCACAACCGCCTGGCCATCCGCAGATCGCCAGGCACTTCGGTCGAGGGCGTGAACGTCGTCATCTGTCCGTCCTGTAGCGGTAGAGGCTGCTCGGGCGGGAGCTGAACTGGGAGAAGGGGAACGGCTCGGCGGAGAGCGCGGTGACGCCCGAACCGAGGAACGCGCGGGCCACGGCGCTGCCGGTCTGGGCATAGATCGCCAGCGGTTTCGCTTGCTCGCGGCAACGAGTGAGGAGTACGTCGAAGCTGCCGTTGGACAGCGTCATGCCGGTCGCGACGACCGCGTCCGCCGCGTCGATCACCTCGGTCATGTCGCGGGACACCGGAAGACCGGAGGCCGTCTCGCGGAGGTTGAAGTCGCACGGCAGGCAGATCCCGCCGCGCGCGGTGATCGCGTCCACGAGCGGGTTGACGACCCCGATCAGTGCGACTTTGGTGCCATCAGCAACATCCAGCAGCCCCGCGACGGCGGCGTCACGGGCGCGTGCCCGGACGTCCGGAGTACCGGCGGGGAGGATGATCTCCTCGGCCTGGGGCGACGTGTGATGCGGCTCGACGGACGCGAGATACGCGTCGAGTGCGGCGATCCGCACCGGCAACGGATCCTCCGAGGACAGCACGTCGGCCACCGTCCGCCCCGACGTGTCCGCGCAGTACGACGGCTCCAACTCCCCCGCCTCGAACGAGCACGCCCCGAAGACCTCACCGACCCGCAACAGCACGTAGTAGTTGCGATAGGTGACCTCAGCTCCCGGCAACCGGGTCGTGTGATGCAACCAGAAAGCACTGGTGACGTCGAGCTCCGCAGGCGACGGGCCGTACGAGCCGGCGAGAACAGCTGCAGTCAGATCAGCGACAGTCATGGGACATCTCCACTCACAGCCTCAGACTAATGCGACGGGGTCGCAGATGGAAACTCCTCGCGCCGGGCCTGGGCGGACTCCCGCCGGTCCCACGACATCGCCGACCACGGCACCGAGAGCTCGGACAGCGAATCGATCTCGCGTGGCCGCATCGACGCCATCGGGCGCGCCTCGGCATGCCGGGCGAAAGCGGACTCGACGTACCGCGTGCCGGTGTCGGCGGCCAGGAAGACGTGCTTGCGCCCGCGGTCGCAGCTGTGCTCCCACAACGCCGACAGGTACGCCGCTCCCGCCGACAGCCCCGCGAACACCCCGGACGTCCGGAGCAGATCCACCGCCGCGGACATCGCGTAGTCGAACGAGACCCAGTGCAACCGGTCGTACAACTCGTGCCGCACGTTGCGGAACTCGATCGAGCTCCCGATCCCGGCGATGATCATCTCCGGATCCTGCGTGTGCCCGGCCCCGAACGTCACACTCCCGAACGGCTGCACCCCGACCAGATTCACCTCCCGCCCCCGCTCCCGCAGGTACGCCGCGATCGCACCGGTCGACGCACCGGTCCCGACGCCGCCGACCAGACAGAGCGCCCCATCAGGCACGACTTCGGCCACGAGATCCGCGACCGCGCGGTACCCGAGGTAGTGGATGTCGTCGTGGTACTGCTGCATCCAGTGGTACGTCGGGTTGTCGCGCAGGATCTCCCCGATCCGGCGGACCCGGAGATTCTGGTCGAGCTGCAGGTTGTTCGACGACGGGACCTGTTCGACGGTCGCGCCGAGGATCTCGAGCTGGATCTTCAGGGTCCGGTCGACCGTGGTCGAGCCGACGATGTGGCAGTTCATCCCGTACCGGTGGCAGGCGAGCGCCAGCGCGTGCGCGTAGATCCCGCTCGAGCTGTCGATCAGCGTGTCACCGCGCTGGACCCGCCCGGTCTCGAGCAGGTGGCCTACGGCGCCGAGTGCGGAGTACACCTTCATCGTTTCGAACCGCAGGCAGATCAGATCGTCCCCGACCCGGATCGGGTCGGGGTCCTTGATGGCCTCCGCCAGGTGGTCGTGCAGTCGCGTCATCGGCGCGGTTCGCTCCTTGTGTCGATGGATAACACGGGCGGAGATCCGGGGTCACCGATCCGGGCGGCTGCCACCAGCCGCCGGGTCAGTTCGTGGTGCGGTTCGGTCGTGAGCGTCGCGGGCGGGCCTTGTTCCACAACCCGGCCGGCGTCGAGGACCAGGACCTGATCCGCGACGGCCGCGACGAGGCCGAGATCGTGCCCGATCCAGATCAGCGCCGTACCGCGGGCCTTCAGCTCGGTCAGCAGCTCGAGGACGAGCGCCGTACCGCGGTCGTCGAGGGCGGTGGTGATCTCGTCGCAGATCAGTACGTCGGGGTTCGCGAGGACGGCTCGGGCGAGGGCGGCGCGCTGGAGCTCACCGCCGGACAGCCGGCTCGGCGGGCGGGCCGCGGTGATCGCGGCGACGCCGAGGCGAGCCAGGACGGCGACGGCCTCGGCGTGGGCCAGCTCCGGTGCGAGACCGCGCAGGCGTTGCGCCGTACGGGCGACCTGCTGGTCGACGGGACGACGTTCGTCGAAGGAACCGCGGACCTCCTGCCAGACGTACTGGACGCGGCGATTCTGTTCGCGGGTGCGGTTGCGGAGGACCGGGAGCGGCCGGCCGTCGAGGCGGAGCTGTCCGGTGTGGCGCTCGTGCAGGCCGGCGAGGCAGCGAGCGAGGGTGGTTTTGCCGCTGCCGGAGCGGCCGACGACGCCGAGGCAGGCGCCGGCGCGGACCTCGAGATCGACCTCACGCAGTACGACGTCGCGACCGCGCGGCCGCAGCGAAGCAGACAGGCTCATTGCCCCTAGCAACGGTCGCCCGGCGGTGGAGGTTCCCGCGCCGGGCAGGTCGGGAGCCGGCGGGAGTACGTCGAGGCCGCCGGACTCGATCACCCGGCCGGCGCCGAGGACAACGACCCGGTTCGCCAGCGCCCGTACCAGCTCGAGATCGTGACTGAGCAACAAGATCCCCAACCCGGCCGCGGCCAGGTCGGCGAGCTCCTGAACCAGCTGCAGGCGGGTGATCGAGTCCAGCCCGGTGCTGGGCTCGTCCAGCACCAGCACGCTCGGCCGGCACGTCAACGCCTGCGCCAGAGCCACCCGTTGTCGTTGTCCTCCAGAAAACTGATGCGGAAACCTCTTCAGGGCGCCTGGCACCTGCGCTGCCCGGACAGCTTCCGCGACATCGCCGTCGTGGAGCTTCGCCAGCTCGCGCAACGTCGTACCGATCCTCCGGGCTGGGTTCAACGCGCTGCCTGGGTGCTGCGGCATGTAGGCGACCGTTCGCCCGCGCACCCTCACCGCTTCCCTTGTCACTCCGTTGCCGTCGACAACCACCCGCCCGTCGACCTCGACCCGCCCAGCAAGGTGTACGCCGTCGCCGTACTCGCCGAGCAACGCCAACGCCGACGTCGTCTTGCCGGATCCTGACGCGCCGACGAGCGCTGTCACCTCGCCGGCGACGACCTCGAAGGAGACTCCGTCCACGAGAATCGCCGACCCAGCGGTCGCTCTCAGGTTGTCGACGCGCGCCAACGTCATGCGGTCACCACCTGTCGCGACCTGTGGACGAGACGGTCGGCCAGCAGGTTGAAACCCAGGGTGAACGAGACGAGGAGGAGCGCCGGCGCGAGGACCGACCACGGCTGGAGCAGGAGACCTTCACGGTTGCGGGACACGCTGACCGCCCAGTCCGGTGCGGTCGGACTCAGACCCAGGCCAAGGAAGTTGACCGAGGCAACCAGGAAGACCGCGAGCGTGATCCGGGTGCCGAGGTCGGCGGCCACCGGGCCGAGCACCGAGCGTCCGACGTAACCGATCTGGATCGCGAACCACGACTCACGCTGCATCCGCAACGCCTCGACGACCGGCCCGCTCGCCGCATCCAACGCCGCCGCCCGGACGAGCCGCGCAACCGTCGGCACGTTGACCATTGCCACCGTCACCGTGATCGCAACCGCCGACGCCCGCCATCCGACCGCCACCACGCTGATCACGAGCAACGAAGGCAACGGCAGCAGTACGTCGAGCGGCCGCATCAACCCTTCGTCCAACCACCGATACCGAGTAGACGCCGCGACCAGCCCGACCAGCCCGCCCACCGCATAGGCCAGCACCACCGCCCCGAAAGCCATCCCCAGGGCAGTCCGCCCACCAACGAGAAGCAGCCCGAACACATCCCGCCCCAACCCGTCCGTCCCCAACAACCCCTCAGACGAGTAAGGCAACCCGTGCCCCGCATCGCGCCGCACCAGCGGCCCACACACCGCAACCCCCAACGGCACCACAACCAACCCGATCGCAATCCACTCAACAACTCTTCTGCGAAAGGTCATCGGAGGAAGGCCGTTCGGGGCACGAGGCGGTTGCAGACGAGGTCTGCGGTCAGATTGATCATGAGAGCCGCAACTGCGAGGACGAGGGTCAGGCCTTGGACGGTTGGGATGTCTCGGGTTTCTACGCCGTCGACCAGGGCGGTGGCGAAGCCCGGGATGGCGAAGATGGCTTCCACCACCAGGACCCCGCCCAGGAGCGTGTCGCCCGTACGCGCCAACTCCTGGACGCCAGGCACGGCGGCATTCGGCAGCACGTGACGCAGGAGGAGCTGCCGCCGCGGAATCCCGAGCCGGCGCGCCTGGACGACGTACTCGGCATGGAGCGCGTTGATCGTGCCGGCCCGGACCTGGCGCGACAGCAGACAGACCGTGCGGCCGAGCAGCACAGCGACGGGCAGGACCAACAGCGCGGGCGACGCGAGCAGCTCCCCGCCGACCCACGTCGCCGGCAACCAGCCGAGTCGCAAGGAGAAGACCGCAACCAGCACGACCGCGATGACGAAGTCCGGGATCGCCGACAACGCCAGCGTGACCGAGGTGATGGCGCGATCGATCCGCCCGTTCTCCCGCGTCCCCATGACGATGCCGAGGGCAACAGCGAGCGGTACGACCACCGCAAGCGTCGCCACCGTGAGCACCAGCGTGGCACCGATCGAGTCCCGGACGATGTCGATCACCGGTCCCCCGCTGATCAGCGACGTACCCAGATCGCCTGTCAGTGCGTTCCCCAGCCAGTGCACGAAACGCTCCGGCGCCGGCTGATCCAGCCCGAGCTCACCCCGCAACCGCGCAACCTGATCCGGCGTCAGTGTCTCCGTGAACCGCATCTCCGCCGCGTCCCCCGGCAGCAACGACGTCAGCACGAACACCAGCACCGAAAGCACAGCCAGCTGAACGACAGCGAGCAGTGCCCGCTGTCCGGCGTACGACCGCATTCAGGCCAGCCACACCTTGTCGAACCGCCCCTGGTCCAGTGTGTTCGGCGGCACCGCCTGCACACCCTGCACCTTGGCTGACACCGCAACGAGGTAGTCCGGCAAGCCCCACGCCAGGATCCCGCCCTCGTCCCGCAACGTCTTCTGCAGTACGCCGTACCGCGACGACCGCTCCTCCTCGGACGTCACCGCCCGCGCTGCCGCGAAGCCAGCGTCGAACGCCGGCCGTCGCCAATGCGTCACGTTGAACGGCGAGTGCGACAGCAACCGATCGGTGAAGTACTGCGGGATCGGCATCGCGCCGGACCGATGGTTGCCGATGGCACCCTTCGTCAGCAGGTCCTTGGCGTAGGTCTGTGGACTCCCGGTCGTCACCTTCAACCGCACGCCCGCCTCCGCGACCTGCTCCGCGAACAACGTCGCCGCCTCGACGAACCCGGCCGACGCATCGGCGGTGAAGATCTCGATCTCCTTGCCGACCAACCCCGCCTTCGCCAGCAGCGCCTTGGCCCGATCGACATCCCGCTCCCGAGCCGGCAGGTCGGCCGGATAGTACTGATATCCCTTGCCGAAAAGGTCGTTCCCGACCTCACCCCGCCCCGCGAGGACGACGTCCACCAGCCGCTGCCGATCCGCGAGCAGCTTGAACGCGAGCCGCACCTCCGGGTTGTCGAACGGCGGCTGATCGACCTTCATCACGAACGCCTGCATGGTGCTGGCCTTCGCGGCGACGACCCGCACCGCCTTTCCTGCCGTCCGCGCGAACGTCGCCGTCATGTCGTTCGCGTACTCCGCTTGCCCGCCTTGCACCGCGTTCGCCCGGGCCTCGGCGTCCGCGGAGAGGATGTGCAACTCCTCGATCCGCGCGGGCTTGTCCCAGTAGTCGTCGTACCGCGAGGCGACCATCGATCGCCCGGTCTCGAAGGACACGTGGCGGAACGCTCCGGTGCCGACGGGTTTGGCCGGATCCTTGAACCCGTCCCGCACGATCTGGGTTCCGATGCCCGCGAGCAACGCCGGGAACTCGGCGTTCGGAGCTGTCAGCACAAGCTCGACCGTCGACGGGCCCAGAGCCTTGCTGCGCTTGAGATCCAGCGTCGCGAGCGACGACTGCGCGACCCGCTCCGGGACCGCCGGGTCGGCGATCCGCGCGAGGCTGAACAGCACGTCCTCGGCGACCAACTTGGCGCCGTCGTGGAAGCTCGTGTCCCGCAGGCTGAACCGCCAGGTCGTCGCCGTCCCGTCGTGTTCCCACGTCGACGCCAGCCGCGGCACCGGCTTCAGATCGGGCCCGAGCTCGACCAGCTTCTCGTAGATCGCTTTGTGCCGCGCGATGTCCACGAACAGGCTCTGCACGTGCGGATCGAGGACTTCCTTCGCCCCACCCCCGGCGTACACAGCCCGCAACCGCCCACCCTGTCTGGGCTGCGCGGCCACACCCTCGTCCGCCCCACACCCGGTCGCCGCAGCCAGCCCCGCGGCACCGGCCACCCCCAGGAACCCACGTCTGCTCAACGCCTCGGACACGCGCCACATCCTCACGCTAGTGAAAACGATTGTCAAATCCAGCGCGCATCTGAACGAGACGCCATCATTCTTCCGAGGCCGACCCCCGATCGCTCTCCGTGACGGCGTGTCCTACTCGTCGCAGTCCGGAGTGGGGCAGGTGTCGGGGAGGTCGGCGGCGATGCGGTCCAGCAGAGTGGTCAGCTGGGCCTGCTCGGTGGGGGTCAGGCGGTTGAAGAAGTAAGCGCGGACGGCGTCGACGTGGTCCGGCGCGGCGGCGTCGATGGCTTTGCGGCCGAGTTCGGTGAGGCGGACCATCGAGCCGCGGGCGTCGGCGGCGCATTCCTCGCGGCAGACCAGGCCGCGCTTCTCCATCCGGCTGACCTGATGGGACAGGCGGCTGCGTTCCCAGCCGACCGAGCGGCCGAGATCGCGAGTGCGGAGTACACCGTCCTCCGCCTCCGACAGCGGGTGGAGGAGGGCGTAGTCGGCGCCGGACAGGCCCGAATTGCTGATCATTCGCGCCTCGAGCGCGCGCATCAGCTCACGGTGCGTGTCCCGGTACGACTGCCAGAGTCGCGCCTCACGCTCGTCGAGCCATTGCGGTTCCGTCATGTACTCAGTGTACGGATATCTGTTGACATGTCACCGAGTCCGTCATGGCGTGCGCGATAGAGCAACGGCCAGGCCGATGGTGCCGGCCATCACGAGCAGCTCGAGTACGGCGAGGCGCCGGAACGCGGTCGGGTCACCCGACTCCAGTTGCGGCAACGTGCTCTGCCGGTGCAGCTGCCCGATGATGACCAGCGTCGCGAACGCGAGCGTCTTCCCGAGCACCAGCGCGCCGTACCCGCTCGTCACCCACTGCGTGATCAGGCCCCAGCCCTCCTGACGACCGCCGAGGTGGATCTCGGCGGTGAGCAGGCCGGTGATGCCCATCGTCACCGCGCACACCAGCGCGAGCGTGCTGAAGATTTCGACGGCCTGGCGTGACCGTGAATACCGCAGTACGGCGCCCAATCCGCCGACCCAAACGGTCGCCGCGACGACGTGCACGACGAGCGATGTGGTCGCGAGGACGGACCACACGCTCGTCCGATCGATCGCACCGTGCCCCGTCAGAAGCGGTCCGATCAGGGCGGCAACGGTGAGTACGGCGGCGAGCCGCGCACCCCGCAACGTCTTCGTGCCACTCAGCACAACCGCGAGTACGGCGCTGAGCACGACGGCTGCCGCCAGCGCCCGTACCTGCGTCAACTGCCCGGCCGGCTCGGCATGCTCGGCGAGATGCGACAGCGGGATGCCGAGGATCACCGTCGCGGTCGCGATCAGCCCGCCGATACTCGCCACCGCCCAGATCCCGGCCGCCAACGCCGCGTCCTGGCAGGCCCGGATCGCCTTGCTGCCAAGCTTTCCGCCCTCTGCAGGCAGGAACAGCAGCACTGCCACCAGCGCCCCGCCGGTTGCCACCGCGGCCCCGTCGGCGGCGATCCGCAGTACCGGAACCGCCCAGGACACACCGAGCCCGGCGCCGAGCAGCCCGTCCACCGCCCGCTTCGGTGCACCGCCGCCGGCGTACAGCGCCGCCACCATCACAACGATGCCGGAGGCAACCATCCCCGGGATGATCAGGCGGGTACGGCTCATGCGGCCGGGCGGCGGCGGACGATGACTATCGCGAGCGCGACGACCACGAGCATGACCAGGCACATCGCGACGATCGTTACCGTGTTGGGACTGCCGCTGTCCTGCGACGGCGCCGGCGTGCCGGCCGGCTGGGTCGCGGGATGCCCGGCGTGCGTGACGCTGAACGACCCCGAGATCGTGATCGGGTGCCCGTCGGCCGACACGATCCGGGCCTCGACCTGGTACCGGCCGGCCTCGACCATCGCGCCCACCGGCTGGGTGACCGTGTTGTCGATCACCTCGGCGTCACCGTTCGCGACGTTCGTACCGCTCGGCGCCTTGACCTGCACCTGCGTCCCGTTGGCGCCGATCGGCTCGTTGAAGGTCAGGATCACCTTGGTCGGCGGCGCGGCCATCGACGAACCGTCCGTCGGCGTCATCGACTCGAGTTTGGCGTGCGCCGCCGCCACGCCGGTGGAAGCCACCAGCGTGAACAGCGACGCCACCAGTACTGCGATCAATCTGCGCACGACTACTGCTTCTCCACGGGAGCCGTCGCGGGACGACGCGGCCGCAACCCGAAGGCCAGACCGATCAACCCGACCAGCAGACCACCGCCGCCGAGCCACCGGGCCACGCTGTCGGACGTCCCCTCGGACGTCGTCGCGGCGACCGGCGTGATCGCGGCCGCCAGCTTCAGCGTCGGCGCCGGGTGCTCGGGCTCGTCCGCGCCGTCCTTGGCGACATCGGCCCACTTCACCACCTCACCGTCGCTGTACGTCTGGACAGCGGGGAAGCTCAGCGAGTCGACGCCCTCGGGCAGCTTGCCGACCGACAAGGCGAACTCGTCGAAGTCGTTCGGCGGAATACCGCCGGCGGTCGCGGTCCAGGTGATCGTGGTGATCGCCTTGGTCAGCGTGACATCGCCGACCTTGACCGTCGCGGGCAACTTCTCCTCCTTCTTCTCCACCTTCCAGCCATCCTTCACCTGCGCACCGACATGTGCGAACGGGTGGTCGGTGGGCAGCGACACGACCAGCTTCGTGGTGCTGGTGTTGTCGGACTCGGTCGGGACGCGGAACACCAGTTTCGCGTACCCACCGGGCTTGGCGTCCGGCGAGGACACCGTGACGTGCGCGGACGCCGAGCTCGCGGCGCCGATCACGACCAGCGCGGACGCCGCGACGATCGCGGCGGCGCGCAGGACGAATCTCTTGGGCATGAGAGAACCTTTCAAGGCATACGAGTAATCCGGCCCGCGGGCCGGTTCAGACAGCAGGGATCACTCGTACGCCGGGAGGTCCGCGGCGGGAGACGCTCGACTCGAGCCACGTCGCGGCGAGCGGCACCGGGGACGACACCACGACGAACACCCGGGCAAGTGAACGCACCGGATGCAGAACCGGGAGCAACGGCAGGAAGCGCGCGAAGATGCGTACGACGCGCCAGATCCAGCGCTGGGCCTGACTGACCGCGAGGACGCCGGCCAGCAGGACCGAGAGATGGGTGGCGCTCATCATCAGGCTGCCGCCGAGGCCCGGCGACATCGCCATACCGTCGTGCATGCTCGCCGAGTCCAGCGTGACGTGCACGAACAGCTGCACCCCGGCCAGCACGAGCGCCGTCAGCAACCGCTCCCCGGCCAGGTACTCACCCAGCAACCAGCAGACTCCGGCCAGTGCGGCCAGTGGAGGTACGACGCCCAGCGGCACAGAACCGCCCCCGACGAGCGCGTGACCGACTACCGCCACCGCGACGCTCAGCGCCGCGACCGCGGACGTAGTCCTGCTCTCGGTCGGCATGTCCATCCCCTCGCTCCAGTCACTCTACGGACAGGAACAGGTGCTGGTTCCCTTAGTCTCGTGGGAGCGCGGGAAATATCTGCCGGATCCGTGCAACCTGCGGGCGTGCCCACCACGTTTGATCCGGCATGACTGGGGAGAGCTGCGGGTGAGACCGGAGACCGAGCAGGACTACGTCGAGTTCGTCACGCATCACGCGAACGCTCTGTGCCGGACCGCTTACCTGTTGTGCGGAGACTGGCGCCGGGCCGAGGACGCGACCCAGGAGGCTCTCATCCGGCTGTACCGCGTCTGGGGGCGGATCCAGCGCAAGGGCGCGGTCGGCGCGTACGCGCGGAAGGTCGTGGTCTCGACCACGCTGGACGCGCTCCGCCGCAAGTCCAGCCACGAGGTCGTCGGCGGCGACGAATACTTCGCCAACGAGACCGACCGGGCCGACCCGCTCGGCGTTCTCGAGAACCGGCTGGTGATCACCAAGGCACTCGCGGAGCTGCCACCACGCCAGCGCGCCTGCGTCGTACTGCGGTACTTCGACGAACTGTCCATCGAGGAGACCGCCGCCGCGCTCGACTGCCGCCCCGGGACGGTGAAGAGCCAGACGATGCGGGCCCTGGAGAAACTGCGCACCCACCCGGCCCTCGCCGAGCTTTCCGACCTGGCTGTGAGGGGTTGAGATGACCAGCGAACTGAAGACCCTGATGGACCAGGCCGCCGACCGGCCGGCGACCTTCGCACCGGACACAGCGGCCCTGGTCGCCGCCGGACAGCACCGGACCCGCGTCCGCCGCGTCAAGGTCGTGGCTGCCACGGCAGCTACCGCAGTGACCGCGATCATCGCCGTACTGCTGATGGGCCCGCTCGGGAACGCCCGGACCGCACCGCAGCCGGCGACCACCGCCACCCAGCCGACCATGGTCACCGATCTGTGCGCCAAGTCCGACGACTTCTTCCGGACCGCGAACGACGACGCGTGGCGCCGGCAGGTGGTCGGCAACTGGACCGACAAGGTGGTCGAGGTGACCGACCCCGACGGCGCGATGACGGTACGACGGTCGCCGGACGGATCGCAGTACGCGTACTGCGTGGCCGGCGTACCGATGATGGGCAAGCCGCTGGGTGGTTTCGGCGCCACGCTGATCAACGTCGGCATCGTCACCCGCCCGTACCAGATCCAGCGGTACTGGAGCATGGCGTGCGGCGATGTTCCGGTCGATCGGGACAACCGGACGACCTGGTGCAGAGGGGTTCGGTACAGCTACGCGGGCCGGGTGCCGGAGGGAGTCACCCGGATCGCGTTCTCGGGTCTCGGCCAGCACGCGGACGCCACGATCAAGGACGGCTACTGGGCGCACCGCGTGTACACCGACAACATCCTGAAGGGGAACACCGACCCGATCTTCATCACCATGTACGACGGGGCCGGGAAGCAGGTGTTCAAGGAGCGGTACTGAACTTTGCGATGATGTCCGGATGGATGTAGCTGTGCTGGAAATCGGGGGAAGTCACGTCACGGCGGCGTTGGTGACGCCTGCCGGGTGGGACGTGACCGAGGTGGACCGGGCCAAGCTCGCGTCGCAGGAAGCGGCGGAGGTGGTGGTCCAGCAGCTGGCCGAAGCGGCCCGGAAGTTGCCGCTGGCAAACGGTCTGGCGGTCGCGTTGCCCGGTCCGTTCGACTTCGGCACCGGCGTTGCCTGGTACCGCGGGCAGGGCAAGTTCGACCAGCTGTACGGGTTCAACCTCGGCGCGGCGCTGAGCGCCGAGCTGGGCATCGACCGGCTCCTGTTCGTGAACGACGCGGAGGCGTTCACGGTCGGCGAGTGGACGGCGGGCGAGGTCCGCGGCGTCGAGCGGTGTGTCGGCGTCACGATCGGCACCGGCATCGGTACGGCGTTCCTCGCCGACGGGCGCGTGGTCCGCGAGGGCGACACCGTGCCACCGGGCGGCGAGCTGTACAAGACGTCGTACGCCGGGAAGCCGCTGGAGGACTCGATCTCCGCCCGCGCGATCCTCCGTCGGTACGCCGACCGCACCGGGACCGAGGCGCCCGGCGTCAAGGAGATCGCCGACCAGGCCCGCGCCGGCGACACCGCCGCACGCGAGGTCCTGACGGCGTGTTTCACCGACCTGGCCGCCGCCCTCGAGCCCTGGCTGACCCGCTTCGGCGTGACGAAGACCGTCCTCGGCGGATCCATCTCCGGCGCCTTCGACCTCGTCACCCCGGCCCTCCCCTTCCCGGCCTCCGCCACCCACGACACCGAACACTCCGCCCTGATCGGCGCCGCCGCCCACTACCTCCGCAGTACGTGACGGATCCCCAGGCCATCACAATCCGCCGAATCCCTCGCTGCCCCGCGGGCGGCAGATCAGAGGCAGCGATTGTGGTGGCCTGGAGATCCGGCCGTTGTCGGTCGGCGTGGGTAGGTTGACGCCATGGCACCCAGGAAATCCGCCGGGGCGATCGCGGCCCCTCGACTGCGCTCGCAGCTCGAGCCGGCCGCGCCCACGCTCGACGACATCGACGACGAGCAGCGGTTGCTCGATCTCGCGCTGGAGGACCTGGATCTCAGCGACCTGGAGGCCGAGCATCTGGAGATCAGCGGGTGCCGGCTGACCCGGTGCAAGCTGGCCGGATCCGAGCTGGAGAAGCTGATCCTGGTCGACACGGAGCTGGCCCAGTGCGATGTCGCGAACGCCCGCTGGGCCGACGCGGCGCTGACCCGGGTGGCGATCTCGGCGTCGCGGATGATCGGGTTCGCCGGGTCGGGGGCGAGCTTCCAGCACACGACGGTCCGGGACAGTGTGCTCGACTTCGGGTCGTTCCGGTTCGCGAAGTTCCTGAAGGTCGAGTTCGCCGACTGCCGGTTGCAGAACGCCGACTTCGTCTCCGCGGACCTGACCGGGACGGTGTTCCGGCGCTGCGACCTGTCCGGGGTGGAGTTCTCCCAGGTCAAGGCGGCTAAGGCGGTCTTCGTGGATTGCACCTGGGAGGGCGCGAAGGGCCTCGCCTCGCTGACCGGTGCGACGGTCGCGGCGGCATCCCCGATCGACACGTTGGCGTTCACCAGCGCGGTGACCGCGGCGAGCGGTATCACACTTGCTCACCCCGACGAGCTCGACTGACTGATCTCCGCAGCCGAGCCCTGCACGGGGCGTGAGCCTGCCCACGCCGGGGACGGCCCGGCCGGAACGCCCATTAGGGTGGGGCTGTGACTGACTCGACGATCATCTACACCCACACCGACGAGGCTCCGGCACTCGCCACGTACTCGTTCCTCCCTGTCGTCCAGGCGTACGCCGGCCAGGCCGGTGTCGGAGTGGAGACCCGGGACATCTCACTGGCAGGCCGCATCCTGGCCCTCTTCCCGGAGTACCTGAAGGACGACCAGCGGATCGCGGACGCGCTGACCGAGCTCGGTGAGCTGGCCAAGACGCCCGAGGCGAACATCATCAAGCTGCCGAACGTCTCGGCCTCGATCCCGCAGCTGAAGGCCGCGGTCGCCGAGCTGCAGTCCCAGGGCTACGCCCTGCCGGAGTACCCGGACGAGCCGAAGACCGACGAGGAGCGGGAGATCCAGGCCCGCTACGACAAGGTCAAGGGCTCCGCGGTCAACCCGGTACTGCGCGAGGGCAACTCGGACCGCCGCGCGCCCGCCTCGGTGAAGAACTACGCAAAGACCCACCCGCACCGGATGGGCGCCTGGAGCGCCGACTCCAAGACCAACGTCGCGACCATGGACACCGACGACTTCCGCGCCACCGAGAAGTCGGCCGTGCTCGAGTCCGACGACGTCCTGCGGATCGAGCTGGCCGGCGACGACGGCACCACCACGGTGCTGCGCGAGTCGATCCCGGTGCTGGCCGGTGAGGTCGTCGACGCGTCCGTGCTGCATGTCGCCGCGCTGCGCGAGTTCCTGACCGCGCAGGTCGCCCAGGCGAAGGCCGACGACGTGCTGTTCTCGGTGCACCTGAAGGCCACCATGATGAAGGTGTCCGACCCGATCATCTTCGGTCACGTCGTCCGGGCCTTCTTCCCGAACACGTTCGCGCAGTACGGCGACGTCCTCGCGAAGGCGGGCCTGACCCCGAACGACGGCCTGGGCGGCATCCTGCACGGCATCGCGACGCTGCCCGAGGGCGCGGAGATCAAGGCCTCCTTCGACGCCGAGCTGGCCGACGGCCCCAAGCTCGCGATGGTCGACTCGGACAAGGGCATCACCAACCTGCACGTCCCGTCGGACGTGATCGTGGACGCGTCGATGCCGGCCATGATCCGTACGTCGGGCCACATGTGGGGCCCGGACGGCGAGGAGCACGACACCCTCGCCGTACTGCCGGACCACAGCTACTCCGGGATCTACCAGGTGGTCCTCGACGACTGCCGCGCCAACGGCGCGTTCGACCCGGCCACGATGGGCTCGGTGCCGAACGTCGGCCTGATGGCGCAGAAGGCCGAGGAGTACGGCTCGCACGACAAGACCTTCGAGGTCCAGACCACCGGCACCGTCCGGCTGGTGAACCAGGCCGGCGACGTCGTCCTGGAGCAGGCGGTCTCGGCCGGCGACATCTTCCGCGCCTGCCAGACCAAGGACGCGCCGGTCCAGGACTGGGTCAAGCTGGCCGTCAACCGGGCCCGCGCGACCGGCGACCCGGCGGTGTTCTGGCTGGACGAGACCCGCGCGCACGACGCCCAGATCATCGCGAAGGTGCAGACGTACCTGTTCGAGCACGACACCGAGGGCCTGGACATCCGGATCCTGGCGCCGGTGGAGGCGATCAAGTTCTCGCTGGAGCGGATCCGCCGCGGCGAGAACACGATCTCGGTGACCGGCAACGTGCTGCGTGACTACCTGACCGACCTGTTCCCGATCCTCGAGCTCGGCACCAGCGCGAAGATGCTGTCGGTCGTCCCGCTGATGGCCGGCGGCGGTCTGTTCGAGACCGGCGCGGGCGGCTCGGCGCCGAAGCACGTGCAGCAACTGGTCAAGGAGAACTACCTGCGCTGGGACAGCCTGGGCGAGTTCTTCGCGCTGGCCGCGAGCTTCGAGCACCTGGCCCAGGCGACCGGCAACGCGCGGGCGCAGATCCTCGCCGACACGCTGGACCGGGCGACCGCGACGTTCCTGAACGAGGACAAGTCCCCGACCCGTCGCGTCGGCGGCATCGACAACCGTGGCAGCCACTTCTACCTGTCCCTGTACTGGGCCCAGGAGCTGGCCAAGCAGACCGACGACGCCGACCTCGCCAAGGCCTTCACCCCCCTCGCCGAATCCCTCGCCACCAACGAGCAAACCATCATCACCGAACTCCTCGCCGTCCAGGGCACCCCAGTAGACCTAGGCGGCTACTACCAACCAGACCCCGCCAAGGCCGCCGCAGTAATGCGCCCGTCCAAGACGTGGAACGACACCCTGGCTTCCCTGTAACTCCAGCTTTTCCAGCTCCCGGTGCCCGTCAGGGTGCCGGGAGTTGCTTGTTAATGCGTGGCTCAACCTCCGATCGCCTTCCTACACTGCGGCTATGACTAACTCCCGTTCCGTGCTTGCCTCGCAGGACACGGACTACCCCCGATGGTTCCAGGATGTGATTGCCAAAGCCGAGCTCGCCGACAACGGGCCGGTGCGGGGGACGATGGTCATCCGACCGTACGGGTACGGGATCTGGGAACTGTTGCAGGAGGCAATGAATCGCCGGATCAAGGCAACCGGCGCCGCGAACGCCTACTTCCCCCTCCTGATCCCCGAGAGCTACCTCCAGCGTGAAGCCGAGCACGTCGAGGGCTTCAGCCCCGAGCTCGCCGTCGTAACCCATGCCGGCGGCAAGGAACTCGAGGAGCCCGCCGTCGTCCGCCCGACCTCGGAGACCGTCATCGGCGAGTACATGGCGAAGTGGATCCAGAGCTACCGCGATCTCCCGCTCCTGCTCAACCAATGGGCCAACGCGGTCCGCTGGGAGCTGCGCCCACGCCTGTTCCTGCGCACCACCGAATTCCTCTGGCAGGAAGGCCACACCGCCCACGCCACCTTCGAGGACGCCCGCGCGTACGCCACCAGGATCCTGTACGACGCCTATCGCGACGTCATGGTCAACGTCCTCGCGATCCCGGTCGTCGTCGGCCGCAAGACCCGCCGCGAACGCTTCGCCGGTGCAATCAACACGATGACCCTCGAAGCCATGACCGGCGACGGCAAGGCCCTGCAGATGGGTACGTCGCACGAGCTCGGCCAGAACTTCGCCCGCGCCTTCGACATCGGATACCTGTCCCGCGAAGGGCAGCGCGAGCTCGCCTGGACGACCTCCTGGGGCAGCACCACGCGCATGGTCGGCGGACTCATCATGGTGCACGGCGACGACGCCGGCCTCCGCGTCCCGCCCGCAGTCGCCCCGATCCAGGTCGTCGTACTCGCGGTGCGGGACGAGACGATCGAGGCCGCCCGCCGGATCGCCGCCGACCTCGAGACCGCCGGCCTGCGCGTGATGGTCGACGACCGCATCGACCAGCCGTTCGGTCGTCGCGCGATCAACTGGGAGCTCAAGGGCGTCCCGATCCGCATCGAGCTCGGTCCGCGCGATCTGGCTGCCGAGGTGGCAACCGTCGTACGACGCCTTCGTGACTCCACCAAGACCGCGGTCAACCTCTCGGACCTGACGTCAACTGTTGTCGACGCAATGGAGGCCGACCAGGCGCATCTGCTCGCGGAAGCGTCAGCTCGCCACGCAGCACGCAGCACCGCGGTGTCGACCGTCGAGGAGGCCGTGGATGCAGCACGCGCAGGCTGGGCGAGCCTGCCGTACGGCGCCATCGGCGAGGAGGGCGAGGACCGCCTGGCCGAGTCGGGCATGACGGTCCGCTGCCTCCAACGCCCGGATGGCACCCTCCCACTGGACGAGAGCGAGCCCGACCTGATCGCGTACGTCGCCAGGTCGTACTAGCGGGCCAGGTATTTGCGGACGTCGTCACCCACCTGTGCGCGGTTGCGCACGCCGTACTTGCGAAGGATCGCGCTCAGGTGGGTCTTGACCGTGTTCAGGCTGATGCCGAGCTCCGCGGCCAGCTGATCGTTGTCGAGCCCGTCGGCCAGGAGTACGGCGACGGCCTGCTGCGCCTTGGTCAGACTGGTGAACCGGCGCTCGGGGCCCTCGTCGGTCTCCATCAGCATCTCGATCAGCTCGGACTGGATGTGCTCGGTGGCGTCGATGATCCGCTCCAGATGCGTGCGGACGACGGCGCTCACATCGGGCTCGTTCTCCGCCTCGGCCGCGATCTCCCGGATCGACGCGACGCGATGCGTCAGGTACTCCATCACGTGGTCCGACGTCAGCAGGTTCGGGCCGACGTCCCCAGCGGGCAGGCGGCGCAACGCGTCCCGGTCCTCGCCTTCGCGGGTGAGTACCCGCTCCACGACCGCACACAACCACTCGAACGCTCGCACCGCGTTGTCGTCGTACGCCTTGGGTTCGTAGCTCTGCATCGACAGCATCCCGAACAGCTGATCGGGCCCGTCCTTGGCCGGCCGGAAGATCGGCACCGTGATCGCATCCTCGGACCGCCGGCCCAGATCTCCCACCGGTACGCCGCCGTGCAGGGCGAAACCGTTGTCGTAGGCGTAGCGGTAGGTCTGCCGGTGCTTGATCAGCCAGGCCGTCTGCCCGTTCGGCCCGAAGTTGTGCGTGTCGGGGCTCACGTAGTGGCCGATGTCGTACCCGTAGGGGTACCGCACCCGGCTGCTGCCCTGCAGGAAACCGACGAAGAAGGCGTCGACCCGGGCGATCTTGCCGGCCACTACCCGGACGTAGTCGTACAGGCCGTAGTGGTCGGAGCGGAACAACGCTTCGATCTTGTGGTACGCCTCGCGCAGGATGATCGCGGTCTCCGCGTCAACCCGCAGCGCGGCGGCCTTGTCTAACTCCACATCGCCGGCTCCCCACACACCGCGGCAGCATCGATACCCGACTATGCCGCTGTACCCCGCGACTTGCCAAGCGATGCCCGCGATCCGGAACCGACATCCGGACAGGGACGGCGGTCGCGGGTGGTGAGTGTGGGTTCCCGAGTCGCCCTCCCAAGCCTCGGCCGAACCCTCCTGCACCACCCGCGACCACGAGTGGGACACCAGAAACTGTGAGCCCCCGCGTCGATCGATCCCACACCCCCTGCGAGATCGGCGACCCCCCGTCGGCCGGTTCGGTGTCCCTTCCTCCCCCCGCTGACTACACGGTGCCACCGAACGCCGACGGTGACCATCGCCCGGGGCATGATCTTGTTGTGTCCTCAACCTCACCCCGCGGGTGAGATCGGATGTATACGATTACAGCTACCAGCTGGTGTCGAGCGGCTTCCCCTCGGCGTACCCGGCGGCCGTCTGCAGGCCGACCACGGCCCGCTGGTGGAACTCGGCGAGGTTCGCGGCGCCGACGTACGTGCAGGAACTGCGGATGCCGGACACGATCGAGTCGAGCACGTCCTCCACGCTCGGGCGCTCGGGGTCGAGGTACATCCGGGCCGTCGAGATGCCCTCTTCGAAGATGCTCTTCCGGGCCCGCTGGAACGGTGTGTCGTCGGCGGTCCGGGACCGCACCGCCCGCGCCGACGCCATCCCGAAGCTCTCTTTGTAGATCCGGCCCTGGCTGTCGCGATGCGGGTCGCCGGGCGACTCGTACGTCCCGGCGAACCACGACCCGATCATCACGCTCGACGCGCCCGCGGCCAACGCGAGCGCGACATCGCGCGGATACCGTACGCCGCCGTCCGCCCACACGTGCTTGCCGAGCTCCCGCGCACGCGTCGCGCATTCGAGCACCGCGGAGAACTGCGGCCGGCCGACCGCCGTCTGCATCCGCGTCGTACACATCGCGCCCGGCCCGACACCGACCTTGACGATGTCGGCGCCGGCGTTGACGAGGTCCGTGACGCCTTCGGCGGTGACCACGTTGCCGGCCACGATCGGCACCTTCGGACCCAGTGCGCGAACCCGCTCGACGACCTCGAGCATCCGCTCCTGGTGACCGTGTGCAGTGTCGATGACCAGTACGTCGATGCCGACATCGAGCAACGCCTTCGCCTTCTGCTCGGCGTCGCCGTTGATCCCGATCGCGGCGGCGATCCGGAGCTTGCCGTTCGCGTCCAGGGCCGGGTCGTACAGCGTGGCGCGGAGCGCGCGCTGCCGGGTCATGATGCCGACGATGTGGCTGTTCGCGTCCACCACCGGGGCGAGCCGGTGCCGCCCGTCGTGCAGCTGGTCGAACGCCGCCTCCGGGTCGATCCCCTGCGGCACCGTCAGCAGCTCACGGGACATGATCCCTTCGAGCTGGGTGAACCGGTCCACGCCCGCACAGTCCGCCTCGGTCACGACCCCGACCGGCCGCCCGTCGTCCACGACGACCACGGCGCCGTGGTTCCGCTTCGGCAGCAGGTTCAGCGCCTCTCCGACCGTACCCGTCGGCGGCAGGGTCAGCGCGGTGTCGTGCACCGGATCCCGCTGCTTGACCCAGGCAACCACTTCGGCCACCACATCCACCGGAATGTCCTGCGGAATCACCGCCAGCCCACCACACCGGGCAATCGTCTCCGCCATCCGGCGCCCAGACACCGCCGTCATGTTCGCGGCCACCACCGGGATCGACGCGCCACTCCCGTCCCCGGTCGACAGATCAACATCCAACCGCGATGCAACCCGAGACCGATTGGGCACCAGGAACACATCACTGAACGTAAGGTCCCCCACCGACTCCCGCTCCAGATGAAACCGCATGGCAGACCCCTTCTCGCCCAGAAACCAAACCCAGCCAGCGTGTCACGCGACCCGGCGCTGAACAAGCTGGTCACAGCATGTGTTCGGCCGCAAACCCCTGCAGCCGTTGGGACTCTGCCGGTCGACGGTCAGCGGTCAAGACCGTGGTCAGGGCGTAATGGGGAGTCGGTTCGGCGGCCGCCGAACCGGGACGCCGCCAACGGACGTGATGTTGCCAAGGGCACCTGACCGGGGAACGCGTGCGCGATCGCCCGGTTGGCATCGAGCTCAGCCTGCCGCTGTGCCTGGTTCTGCCTGAGGCTGGGCATCCGATCACCGAAAGCATTGAGACCCGGTTGACGGTCGTGAAGGTTCCGATTGAGCCGCGCGCACGTGTGCTCGTAGATATTGCCGGCCCCTTGCCGCGGCTTCACCGCCAGCAGTTCCCGCCGCGGCAACTGCCCGGGCCCCGCAGCCGGCATCTCCCGAAACACCAGCCGATAATCAGCCTTCTCCTGCGGATCAGACTGCAGATAAGCCGTCACACAATCCCGCAAATCCCCCTTCCCAGACTCGTACCCGAGCGCATGACGCCCATCCGTGGCGCCCTCGGCCAACTGCTTCATCTGAGCAATCACCTGCTGCCGAAGAAAAACCCTGCTCGGGTCGGCGCGTGCGTCAGCCGCCAGTCGTCTCAGGTCCTCAGCGAACTTGTCGCTGACAATCACCTCATACTGCGGCGCGCCGCTCACGGGATCTCGTCATCGGCTCGGCGGAGCTCCTGAAGGTCTCTCACCGCCTCCGGGCCCATCATCTCGGCGATCTCGTCGAGGGTCATGGCGCGGCTGGTGGGCAGCGGTTCCGTGGCATACACGCGCCGGGTCGGATCGTCGATCGTCCCGGGCGGTGGTTCGTCGTCGCCGCGCAACTGACGGTACTGCGACGTCGACATGATGACGGCCTCCGGCTCCTCGCCGTCCCCCCACACCACCGGCACGAACGTCCCAGCCCGGATCGCGGCCACCATCGACACAAGCTCCGCCCCCACGGCCTCTGCCGGCATCACCCCAGGACGACGCTCGAACTTCGCTTCCCCACCAAGATCCTCGAACTGGTCGTACGTCAGCAGCACCGCCTCCGGCACCCCGCCGTCACCAAAGCTGAACGCCATGGTCCGCCCCCGCCGGAACCGGGTCAGCACCCCCGCAACATCCCGCCGCACATCCTCCACCGACCGAATCCCAGAACCATCAGTAGCCACCCCCCGACTCTACGACGCCCCAACACCCCCACCTCCACTTATCCACAGCCACTAACTCCTATTGCAGGAAGCTGCAGCCCCTGTGGATAACCCGCTGGACGAACACCCTCCGTATGCCACGCTTACACCAACAGCATCCAAGAACGGAGCCTCGATGCAGCACCGACCGGCCCTCGGAACCACCGCCGCAGCCCTCAGCGCCCTCCTAGCGCTAACCGCCTGCCAAGCCTCCCCCGAAGCCGGCCACCCCAACACAACCCCGACCTCCCCGCCGTCTAGCACTGCCGCTGCGAGCACTCCAGTCGACGAGTCCAAGGCGGCCGGCGACGCAGCGGTTGCGGCCTACCGTCGATACATCGCCGTCATCAACGCGATGACAGCCAGCGGCGGCACGGTTGTGAAGGATCTGCCAACGGTGGCTTCCGGCGTCGAGCTCGCCGTCTCACAGAACCAGGCCGAGACCTATCGCGGCGAGAAGATCAGGACGATCGGAACCGTGGAGATCCTTTGGGCCAAGGCCGTGAAGACCGGTCCGGCCACCTCCCAGGTCACCACAGCTTCCGTGCAAGCGTGCTATGACACCTCGAAGACTCAAGCAGTCGATTCCACCGGAAAGAGCGTCCGCGAGCCGGGGACGCCCACTCGCTGGCTCGACAACCGAGATCTGCAACTTGTCGCTGGCGTCTGGAAGGTGACCAAAGGCAAGAATCAAGGGGCATCATGCTGAAGCCGTTGATCGTGGCAATCACCTTGATCGCCGGAGTTCCGCTTGCGCCCCAGATGCTTCCTGCGTCACCGACACGACAGAGCGGCGTCCCCGATTGCGACCGGGATCAGGTCACCGGCAAATGCCGGCTCCAGGTGCAGGATGACGGACATCCACCGACGGAATCTGTGACGGCAAAACCCGGGGCAAAGAAGCCCGGTGGATCTGCATGTGTCTTCGAAGGGCAGGTTGTGCCTTGCCGGACGGCGGATGGGTTCTTCGATGCGGCCTCGGGGTGCTATCTGACGCCGACAGACGCGCCGCGGTCGCTGTTCAATCCCAATGACCCCAGCATGTATCCACCGGGTACGAAGTTCTACGACTGTTGGGTGATCCTCGACGTCGTGGACGGCAAGCCGGAAGGTATCGAGAAGTACGAGTCGGTGATCCGGCGGCCTGGTCAGACACGGACGATAGACCCGCGAGTTGCGGCTCAGCGGGTGGTGAAGACCATGAGCTTCATTGCGCCGCAGTTGGGACTTTCGCCGTACGTGCAGAGTGCCAACCACGTCGGGATTGTCAACGTCCCGATCTGGATGTGGGTCACCGATCCGGGGCCGACGACGACCGGGCCACAGACCAAGCGGGCCGCGATCGAGGGTGTCGCTATCGAGGCGACCGGCACGGTTGATCACATCGAGTGGTCCATGGGTGGCGGCAAGACCGTTACCTGTAAGGGCGCCGGGTCTCCGTTCACGAAGGCGATGGCGGCCGGCAAGTCCCTCAAGGACATGCCCGCGTCGCCGACGTGCGGCTACAAGTACAGCAAGACCTCCCGCTGCGAGAAGACGGGCACGTTCACCGTCACCGCGACGGCGTACTGGAACGTCCACTGGACCGGCGGCGGCATGGAAGGCGACATCCCGCTCGACTTCAGCCGCTCACTACCCCTCCGGATCACCGACCTCCGCCCGGTCCTCGTGGACCCGGACGGCGGCTCCACAACCCCGGCGACCACATCGCAGACCTGCAGCAACTAACGCCTGACAGCTCAGCATTTCCCTTGTGGATAAGGGATTCTGACCCGGGTCGATTTGGCCGAGATCCAATTGTGATCTAAAATAGAACACATGTTCGAAGGAGATCTGGACGAGCTCGCCCCCGCGGACCTGCTGGCCGCGGCCTCGGAGTTCGTCCAGATCCAGGAGCGCGCCGCCGTCAGAATGCTGGAGGCGGCGCTCGCCTTCGCCGATCGCAACGCGGTGGTGTCCGGTGAGCCGCTGCCGGGCTGCGAGCGGATCCAGGTGTACGGCGGGGTCGGCTGTCCGGGCGTCGCGGAGTTCGCGCCGATCGAGTTCGGTGCGGTGATGCGCATGTCGACGGGCGCCGCCGCGTCCTTCATCGGCGAGGCGCTGGCGCTTCGCCATCGCCTGCCGAGGATCTGGGCCGCAGTACTGGCCGGGAATGCCGTCCCGTGGCGGGCGCGCAAGATCGCGCACGCCTGCTTGTCCCTGTCGTTGGAGGCCGCCGCGATCGTCGACCGGCGAGTCGTCGGGATCGTCGACACCGTGACACCTGGCCGATTGGCAACCATCGTCACTGCGGCCGTCTGGCAGGCCGAGCCCGAGCTGGCCAAAGCCCAGGCCGAAGCAGCTGCGCGTTCGCGGGGCGTGTTCGTCGCTCCGTCCGACGTCCACGGCACGAAACGGTTCTGGGTCCGTGCGGCCGCAGGTGACGTGATCAGGTTCGACGCCACGATCGACGACCTCGCCCGCGCGTTGAAGACGCTTGGCGACACCGACGACCTGGATCAGCGCCGCGCAAAGGCCATCGGCTGGATAGCCGACCCGGCCGCGGCCCACCAACTCATCGAGGTCGCTCGCCACCTCGCTAGCGACCTGGCCCGCACCCAACCAACCCACCTCGCCACCTCCGGCAATCGTGCCGAGCCAGCTCCCGATCCGCCCCAAACGCTGCGGCCTCCACAGGCCGAGCCGGATGACTGGGCCGACCCGGACACACCGGCCGCCGACACAGCTGCGCCATCCATGGGCAACGCAGACGATGGCATGGACGCGTTCTCGCGGCGGATGCTGGCAGGCGAACTGCCGGCCCGGCTAGCTGCGATCAAACAGGATGCCCACAGCAACGGACTCGGCGCTGGCAGCGGTCGACGCACACGACACACCCTGTTCGTCCACCTGACCGACCAGACGCTTGCCACCGGCACCGGCGTACTGCGCGTCGAAGAACTCGGACCGCTCCTGGCAAGTCAGCTGAGCGAGCTACTCGGCCACGATCAAGTCGTCATCAAGCCCGTGATCGACCTTCACGACCAGGTCAGCGTTCACTGCTACGAGATCCCGGACCGAATCCGCGAACGGGTCCGCTTGCAACACCCGGTCGACATGTTCCCGTACAGCGGCGCCGAGGCCACCACGCGAATGGACCAGGACCACATCACGCCGTACGACCGCACCGGTCCACCGGGGCAGACCAGCACCCACAACCTCATACCGCAAGGCCGACTCCACCACCGCGCCAAAACCTTCGGCGGCTGGCGAAGCCGACGCCTGCCCACCGGCGGAATCGAATGGATCAGCCCCCACGGCTTCCAGTTCCAAGTCGACCACACCGGCACCCATCCTGTACCACGAACCACGGGCGGCGGTGTCGATGTGACGACCGGATGACACACAAAGCGAACCGGCTCCCCCAAGGAAAAAGGGGAGCCGGTTCGGGGGTTGCCGAGTTAGCGCAGGTCGAAGCGGTCGAGTTCCATGACCTTGTGCCAGGTGGCTACGAAGTCGGTGAGGAACTTCTGCTGGGCGTCGTCGCTGGCGTAGACCTCGGCGACGGCGCGGAGTTCGGAGTTCGAGCCGAAGACGAGGTCGGCGCGGGTGCCGGTCCACTTGACCTCGCCGTTGACGCTGGCCTCGAACGTCTCCTGGCTGTCGTCGGTCGCGTGCCATTCGGTGCCGAGGTCGAGCAGGTTCACGAAGAAGTCGTTCGTGAGCGTGCCCGGGTTGTCGGTCAGGACGCCGTACTTCGAACCGTCGTAGTTCGCACCCAGGACCCGCAGGCCGCCGACCAGGACGGTCAGCTCCGGCGCGCTCAGGGTGAGCAGGTTCGCCCGGTCCAGCAGCAGGTACTCCGCCGGAAGCCGGTTGCCCTTGCCGTTGTAGTTGCGGAACCCGTCCGCGACCGGCTCGAGCGCGGCGAACGAGTCGGCGTCGGTCTGCTCCGCGGAAGCGTCCACACGACCAGGCGTGAACGGTACGACGACGTCGTGCCCGGCGTTCTTCGCCGCGATCTCCACCCCGACACCGCCGGCGAGGACGATCACGTCGGCCAGCGAGACCGGCTTGCCGAACGACTGCTGGATGCCCTCGAGCGTCCGCAGCGCCTGCGCCAGTTGGTCCGGGTTGTTGACCTCCCAGCCGGCCTGCGGCTGCAGGCGGACGCGGGCACCGTTGGCGCCACCACGCTTGTCACTGCCGCGGAACGTCGACGCCGACGCCCACGCGGTCGAGACCAGCTGCGACACCGACAGGCCGGACGCCGCGATGGCCGCCTTCAGCGCGGTCACGTCGGCCTCGCCGATCAGCTCGTGGTCCACGGCCGGCAGCGGGTCCTGCCAGATCAGCACCTCGCCCGGAACCTCCGGGCCGAGGTACCGCACGATCGGGCCCATGTCGCGGTGGGTCAGCTTGAACCAGGCCCGCGCGAACGCGTCCGCGAACTCGTCCGGGTTGTCCTTGAACCGGCGCGAGATCGGCTCGTAGATCGGGTCGAAGCGCAGCGCCAGGTCCGTCGTCAGCATGGTCGGCTTCTGCTTCTTGGCCGGGTCGAACGCGTTCGGGATGATCTCCTCGGCGTCCTTGGCCACCCACTGGTTCGCACCGGCCGGGCTCTTCGTCAGCTCCCACTCGTAGCCGAACAGGAGGTTGAAGAAGTCGTTACCCCACTTCGCCGGCGTCGTGGTCCAGGTGACCTCCAGACCGCTGGTGATCGCGTCCGGGCCGTGACCGCTGTTGTACGTGTTGCGCCAGCCGAGGCCCTGGTGGTCCATCGGCGCGCCCTCCGGCTCGGCCCCGACGTACTGCTCCGGGTCGGCCGCACCGTGCGTCTTGCCGAAGGTGTGGCCGCCGGCGATCAGCGCGACGGTCTCCTCGTCGTTCATCGCCATCCGGCCGAAGGTCTCGCGGATGTCGCGGGCCGAGGCGATCGGGTCCGGGTTGCCGTTCGGGCCTTCCGGGTTCACGTAGATGAGACCCATCTGCACCGCGCCGAGCGGCTCCTGCAGCTCGCGGTCGCCGGAGTACCGCTCGTCTCCCAGCCACGTGGTCTCCGGGCCCCAGTAGACGTCGTCCTCCGGCTCCCACACATCCGCGCGGCCACCGGCGTACCCGAAGGTCTTGAAGCCCATCGTCTCGAGTGCGACGTTGCCGGTCAGGATCAGCAGGTCGGCCCAGGAGAGCTTCTGGCCGTACTTCTTCTTCACCGGCCAGAGCAGCCGGCGCGCCTTGTCCAGGTTGGCGTTGTCCGGCCAGCTGTTCAGCGGGGCGAACCGCTGCTGACCCGCACCGGCGCCGCCGCGACCGTCGCTGATCCGGTAGGTGCCGGCGCTGTGCCAGGCCATCCGGATCATCAGCGGGCCGTAGTTCCCGAAGTCAGCCGGCCACCAGTCCTGCGAAGTGGTCAGCACCTCGGCGATGTCGGCCTTCACGGCAGCCAGGTCGAGGCTCTGGAACGCGGCGGCGTAGTCGAACGACTCGCCCAGCGGGTTCGCCACGGCCGGGTTCTTGGCCAGGATCTTCAGGTTCAGCTGGTTCGGCCACCAGCCGCGGTTCGCGTTCCCGCTGGTCGGGTGCACACCCTGACCGTGGGCGACGGGGCAACCGCCGGACGCCTGCGCATCCTCCTCGCCGCGGCTCTCCTCGCTACCTTCACCGGGCAGTGGCTCATGGATCTCGGACATCGGATTCCTTCCAGGACTGGACGTTCTTCAACGGAAGATCAGGTACGGCGTGAGCAGTCGGCGCACAGCCCCCAATAGATGACCTCGGCCTCGTCGATGACGAACCCGTGGTCCTCGGACGCGGTCAGGCAGGGCGCATGCCCGACCGCACAGTCGACGTCGGTGATGGTGCCGCAGGTCCGGCAGACGGCGTGGTGATGGTTGTCACCCACCCGCGATTCGTACCGCGCCACCGACCCCAACGGCTGGATCCGCCGCACCAGGCCCGCCGCCGTCAACGTGTGCAGCGAGTCGTACACCGCCTGGTGCGACGCCTGGGGCAATTCGTTGCGCACGGCACCGATAATCGAGTCCGTGTCCGCATGCGGATGCTCGTACACCGCGGCCAGCACCGCCACCCGCGGCCGCGTCACCCGCAACGAAGCCCCACGCAACAACCCCTGGAGCTCATCAGCCGTCGGCACGCGTCGCAGTCTTCCGCGTTTTCTGGAACGAGTCAAGATTAGCTGACGCGATTCTCAACCTGAGACAACAGCGTGCCAGGTATCCGCCCACGTCGTCCGGCCACCTGGACCCGGCTCTCCACGCCAACGACCGGTATCAGCGATCGTCTCAGCGCTGGAACGCGAGTTTGCCGGCAAGTCCGATCATGGCGACGCCGCCCGCGGCTTTCACGGCCTTGATGCGGCGAGGACGGCGCAGGAACCACATCCGCATGCCCGCAGCCGCGTGCACCCAGATCGTCTCGATCACGACCTGAGCCACGCCGCCGGCGAGGCCGATGATCAGCATCTGCAGCGGCGCATCACCGCGTGAGTGGTCGACGAACTGCGGCAGGATCGCCATCAGCGACACGATGCTCTTGGGGTTGGCCACCCCCACCAGAAATCCCCGGCGTACAAGCCGTCGCCGTGACGTCTCGCTGGGCTCGCTCACGGCAACGAACTCATCGGTCAACCCGCCGCGCGCAGCGAGCAGAGAGTGGACACCGAGCCAGAGCAGGTACAGGGCTCCGAGGATCTTCACGATCATGAACAGGTGGGCCGAGGCCGCGACGAGTGCGCCGAGGCCGGCCAGCACCAGACCAAGGAGCATCATCCCGCCGATCGCGTTGCCTACCACGATCCACATGGCAGACGATCGTCCATGCGTAATTGCACGACCGGTTTCCAGCACCACCGATGGTCCGGGAATGCTCGACAGTAGCGCCGACAGCATGACGAAGCCGACGAGAAGGGCAGGGCTTACGGGCACGGTAGGTCCTTGCATCGATGATGGACACGAACTCCTCGTTGGTCGCGCCGCGCGACAAACGTTATCCGATACCCATGGCGACGATGTGAAGGGCGGACTCGGCCGACGCCCCGGTGCGTGCAAGTAGAAGGCCGGCTCCCCGAGAGGGATACCGGCCTGAACGCTACTTGGTGGAGCTGAGGGGATTCGAACCCCTGGCCTCTTCGTTGCGAACGAAGCGCGCTACCAACTGCGCCACAGCCCCAAGCTGGTCGCTTCGGTTTCCCTGGCGACCGCGAAACTCTAACACGCCTATGGTCGCCGGTTAAAACCGACGGTGTCCAGCCGGTTTCAGTCGCCGACGGCGCGCCGCACCTCGGGCTGCTCGGCTTCCTGAGGGGGTGGAGCCTCGGTCTGCAAGGGCTTCTCGGCGGGGTCGGTGGTGCGGGCGCTGGAGAAGACTTCGTCGTCGGTGAGGGAGATTGTGCGGACCGTCCGGTCGGGCGCTTTCTCCTTGAGGACGTACGTCGGGAGCGTGACCGGCACCGGGTCCCAGAGCCCTTCGGCGGCGGGCTTCTCCTTGGGCTCGGCGGGAGCCGGCGTGGCGGGGAGCTTGACCTCGATGGTCATCTCCTCGTCGGGGGACGGCGCGGGCTTGCCGGCCGGGCCCCGGTCGTGCCGGGACTGGGAATGGGTACGACGCTGGGCGGCGATCCGGGCACGGGTGCGCGCCTGGCGTCGCAGTTGCACCCGGGTGAGTACGACGAAGCCGAGGATCGATGCGCCGGGGATGGCGACCGTCCACCAGGGCAGCATCGCGAGTCCGGCGAGTGCGACGACCGACAGCAGCGAAAGGGTCAGGATCGACAGCACCCGCCGACGGCGCATCGCGGCCACCCGGCGGGCTCGGTTGGGGACGTACCGCTTGGGCGGCGACGGGTCGTCGGCGGCGGTGGTCCCGGCCGGGCGTACGACGTACCTCGGCCGCGACGGGTCGCGCGAAAGCACTCGTGCTTCGGCGGAGGACGGCACGACTGGTTGGCGCCGCGCTTCGTCGCCTCGCTTCAGCCACATCGGGACGAGGTAGGCAGCCCACGCGGCGACGATCGCCACATAGATCAGCCCTGTCGTCCCCATGCGACGACGCTAAGGCGCGGCGGGGGCCAGATGAGGTACGTGGGACGGTGTGTCGCAAGAAGACTCGTGTGACTGATGTGAATAGCACGCAGGGTAGTCAGCGCAATCGCGCTACGAGACCGGGCCCGACCTCTTCGACGTTGAGCGCGAAGATGCGGTGGTCGCGCCAGTCGCCGTCGATGTGCAGGAACCGCGGCCGCTCGCCTTCGTACCGGAAGCCGAGCTTCTCCACAACCCGCAGACTTGCCTTGTTCTCGGGGCGGATCGCCACTTCGATCCGGTGCAGGCCAAGCGTGAACCAGCAGTGGTCGGCGGCCATCGCCACCGCGGTCGGGACGATCCCGCGTCCGGCGTACTGCTCGTCGACCCAGTAGCCGAGGTTCGCCCAGCGGGCCGAGCCGTAGGTGATGCCGGACACCGTGAGCTGTCCGACGAGGGGCCACTTCGACCGGGCGCCGGCGCCCGCTGCACCGCCGTACGTGATGACGAAGGGCAGCATCCGCCCGTACCGCGCCTGCCGGTTCCAGTCACGTGCCATGGCGCGGAACGTGCGCGCACCGTCCTCCGCACCGGGCGGTTGGGTCGCGTCCCACGGCCGCAGCCAGCTCACGTTCCGCTGGCGCGCGGCAGCCCACTCGCCTCCGTCGCCGGCCCGTAGCGGGCGCAGCCCGACCTGTCCGTGCTGCAGTTCGACAGGCCAGTGCACGATCGCCATCAGTCGGTATCCGTCCGCACGTGGTCGCCGCCGTGCACCTGCTCGACCGCATGTCGCAGCAGCGGCTCCAGTACGGCGAGGCCGTCTTTCACCCCACCACGTGAACCAGGCAGGTTGACGATGACCGTAGTACCGGCAACTCCGGCGAGCCCACGCGACAGTGCGGCCGTCGGTACTCCGTTGGCGACGCCATAGGCCCGGATCGCTTCAGCAATGCCCGGCACGACCTTCGACAGCACAGCAGCCGTCTGCTCGGGCGTCTCGTCCGTCGGCGAGATCCCCGTACCACCTGTCGTCAGCACAACGTCGTACGACGCCTCGACCGCAGCACGTAACGCGTCACCGACCGGTGGGCCGTCCGGGACGACGGAGGGTCCTGACACCTCGAAGCCCCAGTCACTCAACCGCTGGGCGATCAGTGGGCCAGTGGTATCTGTATATATCCCAGCGGCCGCGCGGTTGGACACGCTGACGACAAGCGCTCTCACGGCCGCTCCCAGTGCCCGGTCTTGCCGCCCTCTTTCAACTCCACCCGTACGTCGGACAGCACTGCCGCCGGATCCAGCGCCTTGACCATGTCGATGACGGCCAGCCCGGCGACCGCGACCGCGGTCAGCGCTTCCATCTCGACACCGGTGCGGTCGGCCGTCTTCACCTGCGCCCGGATCAGTACGGCGTCGTCCGCGACCTCGAGGTCGACCTTGGCGCCGGTGATCGCGATCGGATGGCAGAGCGGGACCAGGTCCGGCGTCCGCTTCGCGCCCATGATGCCGGCGATCCGGGCGACCCCGAGCGCGTCACCCTTCGGCACGCCCTCGCCGCGCAGCGCGGTCACCACCTCGGCCGACACCAGAACCTTGCCGCTGGCAACGGCTCGCCGGCTGCCGACGTCCTTGGCCGACACGTCGACCATCCGCGCGGCCCCGGTCTCGTCGACATGGGTCAGCCCGGCAGGCGGTTCGGTCATCCGGTCTCCTCGTCTGGGGGTGTCTGGTGGTTCCACGCCGTAGCGAGGAGGTGCCGTGCCGAGTGCCCCGCAGTAGGCGTGGAACCATCAGACACCCCCTAACAGCATCAGCTCGACCTGGTCGCCGGCCCGGACCGCTGTCACGTCCTCGGGCACCACGATCAGTGCGTTCGCCCGGCTCAACCCGCCCAGCAGGTGTGAGCCGTGCCCGCCGACTGTACTGGCGATCCAGCCCTCGTCGCCGGATGTGGCCGTGGCGCGGACGAACTGCCGCCGCCCACCCGGCGAGCTGAACCCGTCCAGCGTCACCCCCGGGACCAGTGACCGCCGGTACGGCATCTGCCCCATCAGCTTGCGCAGTGCGGGCCGCACGAACACCTCGAACGACACGTACGCCGACACCGGGTTCCCGGGCAGCGTGAAGATCGGCACCTCGTCCTCACCGATCACACCGAACCCCTGCGGCTTCCCCGGCTGCATAGCGACCTGCGGGAAGTCCACTGTGCCCAGCTTGGACAGCTCCTCCTTCACCACGTCGTACGCGCCCATGCTGACGCCACCAGTGGTGATGACCAGGTCAGCACGCACCAACTGGTCGGACAAGGCGTCCATGATCCGTTTGGGGTCGTCATCGACGATGCCGACGCGGTATACGACCGCTCCGGCGTCTCGTGCGCACGCTGCCATGGTGTAGCTGTTCGAGTCGTAGATCTGCCCGTCGCCCAGTCGGCTCCCCGGCTCACGCAGCTCGGCTCCGGTGGAGATCACCACGACCCGCGGCCGCGGACGGGCCTTCACCCGCGCCCGGCCGACAGCGGCGAGTACGGCGATCTGTCGCGGACCCAGGAGGGTGTCGCGGTCCAGCACCTGTACTCCGGCCGTCACGTCCTCGCCGGCGTACCGCACCGAGCCACCGACGGGCGGCTGCTGGGTGATGCGGACGTTGACGGTCCCGCCGTCGGTCCACTCCACCGGTACAACGCTGTCCGCGCCGCGCGGCATCGGCGCACCGGTCATGATCCGCACGCAGGTACCGGGAGTCACCACGATCGGCTCGCTACGCCCGGCCCGGAACTCCCCCACCACCGGCAGGGCGATCGGATTCTCGTCGGAGGCCCCGGCCAGGTCACCGGCCTGGACGGCGTACCCGTCCATGGCCGAGTTGTCGAAGCCCGGCAGGCTCACCCCCGAGACGATGTCCTCACACAGCACCAACCCGACCGCGTCCATCAATGGCTGGTCGAACGCCGGCAGTGCCGTCACCCGCCCGAGCACGGCCTCCAAATGCTCATCAACACTCCGTCTCACGAGCCTGACCCTAATCCACACCCTCCGGGTGGTTGCCCCAGGTCATCCGCACGTCGGGGGCGCGTTCCTCGTTGGCGGTGCCATCGGTACGGCGTACCTCGACGAAGCCATGGGATCGGTAGAAGGCCTGGGCCCGGGTGTTGGTCTGGAAGGTCCAGAGCGCCAGACCGCCGGGGCGGAGGTCCTTGGCGAGGTCCACGAGGGTCGATCCGACGCCCTGGCCGGCCGCCTCCGGTACGACGTACAGCTGGTCCAGGTCGTCGCCGTCGAGGGTCAGGACCGCGACGATCCGGCCGTCGTCGACCGCCAGCCAGGTCTGCCCGTCCGGCAGCAGCACGTCCGCGAACCAGGTCGCCACCTGAGCGGCGGTGTGGATCGACGGCGGCAGCTGCGATCCGTCGGCGTGCCGCGAGCGCCACCAGACCGCGGCGGCTTCGTCCGTGTCGGACGGATCCAACGGCCTGATCAGCAGGTCGTCCATCACGGTGCGCTCAGCCGCCGAGCTCGGTCCCGTCCGGGATCACCCGGCGCTCACCGGCCGCGGCCTCCACCTCGACGTCCCCGACCACCACCACATCCTTGCCGAAGGCAACGTCACCGCGCACCTCGAGCCGGTCGGCGCGGACCAGCGATGGCGGCCCGGCCGCGAACCGGGTGTCGAAGTCGGCGAGGATCTTGAAGTACTCCGGGTCCAGGTCGACGTACGGCTCGTCGCCCTCGTGGGTCGTGGTCAGGTCGCCGGCCTCGTCGAGTTCGTACACGTCCGAGCGCAGGACGAGCAGGTCGTTGGTCGTCTTCACCGGCTTGAACCGGCTCCGGTCGACCAGCACCGCCTGCGAGCCCTCGAAGGTCTCGATCGCGGTGCCCATCCCGGTCTCCAGCTGGATCACCTTCGGCGACGTCGGGTCGGCGGGGTCGACGGTCTTGCGGTTGACGATGATCGGCAGGCCGAGGATCCCGTCGTGCCCGTCCATCAGCTCGGCGAGCCGGTCCAGGTCGATCCACAGGTTGTTGGTGTTGAACGTCTTGTGCCGGGTGACGTCCTGGAAGTACTGCGTGTCCTCGTCGGCGACCTGTGCACTGTCCCGCAGGATCAGCCGGCCGTCGGACTTGCGCACCGCGACGTGGCCGCCCTTGCGGTCCGACCTGGTGCGCCGGCAGACCTCCATACCGAACGGTACGTCGTGTTCCGCCATCCACGCGGCGATCCGCGGGTCCGGCGTCGCGCCGAGGTTGTCGGCGTTCGAGATGAACGCGTGCCGGAAGCCGTGCTCGCGCAGGGCGTCAAGGGTGCCGGAGGCAACCATCGCGGTGAACAGGTCGCCGTGTCCCGGCGGGCACCATGCCAGCTCCGGGTCCGGCTCCCACTCGGCCGGCGTCAGGTCGTCGGCGAGCAGCTTCGGCTCCATGTTCTGCAGGAAGTCGAGCGGCAGTCCGTCGATCGCCAGGCCGTCGTACTCGCTGAGGATCTGCAGCGACTCGGTCTTGGTGCGGAACGAGTTCATCAGCACCAGCGGCAGCGGCACGTCGTACTTGCGCCGGGTGCTCAGGATCTGGCGGGCGATGATGTCGAGGAAGCTCAGCCCGTCCTTGACCTGCAGCGCGGACTTCGGGCCGGTGACGCCCATCGACGTACCGAGGCCGCCGTTGAGCTTGATCACCACCGTCTCGGCCAGCGCGGCGCGCATGGCGTCCGGATGCGGATCGAGGTGGTCGAGGTGCGGCAGGTCGCCCACCGGTTCGATGTCGTCCTCGCGGATCTTTCCCCACTGACCCGATTCGAGCAGCCGGTAATAGTGCGTGAAGACGCGTATTGCAACGTCGGCAGCACCGGCCGCGCGCATCTTCTCCTGCGCTTGTCTGAGACCCACCTCACCCATGCACCAACCCTAGGGGACAGCCGGCAATCCCAGTGTTGCCCGCGTCACGCTCATACGATCGGATCGTGTTTGAGTCGAAGGTCGTGGCGCGACAGTATTTCCTCGGCGCGCGGGAGCAGCGCCCGCACGCGGAAGGGCTGCTGAGGTGTGCCCAGGAGGTGCTGCCCGACGTCCACCGGGTGGCTCTGTACGTCTCGATGGGCCGGGAGCCGAAGACCGGCGCGCTGATCGACTGGCTGCTCGCGACCGACCGCGAGGTGCTGCTGCCGATCCTGTACGCCGACAACGACCTCGGATGGGGCATTGCGCCCGGTGCGGCCGACCTGGTGCCCGGTCGGCTCGGTCTGTCCGAGCCGCCGATCGATCTGGGCTCGGACGCCATTGCTACGGCCGATCTGGTCATCTGTCCGGCCGTGGCCGTTGCCCGCGACGGCGTGCGCCTGGGCCGCGGCGGCGGCTCGTACGACCGCGCTCTCGCCCGCATCCGCCCCGGTACGCCGGTCTGGGCCGCTGTGTACGACCCCGAGGTCGTGGAGGCACTCCCGTCCGACACGCACGACCGACCGGTCGACGCTGCGATCACACCAACTCGCTTGATCACGCTGCGAAGATCAGGAGATGACTGAGACCGCGGTCCAAGCCGCAGCCACAGCCGCACGCAAACTTGGCCTGACGGTCACCGACCCGAGAGTGCTCTACACCGCCTTCTCGACGGTCGTGCACCTGCGGCCGTCGCCGGTGGTCGCACGGGTCCCGATGAACCTCCCGGACGGTCTCGGAGAACCAGAGCCCGCAGTACGCCGTCAGCAGCGCGAACTCGACGTTGTCGCCTGGCTGGCCGAGCAGGGCGTGCCCGTGGTGCCACCGACTCCACTGGTGCCGCTCGAGCCGGTGGAGCCGGTGGAGCCGGTGGAGCAAGACGGGCTGTCCATAACCTTCTGGACGTATGTGGAAGTGGACCAGACCGCCGAGCCCGACTACTTCGGTGCCACTGCTCGTGTGACGGAGCTACACGCCCAGCTCGCGGGCTACCCGGGAGAGCTGACCTGGATGAGCCCGCTGCGGCTGATCGGTGCAGGCCTGGATACGGCCGAGGCGGTGCCCGGTCTGCTCGAGCAGAAGGACGTCGACCGCGCGAGAGCCGAGTGGAAGGTGCTGGAGCCTGTCCTGACCAGCCGGGCCGGGTTCGAGTCGGTCTTCCCGTCGGCGACAGTCCAGCCCGTGCACGGCGACGCCCCGTCCTGGAACCTCATCATCACCGTCGACGGGCCGCTGTGGGCCGACTTCGAGGACGCCACGCTCGGACCGATCGAATGGGACCTCGCCGGCTTCGGACCGGACCTGTGCCGGGCGTACGACGAGGCAGCGCTGGCCGACGGGATCCGGATGTTCGCGGCCCAATGGCGCGACATGCCGTTCGCTGGTGGACTGAGCTGATGTTGCAGACGTACGTCGACAACGGGGCCGTACCCGGACTCATCAGCCTCACCAGCCGTGGTGACGAGACACGGGTCGAGGTGCTCGGCCGGACGGCGTACGACGGCCCCGAGATGCACCGGGACAGCCTGTTCCGGGTCTCGTCGTTCACCAAGCCGATCGTCGCGGCCGCGACCATGATCCTGGTCGACGAGCTCCGGCTGTCCATGAACGCACCGGTTGCCGACGTGCTGCCGGAGCTGGCTCATCCCGTCGTACTGCGGCACCCGGACGGGCCGATCGACGACACGGTGCCTGCGGCCCGGCCGATCACGGTGCGGGACCTGCTCACGTTCCGGGTCGGGCTGGGCGAGTCGGACAACCCGGCGCTGCGGCAGCGCGAGGAGGAACTGGAGCTCCACACCTTCGGTCCGCCGGTGCCGCGTACTCCGTTGGACCCGGATGAGTGGATGCGGCGGCTGGGGACGCTGCCGCTGCAGTACCAGCCGGGTGAGCGCTGGCTGTACTCGACTGGCTCGCACCTGCTCGGCGTACTGATTGCACGAGTCGCCGGGCAGCCGCTGGAGGAGTTCCTCCGCGAGCGGATCTTCGAACCGCTCGGAATGCGTGACACCGGGTTCACTGCAGTAGATCCCGCGCGGCTGACCACCGCGTACGTCGGAGAGGACGTACTGGATCCGGCGGAGGGCAGCCAGTGGCTGACGCCGCCGTCGTTCCCGGACGCCAGTGGTGGGCTGGTGTCGACCGTCGACGACTTCCACGCGTTCACGCGGATGCTGCTGACCGGCGGTCTTCTGTCTCCGGCTGCGGTCGAGGAAATGACGACGGACCAGCTCACACCGGCGCAGCGAGAGGCAGCAGCCGGGTTCCTCGGGCCGGACACCGGTTGGGGCTACGGCGTGTCCGTCAGCAGCGACCGGTACGGCTGGGCGGGCGGTCTGGGATCGCTGTGGTCGACCACGCCGGCGGACGGCACCATCTCGATCCTGCTGACCCAGCGGGCGCTCTGGACCTGGCCTGAGGAACTGTTCGCCGAGGCCAGCGCGCCCGCTTGGTGACAGCTACCGGTCCGGCTTGGTGAAGGTCAGTGAGTGCTTGCGGGTCGCTTCGACGGCGCCCTTGGTGTAGGCCCACTGCAGGGTCTCGCCCTTGACCCACAGCTTGGTCTGATCGACGTAGTTGGACGAGAACGCGTGCCCGGACACGCCGGTCAGGTTCACCCAGCGGGACTGGTCGAAGTCCGAGAGGTCCACGACCATCCGCATCGACGGGGTGGCCGTCACGTCGTACCCCTCGGAGGCGTCCCACGCGGTCGCGTCGACGATCGACGTACCGCCGCCGAGCTGGTAGGGGCCGCGGTTGAAGATCTTCTCGACCAGTCCGATGCCGGACTTGCCCAGTGTCTGGTTGGTCAGCGTGAGCTTGTGCAGCTTGCCCCACTGCCAGTTGACCGGCTCGCGCGCCATCTTCTGGGTGATCTCGGTCCGCGCGTTGACCAGGGCCTCGCGCAGGATGTCGTCGCGGCTCTCCTTCTGCGGCGTGCCGATGTTGTCCCACCAGCCGCTGTTCGGCTGGCCGAGCAGGTTATGGATCACCTCGAACCAGCGCGAACCGCCGTCCGGCCAGGTGCCCTCCGGGAGCTGGTCGTGGAAGGTCAGGGCGAGCAGGTTGCGCCAGACCACGTTGAAGTACGCGGCTGCGGCGGAGTCCGGCGGCTGGGTGAAGTCCCAGTTCCGCAAGGTGTCCTGACCCTGCTTCTCGAACGCGTCGTCGATGCTGATCCGGAGCAGGTACGGCACCAGCATCTCGGCGGCCTTGTTCTTGGTGTCCAGCTGGATCGACGCCATCGCGTTCGCGTCCAGCTTGCCGGCGGCCTTGATCCGGTCGAGGATCTGCTGACTTCGGTAGCCGTAGTCCCAGGAGTTCGTCAGGTAGTAGGTGTACGTGTTCGGCACCACTGCCTGGTTGGCGGTGACGATGATCCCGTCCGGTGGATCGAACTCGGTCGGCAACGCATCGAAGGGTATGTAGCCCTTCCAGTAGTACTTCGGGTCCCAGCCGGGCACCGGCCAGTCACCCCGACCGGTGGCGCGGATCGGGATCAGACCGGGCGACTGATAGCCGATGTGGCCGTCGGTGTCGGCGTACACCAGGTTCTGCGAGGGGACCTGGAACTGTTGCGCCGCGGCCCGGAACTGGGTCCAGTTCTGCGCGGTGTTGATCGCGAACAGCGCGTCGGCGGTCTTGCCCGGGTTCAGCGCGGTCCACTGCAGCGCAACGCCGTACGCCGTCGGGTACTTCGCCTGCGCCGCGGCCTGCTCGCCGACCTTGCGCTCGTCCTCGCCGACGTCCGAAATGAGCGGACCGTGCCGGGTCTCGCGGACGGTGATCTTCACCGGCTCGTCCTGGCCGGCCACCTTGAACGTCTCCTCGCGCGTGCTCATCGCGCGCCACTTGTTGTTGTAGAGCACGTTGTTGCCGTCGATCCGCTCCAGATACAGGTCCTGGACGTCCGGATCGAGGTTGGTGAAGCCCCACGAGATCGCATTGTTGTGGCCGATCACCACTCCGGGCAGTCCGGAGAAGCTGAAGCCGGAGACGTCGAACGGGCAGTCCTTGCCGACGTTGTTGCAGTGCAGGCCGACCTGCGTCCAGATGCCCGGCATGGTCGCGCCCAGGTGCGGGTCGTTAGCCAGCAGCGGCTTGCCGGTGGTGGTGTGGTCACCGGAGACGACCCAGGAGTTCGATCCGACGCCGTCGCCCTGGCCGAGCAGCTCGGGCAGGCCCTTGGCGACACTCTGGACCGAGTCGAGGGACTTGAGCAGGTCCTGGGTCAGCATCCCGCGGCGGAGCTCGGGGCTGACCGGCGCGGTGGTGAACTTGCCGTCCTTGCCGACCGTGCCGCTGGACATGATCGGCTGGTTCCGGTCGTACGGGTACTGCGGGTAGAGGCTCTCGATGTTGCGCGCCGGGAACGCGGCCAGCAGCTTCGTCCGGGTGATCTCCTCGTCCAGATTGCCGCCGAGGTCCCACGCCATCGCCTTGAGCCAGGACAGCGAGTCCGCCGCGGTCCACGGCTCCGGGGTGTAGTTCTTCGGCCCGCCGGGCTGCAGCGACAGGACGCCGTACTCCAGGCTCAGACCGGAGCCGCTGTGGCCGGACAGGTACGCGTTGACGCCGCGGGCGTAGTCGTCGAGGTACTCCCGGGTGCTCGGGCTGAGCAGCGGCAGCTCCTGCTCGGCGACCCGCCGCCAGCCGAGGGTGCGGACGAACTTGTCGGTCTCGAGCGCGTCCTTGCCGAACAGCTCGCTGAGCCGCCCGGCGGTGACGTGCCGGCGGAAGTCCATCTCGAAGAACCGGTCCTGCGCCGCCACGTACCCCTGCGCGGCGAACAGGTCGGCCGGGGTGTCGGCGTAGATCTGCGGGATCGCGTTCGCGTCCCGGACCACGGTGACGTCGCCGTCGAGGCCGTTCAGGTCGATCGATCCGTCGTACGTCGGGAACGAGTGGCGGACGACGAAAATCACGGTCCCGGCGATCACCACGAGGACCGTGAGGAGGGCGATTCCGCCGATGACGGCGAGTCGAAGCAGGCGAGGCACGGACCAACCGTAGAGAATCCGCCCGTCCACCCCAAATGGGGTCCCTCACAACTTTGCGTTGCTCTGCGTTCCCTCGACATGAACACAGAGTTGAGGTATGAGGGCGTACCGGGTTCCGAGCTGAAGCGAATCCGGTGCAACGGGTACGACGATTTCGGAAACGCCGTCGTTTCGCGGACGTCGGAGGAGGGTGGCGAGCCGCTGCGCTGCTGCCTGACGCTCGCCGTCACCGGCGCCCAGATCACACTGGTCTCCCACCGGCCGATGACGGCCGGCGGTCCGTACGCCGAGGTCGGCCCGGTGTTCGTGCACCTAACGGACTGCGGCGGCCCGGCCGAGGACGGCTTCCCGATCGACTACCGGGACCGGCAGGCGGTACTGCGCCCGTACGACGCCGCGGGTCAGATGCTGGACGGTGTCGTCGCAGAGCCTGGGACGAGCGAAACGGAGCTCAAACGACTGTTCGAGGACCCGGCCGTGGACACCGTTCAGGTGCGGAACGTGGTGGCCGGGTGCTGGAACTTCACGGTGCGCCGACAGGGCTGAGTTGGAATACTTCGGGCCGCTGGCGCATTATTAGCAGTCGGGTAGTAGGAGTGCCAGCGGCTTGAAGGGAACCGACCGTGCCGACGTACCAGTACCAGTGCACCGACTGTGGTGAAGCGCTCGAGGTGCGCCAGAGCTTCACGGACGATGCTCTGACCGTGTGCCCGAACTGCCAGGGCAACCTCCGCAAGGTCTTCAACGCCGTGGGCGTGGTGTTCAAGGGTTCCGGCTTCTACCGGACCGACAGCCGGTCGTCCGGCAAGAGCGCGGTCCCGGCCAAGTCCGAGTCGTCCTCGTCGAGCTCCAGCAGCTCGTCTTCCGAGTCCTCGAAGTCGTCGTCGACCTCGAAGGACTCGTCGTCGGGCAGCTCGTCGTCGGGCGGCTCGTCGTCCTCGAGCACCAGCGCCGCCTGATCTTTTCCTGTGGATAACCGGAAGGGACGCCGGAGAAGTTCGTATCTTCTCCGGCATGACAATCCCTTCCCTGCTTCGTGATCTGCGCCGTGCCGCCCGGTGGCACCGTCGGCTCCTGGCCGGCGTCGCCGCCGCGGCCGCTGTGTACTTCGGTCTCCTGGCCCTCTCCCCTTCGCCACCGCCGACGGTCGCGGTGCTGGCCGCCGCACGCGACCTCACCGGCGGAGCCGTGCCCACGCGCGACGACCTGCGGACCGTCGACCTACCGCCGGGCGCGGTGCCTGCCGGCGCCCTCAGACCCGGCGCCGACCTGACCGCGCATATCCTGAGCGGACCGGTCAGAGCCGGCGAGCCACTCACCGACGCCAGATTCCTGGGGCCACCAGCTGTGCCGTCCGGGTCGCTCGCCTACCCGTTCCGCGTCGACGACGCCGACATCAGCGCCCTGCTACGGGTCGGCGACCACCTCAACCTGTACGCCGCAACGAGCACGAGCGCCGACGCCGCGAGCCTGCTGGCGCGCAGCGTTCGCGTGCTCGCCCTGCCGGCGGCGCGTTCGGCCGCGGACGGCGCGCTGATCGTGGTCGCGACCACACCGGAGATCGCCACCCGACTGGCCCAGGCCAGTGCGAACTCGCGGATCACCGTGGCGCTGACACCCGACACGAGCTGATCACCACTCCGGTCGGGTCCGATCACGCCTGATCACTCAGCGGACACGTTGTGGCACGATGCGTCGCCGCGCGGCGCGGTACCTCGCTCTCGGGAGCCTGCGGCCCTACGTTTCTCGGGTACAAACCACCCGCTTCGTGGAGGCACCACATGCTCAAGGGCTTCAAGGAATTCGTCATGCGCGGGAACGTCGTCGACCTCGCGGTCGCCGTCGTCATCGGCGCCGCGTTCACCAAGATCATCGGCGCGGTCGTGGACGGTCTCATCAACCCGCTGATCGCCGCGATCTTCGGCAAGCCGGACATCAGCGGCGTCTGGAAGTTCGAGATCAACCAGTCGGTCTTCTCGATCGGACTGATCCTCCAGGCGGCGCTGAACTTCCTGTTCGTCGCAGCAGCGGTCTACTTCTTCATCGTGATGCCGCTGAACAAGCTGGCCGAGCGTCGCGCGCGCGGTCAGGAGCCGGAGCCGGACCCGCTGACCACCGACCAGGAGCTGCTCACCGAGATCCGCGACCTGCTCCGCACCCGGCAGCAGTAACACCCGCCGTCAAGCAGGTGGACGCATCAAAACCTCAGCCCCTGAGCTCGCCGGCGTCCATCTGCTCACCGGCATAGCGCATCCAGCGGTACGGGACCGGCTGGCCGTCGTTCCACTCCTCCATCAAGGCGGCGGGAACGTCGACGAAGCCGCTGCCGTGGTAGGCGCGGATCGCCGCCGCGTTCTCCGGGCGGACCCGCAGGAAGACCTCCGAGTAGCCGGCGTTCAGCGCCGGCCCCAGCAACGCCCGCACGAGTTCGGCGCCGACCCCGCGTCCCCGGACGTTCGGGTCCACGATGATCCGGGCGAGTTCGACCTCGTCCTCCTCGTCGTCCAGCCAGATCTCGCCGTAACCCACCGGCCGCTCGCCGTCGAACAACAGATAGGAGTGGATGTCCTCCTCGACCGTCCGCCAGTTCGTCCGCAGCTCCTCCGGGAACGGATACTCCACCCGACCGGACAGCAACGCCACTTCCTTCGCATTCACGGCCCAGCTCGCGACCTGGCCGCCGTAACCGTCGGAAAACCCCCGAAGTTCCACACTCTCCCCCTCAGTTGACGAACTCCACGATCGTTCGCACCAGCTGATCCAGGTAAGGCGTGTTCGGTGTCCGGAAGGCGGGCGTCGGCGGTTCGGGACACCCGGCCAGCTCACGACTCCCCCGGATCGACCGCAGCAGCGCGTCGACCGTCTTCCGCTGATGCGACGGATTCTCCGGTACCGACGGCAGCACCGCCACCCGAATACGTGTCAGCTCCGTCAGTTGCTGGTCCGTCACCCCACGCAGAATCCCGCCGGCGAGCAGGCTGTCCGCAACGTCCGCCGGGCAGCCGCGGTTCACCATTCCGGCCCGGGCACGTTCGTTCCCGGTGGCGTCGTCGCCGGTCGCGGGCCAGGCCAGCAGGAGGCGATCGACCAGCTCAGGAAACTTCAGCGCCAGCAGGACCGCGACGGTACACCCATTGGAGGCACCAACGATCCCGAGCGGACCGGCACGTTTCGCCAGCTGTTCACCGAGGGCGGCGACCTCGAGGTCCCACCCGCCTGCGTACTGCGGCCGATCCGGCGCGAGCACCTCTACGCCGTACGACGCGAGTCCGGCGGTGATGCCCGGCGTACCCCAGAAGGCCTCGGCGTCCATGGCTTCCCAGAGGCCGCCGTGGACGAGGAACGCGGTCGCGGTCATCCGTGGTGGGGCGGGACCTCGTTCAGAATGCGATCGTCGTCGTCGCTGCCGAAGTCGTTGTCACCCCAGGTCCGCGGGTCGTCGTCGCGGGTCTGCTCCGGCAACAGCGGCTCGTCGTCTTCGTACGGGCTCGTCATAACTCCAGATTACCGAGTCGCCGGGACCGACCGAGAATGGCTTCTCCCGGACCGTCACTGGCGACCAGCGCGTGGACGTTACAGGTCTGCCTCGGTTGCCGCACGATCCGGCGGCGTGACCGGAACGACGCGCCGCCGTGATGTTCTGGCACGCGCGACGTGACGCCCTTCCAGCATCATGGGTGACCTTGCCAACCCGGAAGGACCGAGTCGTGAGTGCATTACGGACACGGGGCCTGATCGGTGCGACGCTCGTCGTGGCTGTTCTCGGAGTTGCCGCCGCCTGCGGTAACGAGAACGCCACCTCTCCGCCCGCCGCCCAGCCCACGGATACGCCGACCACCCCCGGCACCCCCACGCCGTCACCCAGCGGCACACCGAGCACCGACTGCCCGGACACGATCACAGCCGTCCGCACCGCCGCCGACAAGGTGGTCTGGGGCCAGGGCGCGGCCACCTCCGCGTTCCACCCCGTCCGCGTGACGATCTGCCAGTACGACGCGGCCGCGACCGGGCAGGACTACGCGACCGTCACGACCAAGCGCAACGGCAAGCAGGCGACCGACCTGTTCGCCCTGGTCAACGCGGCGAAACCCGTCGCCAAGGAGCCGAGCGTCTGCACCAAGGAACTCGGCCCGACCTACGTGCTGCGGTTCACCGACAACGACCGCGGCGTGCTGTCGTTCACCGCCGAAGCCTTCGGCTGCCGCCGCCTGGTGGCGACCTCTCTGGAGGGCCAGGGCAAGCCCGGCACCCTGCCGGCGCCGCGCCAGGTGACCGGCGAGCTGACCAAGGCGCTCGGCCTCCGCTGACCCCCCGCGCCGGACGCGCACCCCGAAGCCGTCCGAAGCGGGGTCAACCCGCGCCTGCCTTGCGGGTCCCTCCAGAGGTCGACCCGCGAGGCAGGTTGCGGCGGCCGGCGCGTTGCCGCACGCTGATGCATGCGAACGATCCGGCTGCTCTGCGCACTGGTTCTCGCCTGCAGCGCCTGCTCAGCGCCAGCGGACAACAAGCCCTGTGCGGCAGGCTTTACCTGTACGACGCTGCACGTTCCGCTCGACCGCCAACGAGCCGACGGTCCGTCACTCGACCTCGCGGTCATCGCCGCCGACAACGTCGACGCACCACGCGGTGTTCTCCTGCTCCTCACCGGCGGCCCCGGACAGCCCGGCGTACCACTCCTCCCCAGTCTCCAGCGCAACGTGCATCCTGACGTGCTGCGCGACTACCGCCTCGTCATGTTCGACCAGCGCGGCACAGGATCGAACGGCATCAATTGCGCTTCTCTACAAGAGACTGTCGGCGGCTCGGACTTCCTGACACCACCCACGACGGCCGTCGACGAGTGCGCTCAGCGAATCGGCACAGGCCTCGGGTACTACGGCACGCCGGACACCGTCGACGACATCGAGCAGCTGCGCCAGTCCCTGAAGGTCGACCGGCTGACACTCGACGGAACGTCGTACGGCAGCTTCACGGCGGCGCAGTACGGCCTGAAGTACCCGGACCAGGTGCAGACGCTCGTGCTGGATTCGGTCGTACCGCACAAGGGCTTCGACCCGATGGGTATGGATCTGATGGCCGCGACAGGCCCTGTGCTCAAGGCAGCGTGTCGTCAGGACCCAGCGTGTACGACGGACCCGGTGGCAGACCTGGCCTGGCTGGTGCAGCACGGCGTCAGCGGGACCGACCTGATGGAGACGCTGTCGGTCGCGAGCCTCAACTCGGTGAACCCAACGCTCAAAGGGATTCCAGCCATCCTGCACGCCGCACGCACCGGCGACGACACCGGCCTGAAGGAACTCTTCCAGCAGATGACCAGCAAAGGACTCACGTACGGCACGCTGTCCGCGGGCCTGCACATGGCCACCCTCTGCTCGGACCTCCACTTCCCATGGTCGGGAAAGCCAGACCGCGCGACCGCCCTCGACGACGCCGTACGCCGATTGGACCCGAAGCAGCTGTACCCGTACGACATGGCGACCGCGCGCGGCCAGCTGATGATCCAGGGCTGCCTGCGTTGGCCGGCCGCCCGCGTGTCGACGTACCCGGCCGCCCAGCAGCTATTGCCACGCACGCTGATCCTGCACGGGAGCAACGACCTGTTCTGCCCACTGGACTGGTCCAGATGGGAGCAGGCGCACTCGCGGAACGCCGAGTTGGTCGTCATACCGGGAAGCGGTCACAGCGTGCAACGGGACGCCCGTGGCCAGGAAGCGGTCCGGGAGTTCCTGCTGCACTAGTGATCGAACTGTGCGCGAATGGTTGCAGCACGTGGGCGGCTCGATGCGTCTAATAGGTGTGAGGAGTTGTACGCCCAGCCAGGGAGTGGCGAGTGGAGTTCGAGGAGTACGTATCCGCCCGTGGACAGGAACTGGTGCGGCTCGGGTTCACCGTCTCCGGCGACTACCAGCGAGCGGAGGACCTTGCGCAGATCGCGTTGATGCAGGCGTTCCGCTCCTGGCGGAAGGTGCGGAACGCGGACGACCCGCACCACTACGTCCGGCGCATCCTGGTGAACGAGTTCCTGTCGATGACCCGGCGGCGTTCGTACAGCGAGGCGCCCACGGCCGAGATCGATCCTCAGGGCGCCGTGCCCGACCACGCCACGGGCATCGCGAACTCCGACGACCTCTGGCGAGCGCTTGCCACCCTGTCCGCCCGGGAGCGGGTCGTGCTGGTCCTGCGCTACTACCAGGACCTGGACGACCAGACGATCGCCGACGTGCTCGGCATCAAACCGTCCTCCGTGCGTGCGACCGCGAGCCGGGCGCTCGCCTCGCTGCGGGAAGCCCGAAAGACCAACCGTGTTGATGAGAGGTTGTCGTGAGCAACACCGATCTCGAGGATGACCTGCGAGGTACCTTCGAACGCGCCGCGGCCTCGGTGCCAGAGACCACCGGCCTGACCGAGCGCGCCACCACCGGCGCGCAGCGGGCCCAGCGGCGTACCTGGATCGTCTCCGGTGCGGCCGCCGTCGCGGTCGCGGCGATCGCGATCGTCGGCTTCGGACTGGCCGGCTCGAATGACAAGCCGACCCAGCCGCCGGTCGCCGGTGGACAGGCGCCGGCCTCGGCGACCCCCACGCCGCAGCCACCGACCGCACAGACCGTGTCCGGCACGTGGCGGCCACTGCAGATGGCCGGGTTCAAAGCCCTGAAGGCCTCCCGGCCAGATGATCCGGTGCTGGTGTTCCGCGCGGACGGGACGTGGACGGGCTCGGACGGCTGCAACGGACTCCAGGGGACGTTCAGCATCGGTCAGCGCGGCGAGTTCACCGCGACCTCCGGCCCGCAGCACATGATCGGCTGCAACAACGTGCCGCACACCGGCGTACTGGAGGCCGCGAAGCGGATCGCAGTGGACGGGAACACGCTGCGGTTCTTCGGCGCCGACGGGCGTCAACTTGCGAGTTACGCTCGCGCACGGTAGTCGCAATTGTTCGCGGACGGTGATCACCTCTTGACGGAACGGAGTCTCTGACCGGAACATCTAGTGGCCGGTCCACCGATCTTGGGAGCTTTGTGCGACTCTCTGTTACCGTCCCGCTGCTCACCCTCGGCTCAGCCTCACTCTTCGCAGTCGCCCTCACCGTGCCCTCTTCGGGCGCGGTGACGGGCGCCGCGGTGTGCTCCCACGCACAACCGAGTGCGAGCTCGACCGAGGCGAAGCGCCTGTCGCAGCCGACCTCCGCGTCCGACGCGCGGCCGCTCGGCGAGTCGCTCGGCGACGGCATCTCAGCGGCGGTGCGTTCACTCGAGCCGCTCGACGCGACCGGTCGTCCGACCTCCGGCCTGCCGTACGGGTTGAGCCAGGGCGTCATCGGCGTGGTCGGCTCGGCCACGACCGGGTACAAGGTCGTCGTCGACTCCGCACACCTGGACGCCAAGAAGTACCAGTCCGCGATGGCCCGCAACCTGCCCGCAGCGGGCAAGCAGATGGTCGGCGTGGAGCGCAGCTGCCGCTCGGCCCAGTCGATCGCCGACGCATGGAACGCGGTCAGCGCCCGCGACTGGTCGTCCGACGCAGGCCGTACGACGTTCGCGGCCGACCTCGACCCGGTCACCGAGAACGTCGTGGTCGAGTACGACCAAGCGACCACCTCCCCCGCGTCCCAGTCGGGTCTCCGCGGGCTGACCGGCGTACAGCTTGTCGCCGGCTCGCTTGCGCGAACGACCCGGCTGAGCGACACCCCGAAGGGCGGCCACTGGGGCGGTGCCCGGATCACCTCCGCGCTGAAGAACTGCACCGCCGGCTTCTCCGTCGTACGGCGCTCCAACGGTCAGCGCGGCACTGTCACCGCCGGCCACTGCGGCGCAGCGGGCACGGTGTGGAAGTCAGGCACCAACTACTACGGCACCACGACGCTGCGGACGAACTACCCGGACTACGACCAGTCGCTGGTCACCGGCAGCGCGTACGGCGCGAAGATCTGGACCGATGGCCCCGGCGACACCGCCGACACCCGCACCGTCACCGGCGGCGGCGACCCCGGCGTCGGCACGGTGGTCTGCCAGTCCGGCAGCTTCAGCACGTCCCTCTGCGGCCTCACAGTCCGTTCGACTTCGGCGAAGTACTGCGACACCGACGGCTGCACGACGTACGTCATCCGCGCCACCCGCGGCGGACTGGTCGCGATCATCGGCGGCGACTCCGGCGGCCCCGTCTACACCCGCCGCGGCACCAGCTCCGCCACCGTCCGCGGCATCGCCTTCGCCGGCGCCGGTTGTGCCGCCTCGCGCTGCACCACCCTGTACGCCGAGCGCTACAACTCCATCGCCGGCCACCTCGGCGTCACCGCCCTCACCGGCTGACCACGACCCCACCCTCTCCTCCGCTAAGCTGTCCCCGCGTGCGCCCCCGTAGCTCAGGGGATAGAGCGTCGGTTTCCTAAACCGTGCGTCGCAGGTTCGAATCCTGCCGGGGGCACAAATCACCATCTGACCTGGCATAGACAGCCATCGGTGTGTTGTGGGAGCTACTGGGCGTCGAGCGTGACGGTCTTGAGGGTGCCGGTGAACCGGAACGGCGGTTTGTAGGCCGACGAGATGGGTGTGCCCCAGTCCTCGCCCACGTCGAAGGTGTCGTCGGTCGAGAAGTACACCGGGACCGTCTTGTCGATCCGGCCGTCGCCGACGGCCTCGCCGTCGATGCGTAGCGTGCCGGTGCCGCCCTTGCCCGGGCCGCCGCCGTCGTAGGCGAAGTCGAAGCGGATGGTTGACGCGCCTTTGGGCAGCGGTTGGGACGAGGTGATCGTGTACCGCTCTCGCCCGAGCCAGTTGTACTGGAACGTCGGTATGCCCTCGAGCACGTAGAAGGCGAATCCACCGGTCTCGCCGCCCATGGTGACGAGCATGCCCTCGGCGTCGCCGTCGGGGTTGTCCACGTCGGCGATGACGGAGAAGGACCGGTTCTTGATGTCGATGACCCCGTCCTCGGGGAGCCGGATCGTGCCGGCGCTGTAGCTGGCTCGGTTGCCGGAGACGAGCCGCGGCCGTTTCGCGGTCAGTAGTTCGAAGGCGTTGTTGACCATGGGGTAGACGTTGTAGGTGCGCGCCTCGTGGTCGAAGAGCTCCTGGAGTTCGGCGAGTCGCTCCGGGTGCTGGGCTGCCAGGTTGGTGGCGTGGCCGAAGTCGTTGCGCAGGTCGTAGAGCTCCCACGCGTCCTCGTCGAACGGCACCACCTCCTTGGCGGCGGCCGTCACGCCGTCGAGTCCGTGCCGGGTGCCGGCCCACCAGCCGTCCTTGTAGATGGCGCGGCTGCCGGTCAGTTCGAAGTACTGCGTCGTATGCCGGTCCGGCGCGGTCGCATCGTCGAAGGTGTAGGCCATGCTCACGCCGTGCATCGGCATCTGGTCGATGCCGTTCACCCGTGTCGGCTCCGGCACTCCCACGAGTTCGAGGATGGTCGGCGACACATCGATGAGGTGATGGAACTGCCGTCGGAAGCTTCCTCGGTCGGTGATGCGCGCCGGCCAGGACATGACGACTGCCGTGCTACATCCGCCGCCCGACGTCACCATCTTGCCGTAGGTGTACGGCGTCGACGTGGCGTAGGCCCAGGCGGCGGGATAGCAGCCGTGCGAGGTCGGGCCGCCGAACTCGTCCAGGCGCTCCACAAGGTCGTCCAGCGACTCCGTCAGACCGTTGAAGTAGGTCAGCTTGTTCATCGCGCCGTGCAGGCCGCCCTCGGGCGTCGGGCCGTTATCGCCCGCGATGAAGATGATCAGGGTGTTGTCCAGTTCGCCCAGCTGCTCGACCGCTTCGACGATTCGGCCGACCTGGTAGTCGGTGTGCTCGACGGCGCCGCAGAAGACTTCCATCCAGCGCGCGCCGACCTTGCGGTCTTTGTCGGTGAGTTCGTCCCACGACGGCAAGGTCTCAGGCCACGGCGACAGTTCGGTGTCGGCCGAGACAATTCCCAGCTCCTTCTGCCGCGCGATGATGCGATCCCGCAGTACGTCGTAGCCGTCGTCGAACTCGCCTCGGTACTTGTCGATCCACTCCCGGGGCACACCGACCGGCGGCTTGTGCCCGTTCGGGGCGTAGTAGGCGATCCACGGCTTGTCCGGCTGGATCGACTGCTGTCGCTGGATCCAGCCGATCGTGTGGTCGGCCATGTCGGCCTCGAGGTGATAGCCCTCCTCCGGAGTCCTCGGCGGTTGGAGCGGCGTGCTGTTCTCCCACAGCGGCGGATGCCATTGGCTCACGCCGGGACCGAAGAAGCCGTAGAAGTACTCCGCACCCATGCCCATCGGCCACCGGTCGAACGGTCCGGCGGCGGTGATCTCGTGCATCGGGGTGAGGTGGGTCTTGCCGACCCACGCCGTGGCGTACCCGTTCAGACGCAAGATCTCCAGCACCGTCGCGGCGCTGCGCGGAACCGAGGCGTTGTATCCCGGGAACCCGGCCGACGCCTCGGGCACGCTACCCATGCCGACCGCATGCGCGTTGCGACCGGTGAGCAACGCGGCACGCGACGCCGCACAGACGGGAGTGGTGTGGAAGTTGGTGTAGCTCAGGCCGTGTTGCGCCAACCGATCGAACACCGGCGTGCGCGCAGGCCCCCCGAACGCGCTCATATGCCCGAAACCGATGTCGTCACCCATCACCAGCAACACGTTCGGCGCACCAGCCGGAGGCTTCACCGGCTCCGGAAACTCAGGCGACGAGTCCGCAAAATCCGTTCGGATCTCACCATGGAACGACGGATCGGGCGGCGGCAACACCGTCCGATCGATCGGAGTCGCGTCGGATACCTCAGCCATCGTCCCTGCCTTTCCCAGCTGTGTGCGAGATCAACCGGCGTCACCTACCCGCAGATGACTCGGAACCTACGGCGGTCGATCCACGCCTACCTCACCCCAGCGGCATGATTCGGTTCCTGGCCAATGCAACGTCGGCCCGCCTCCGTCCACGGACCCGCTCATCAGCTCCCGCTGGGAACGCCGGGCTGTTTCACCGGCGAGAAGTGCAGTGGCGGTACCAGCCGTAGGCGAGTAGGGCGCAGATGGCGCCGTTGAGTAGGCCGGCGCCGACGTCCGTGACGTGATGCATGCCGCGGTAGAGCCGCGAGAATGCCACGAGTAATGGCATCGCAAGGCAGAGGATCACTGTCGTCCACCGCAGCCATGCGCGTTCGATGCCCATGGCGAGCAGCGCGAATGCGAAGTACAGGCCGGTCGACGCGCCGACGTGCCCGCTGGGGTAACTCGCGGTCGGTGGTGACGCGTCGAGCTTGTCCACCTGCGGGCGGTCACGATCCACGACCCTGGCCGCGATCAGGAAGATCAGCCCCTGCATGGCGATCGCGACCGGCGGAACGAGCGCCAGCCGCAGGTCCCGGGTCCGCCACAGCAGCAGCGACGAGACGACGATGCACACCGCGATCACGCCCGCGGTGTTGCCGATCTGCGACCACACCGCGGTGATCGTGTTCCAGGTTCCGTTCCGGTCGGCGGCAAGATCCCTGTTGACCGCCTCCTCGGAACGGGAGATCCCGTCGAGTGGTCCCTTCAGGGCAAGCCCGATGCCGATGACGAGTCCACCGAGGGCTACGCCGGGTGCGACGGTCCTGGTGAGGAGATCGACGCCGTCCTGCCGATGAACCCGATCCATGAAGCGAACATAATGCCTGCGCCGAGAATGTGCCCGGCGAGAATGTCGGACGGGAAGTGCGCGCCGATGAAAAGCCGGTCCAGACCGACGAGCACTGGCACGACGATCGCCAGTACGACGGCGACGCGGCGCCAGGCGGCCGACAGCAGCGGCCAGAGCAGGAAGACCATGACACCGGCCGCCAAGGTGATGTTCAGGGTATGGCCAGAGGGGAACGAATAGCCCTCGGCATGCGGCACCGGGCCGTCGACGACGGGACGGGCGCGCTGGGCGACGGGTTTGGAGATGCCGCCGATTCCCCAGCCGACCATCATCGTGACGAACGCCCACAGCGCTCGCCCCCTGAGCTTCTTGGACCTCCACACCCAGACCACGACCACGGTCGCCACGAGGTACACGAAGATCGGCAGGCTGACGGTCTGGATCACGGTCAGCGCCGGCACCAACCCATGACGAATGCTGAAGCCGGTCGCGGCCCGGCTGGCCGCATCGTCGGCCCTGATCAGCGGATCGAACTGCTGTCGCACCGCCAGCCCGAGGAGCACCACAGGCAGCGCGAACACCAGCGTCGCCAAGACGCCACGGAACAACCGCCAACCGCGCGTCCGGACGACCGCCGTCGCACCTGCCCGCCGCATCGTCACAACCAACCTGTACCCATCGGGTCCGGGATCAAGGCGACGTTAACGCCTCCCGAAACCTGAGGTCGCCCCGGGATCGGCAACACTGGGGGCGGCTGGTGTCGAGTGAAAAGGATTTGGCGTGCACGTAGTAGTCGGTGCTGGGGCCGTGGGGAGCGTGGTGGCCCAGCTGCTCCTGGCGCGAGGTGAGCAGGTCCGAGTCGTGACGCGGTCCGGGAGTGGGCCGGACGGCGTCGAGCGGGTCGCTGCGAATGCCGGCGCGGGGCTGACGGAGTACGTCGAGGGTGCGACGGCGATCTACTCGTGCGCGGGACCGGCGTACAACAAGTGGACGACCGAGTGGCCTCCGCTCAACGCAGCCCTGATCGCGGCGGCTGAGGCGTCCGGTGCGGTGCTGGTGACCACTGGGAATCTCTACGGGTACGGCGCGGTGGACGGACCCATGACCGAAGACCTGCCGTTGCTGCCCAACACCGTGAAGGGGCAGGTACGGGCGAAGCTCTGGGCCGATGCACTCGCAGCACATGAGGCCGGGCGGATCCGCACCGCGGAGGTTCGCGGATCGGACTACCTCGGCGCCGGCGCGGTGTCGGCGTTCAGCGTGACTGTGTTGCCGAAGGTGATCGCCGGCAAGCGCGGGATGATTCCGGCCGACCTGGACGCGCCGCACAGCTGGACGTACGTCGGCGACGTCGCGCGGACCCTGATCGCGGTCGCCGCCGACGACGGCGCGTGGGGGCGCGCCTGGCACGTGCCGACCCCGGCGCCGATGTCGGTCCGGGAGCTCGCCGCCCGCGCCGCCGAGCTGGCCGGCGCACCTGCGGCCAAGGTGGCCGCGATGCCTCCCTTCGTATTGAAGCTGGCCGGGTTGGTCGATCCGGCCGCGCGCGAGATGGTGGAGATGCAGTACCAGTGGCAGCGTCCGTTCGTCCTCGACTCCACCGCCGCGACTGTTGCCTTCGGCATCAAACCGGCGGCGACCGATGACGCACTCCGGGAAATGATCGGGAAAGGCAAGCAATGAGCTCCAACAGACCAGGCCGGTGGATCCGCCGGCTCATCGTCACGCTGGTCGTGCTGGCGGTGCTGGCGGTCGCCGTGGACCGGATCGCGGCGGTGGTCGCGCAGAACCAGCTCGCGTCGATGGCCACCAAGGAGGCCGCGAAGTACGACGTACGCTCGGCGGACACCTCGGTCAAGATCGGCGGCTTCGGGTTCTTCCCGCAGCTGTTCAAGGAGGACTTCTCCAAGGTCACGCTGACGATGGGGAAGCCGACGCTCTCCAAGATCCCAGGTGAGAAGCTCACGGTCGACATGCACAGCGTGCATGTTCCGCGCTCGCTGCTTACGCAGCAGTCCGGCGCGGTGACCATCGACTCGACCGACCTGCAGCTGCAGTTCGCGCCGCGCGAGCTGAGCAGGCTCGCCGTCGCGGCCACCGGGCTCCAGGGGCTGAGTCTGGTCGTGGTCGACGGCAAGCTGCACGCGAGGCTGACGCTGGGCGGATCCAGCGCCGACGTACCGATCACCCCGAAGTTCAGCAACGGCCGGATGGCGCTGGCCGTCGACAAGCTGCCCGACGGCATCCCGGCCGTTCTCCGGAACGCGCTGCAGAACCGGCTGGCCGAAGGCATCGAGATCCCGGAGCTGCCGTTCGGCGCCCAGGTCACCGGGGTCAGCATCGCAGACAACTCCGTCGTCCTGACCGCGGCCGTGAAGGACCTGAAGTTCAACTCCTGACTCTCTTGGGTTGCGATGGTTCGCGATATATCGTCGAACTATCGCAATCACTTTCGTGAGGGACGGGTGGTCGAGATGACCGGATCGGCGTACGCCGCGGGCTGGCCGTGGCAGCAGTTCGCACGGCATTGTTCGAACTTCGACGACATCCTGGACGAGCTGCGCGCGGCGATGACCGGCCGGCGCACCCACCGGGGACACCAGCAACAGCATTTCGGGCCGCCATGGGCGATGTTCGGTGGCGGCCAGGCGTTCGGCCCGCCGTGGGGTCCGCCGCCGCGGTGGCGCGGGCCGAAGGCACGGCGCGGCGACGTGCGGGCGGCGATCCTCGCCGTTCTCGCGGAGCAGCCGATGAACGGCTACCAGATCATCCAGGAGATCGCCGAGCGCAGCAACGGCGTGTGGAAGCCCAGCCCGGGGTCGATCTACCCGACACTGCAGCAGCTCGAGGACGAAGGTCTGGTCACGGCTGACGCCGCGGTCGGGCGGCGGACGTTCCAGCTGACGGACGAGGGCCGGGCGTACGTCGCCGAGCACCAGGACGAGGTGTCCGCGCCGTGGGAGGCGATGAGCGCATCGGGCGCCGAGGACGAGAACGGGTTCAAGCCGCTGCTCGGGCAGGTCGCAACGGCGATGTGGCAGATCATGGCCAGCGGCACGCCGGAGCAGCAGGCGAAGGCTCGCGAGGCGGTCGGTGACCTACGCCGCAAGCTGTACGGCATCCTCGCCGAGGACGACGACTCCCCGGAGAGCAACGAGCAGGACCGGACATGATTCCCCCGGAGCAGGGCCGCCGGCCGAGAAGCGCCCGTCGCGGGCGCGAATGGCAGGGATGGGACGGACCTGGCTGGGGCGGTCAATGGCGTGGGCCCGGGTGGGTCGGCGACTGGCGGGAGACCGGCTCGGACGACCCGCGGGACGCCGGGTGGAACCGCGCGGCGGACGCGGGTCCCCGGCGGCGTATCGACGTACCTGTGAAGCGGGTGCGGATCGGGGACGCGGAGCGGGACCAGGCGGTGTCGTTGCTGAGTGAGCACTTCGTGGCGGGGCGGTTGACGCAGGCCGAGTTCGAGGAGCGCAGCGAGCAGGCGACGCGGTCGCGGTACAACGACGACCTCGAGCCACTGTTCGACGATCTGCCGACGTCGACGGAGGTCCAGGTCGCGCAGACAGGTTGGCCGGCCCGGTCACCCCGTCGGCCCGGCCCACCGCCGGCGATCCTGATGCTGATGCCTTTCCTGATGATGGGTCTCGTCATCAGCTCGATCGCCCTGGCCGCGCCGTGGTTGCTGTGGGGCGTGTTCTGGGTCGTCCTGATCAGCGGCATGTCCCGCCGCCGCTGGCACAACTACCGCCGCTGACGGGCGCGGGGGATCTCCTCCGCGAACTCCACGACGAACCCGTCCGGGTCGGCAACATGGACCGTCCGATGTCCCCACGGACGGTCCGCCGGCCCGCTCAGCACAGGTACGCCGGCCGCGACCAGCCGCTCGGCGTACGCATCCACGTCGTCGACCATCACCACCACTTCCCCACCCGCGCCCGGTGCCACGTCACGCCCGGTGAGCCACTCCGCGCGCCGCCGTTCGTACAACGCGAACCGCACCCCACCCGCGTCGAACTCCGCATACCCCGCGTCCGTGAACTTGTACGCCAGCCCCACCACATCCCGGTAGAACCCCACCGACCGCTCCAACTCCCCCACGTACAAGATCACGTACCCAATCTTCATACCGCCAATTGTCGACGCGGCCACCGAGGACCCGGGTGATTGGATGGGTGGCATGACGAACGTACTGCGCTACGCGGCCTTCACGTCTGATCCGAATGGTGGGAATCCGGCGGGGGTGGTGCTGGACGCAAGCGGGTTGGACAACGAGGCGATGCAGGCGATTGCGGCCGAGGTTGGGTACTCCGAGACTGCGTTCGTCACCGGCGACGCGGATCCGCTGCCGGTACGGTACTTCTCGCCCAAGGCGGAGGTGCCGTTCTGTGGGCATGCCACAGTGGCGACCGCCGTCGCGCTGGCGGAGCGCACCGGGCCGGGCGAGATCGTCTTCTCGACTCAGGCCGGCCTCGTCCCGGTGACGGTGGACGACGGCATGCGCGCGACCCTCACCAGCGTCGAGCCGTCCGTCGAGCCGACCGGGGATCTGGCGGATGTTCTCGACATCCTCAGGTGGGAAGCCAGCGACCTCGACCCGGCCCTGCCGGCGCGGATCGCGTACGCCGGGGCGCGGCATCTCGTCCTGAGTACGGCGACCCGGCAACGACTCGCCGACCTGGACTACGACTTCGATCGCCTGCTCGCCTACATGCTCGAGCGCGACCTGACCACCCTCCAGCTCGTCTGGCGCGAGTCCCCGACCATGTTCCACGTGCGGGATCCGTTCCCGGTCGGTGGTGTCGTGGAGGATCCGGCAACCGGTGCGGCGGCGGCCGCGTTCGGCGCTTACCTGCGGGAGCTCGGGCTCGGACAGCCCGCGATCACACTGCACCAGGGCGACGACCTCGGCCGTCCCAGTCTCATCACGGTCGAGCTGAGTCCCGACGACAACCGCGTGCGGGTCAGCGGGAACGCCGTACCGATCACGGCACCCGCGTGAGCCACTCCTCGGTGCCGAACTTCGCCGCAACACGTTCTTGAGCGAGCTCGACGGTCGCATCGTCGACAGCGCCGGCGGCCAGGCCGTAGCGGTTCCGGAAGGTGCCGACCATGCGTTCGATCACGTCCGCGCGGTCGAGGCCGGTCTGGCTGCGGAGCGGGTCGACGCGCTTGTTGGCGCTCGTCGTGCCCTTGTCGGACAGCTTCTCCCGGCCGATCCGCAGTACCTCGAGCATCTTGCCGGCGTCCATGTCGTAGGCCATCGTCACGTGGTGCAGCACCGCGCCGCCCGCGAACCGCTTCTGCGCGGCGCCCGCGATCTTGCCCGCCGGCGACGTGATGTCGTTGATCGGCTGGTACGTCGCCGCGATGCCGAGATCGTTGAGCGCACCAATGACCCAGTCGTCCAGGAACGCGTACGACTCGATGAACGACAGGCCGGAGACGAGCGACTCCGGAACGTACAGCGAGTACGTGATCGTGTTGCCCGGCTCGACGAACATCGCACCGCCGCCGCTGATCCGCCGTACCACTGTCACGTCGTGCCGCGCGGCGCCGTCCAGGTCGACCTCGTTACGCAAGGACTGGAAGCTGCCGATGATCACGGCGTTCGAGGCCCACTCCCAGACACGCAGCGTCGGCGGGCGTTCACCGGACCCGACCTGTTCGGTCAGTACTTCGTCGAGCGCCATCTGCAACGCCGGCTCCCGCGGTACGTCGTGCACGAACTGCCACTCGTGATCACGCCAACCAGTTGCCCCGGTCAACGCACGCCGTACGGCGACCGCGACCGCCTCCGGGGAGAACCCGAGCATCTCGACGCCATCGCCCAGCACGCCGCGCACCCGCGCCGCGATCTGGGCCGCCGGCAACGCGATCGGCAAACCGGCCAAGGCGCCGTTGATCCGCTCCAGTGCGTCATCCGGTTCGAGGAAGAAGTCGCCGGAGATCTGCGCGGTCTTCACGTGCTCGTCGACCACGTCGAGATCCGCGACCACGAGCTTCCCACCGGGCACCTTGTACTCACCATGCATACTCACCAACAACTTGCGCTGGTCAACGGTTGTTCCCGGGGCGCATACTCCGGGGCATGGGGGAAATGAGCATGAACATGGCGATCCATGCCGCCGTACGACGGGATCTCGATCGCTTCCTTGACGCACTGGGGCGGTTCCCGGACGGGGACCGGGAGCGGGCCGACCAGCTGGCGGCGGCCTGGGAGAACTTCGACGAGCAGCTCACCCGGCACCACGAGGGCGAGCACGAGATCGCGTGGCCGGCACTGGAGAAGGTCGGCGTGAGCCGGGATCTGCTGACGCAGCTGGATGCCGAGCACGACACCATGGCGACCGCTCTCGCAGCGACCCGGACGGCGATGGGCGCGTTGCACACCTTCGCCAGCGTGGCGGATGCGGACGTCGCACACACTGCGATGAAGGAGCTGCAACGGGTCACGGTCGTGCACCTCGAGCACGAGGAGGCGGAGATCGAGCCCGTCTACCTGGCGAAGAAGGACACACCCGAACTGAAGGCGATGGGCCGCGAGTTCGCCAAGGTCGGCCCGGTCCAAGGCGGCACCTTCTTCGCCTGGGCCCTCGACGGCGCCACCCCGGACGAAACCGACGCCATCGCCCACACCGTCCCCAAACCAGTCCTCACCGTCATAACCGGCCTCTTCGGCCGCACCTACCGCAAATCAGTAGCCCCCGCCTGGCGCAGCTGACAGCTGCGACGGCAGCAGGTTGTGCGATCAGGCAGCCGGCTTGAGCTCCACTGCGACCTGCCAGACACGGGCGCGGACGGTGTCGATGTCGGCGGAGGCGTCGACCTGGTGGTGGATGCCTCGGTTCGCGTAGAAGTTGATCAACGGAGCGGTCTGCTCGTGGTAGATCTCGAAGCGGCGGCGGATGACCTCTTCGGTGTCGTCGGAGCGGTGCTCGATCTCGGCCCGGCGGAGCAGGCGGTGGACCAAGGAGTCGACCGCGACCTGCAGCACGAGCGCTGCGTCGAGCGAACGCCCTTGCGCATCGAGGATGTCGTCCAGCACGCCGGCCTGGTCGAGCGTGCGCGGGTATCCGTCCAGGACGAAGCCCGGCCCGGCGTCGGCCGCCGCGAGCCGGTCGCGGACCATCGCGTTGGTGACCTCGTCCGGCACGTATTCGCCCGCGTCGAGGTAGCGCTTGGCTGTCCGCCCGAGATCGGTGCCGTCCGCAATGTTGCGGCGGAACAGGTCGCCGGTGGAGATGACAGGCACACCGAGATGGTCGGCCAGGTGACCCGCGTGCGTTCCCTTGCCCGCCCCCGGCGGCCCCATCAGCAAGACAGTGGTCACGGCACCCTCCTGACCCTCGGTAAGTCCAAAAGAATATGGGAGCTTCCGCGACGGCGGTACGGCGTACGTCACTCGAATTGACCGGGATACGTCACACCGCGCGCGTTACTGTCCGGAATCGCTACTTCTCGAGCAAATCCCACGTCGACAGGCAGAACGGATCGGCACCGTGGGCCGCCGCGTCCGGGCAGTTGATCGTCGGCGAGCTCAGCCGGATCCCGGTGCCGTCCATCTCAGAACTCCATCTCCGGGCGGAGCTCGATGATGTCGCCGGGCCCGGCGAACTTCGCCGCCAGCTCCTCGGCCCGCTCCGGCGTCGCGCAGTCCAGCACGAAGAACCCGGCCAGCTGCTCCTTCGACTCGGCGTACGGACCGTCGGTGCTGACCGGCCGCTTCCCCTCCCAGCGGAACGTGCGCGTCGTCGACGGCGCGTCCAGCGCGAGCCCGCTGACCAGCTCACCCGACGCGGACAGCTCGGCCAGCATCGCGTCGAACTCCTTGCCCATCGCCTCCCGCTCGGCGGCCGGGATCGACCGGCCCACCTCGGTGAAGTCGATCGTCGGGTGCCCCCACGGCTGCGGGTTGGAGTGGATCAGAACCACGTACTTCATGATGACCTCCAGTCTGAGCCGGTACGCCGTACTGCGCCCGGCACCGATGACGTCGGAGGCGCGGACGCGCCCTCGACATTTCTCCTGGATGTATTCCAGCTCACATCCGGTCACACTCACCCCGCCGGGATCCGTCAGCCGGATAGACGCGAGAGGAGAACACATCATGAGCACGATTCTGGTGACAGGTGGGACCGGAACGATCGGCCGCCACGCCGTACCGCTGTTGCAGGCGGCCGGATGCAAGGTCCGGGTCCTCAGCCGGCACCCCCACGACCGCGGCGACGGTGTCGAGTACCTGGCCGTCGACCTACTGAAGGGCGACGGGCTGGACCGTGCGGTGGACGGCGTGGACGTCATCCTGCACCTGGCCGGTGGACCGAAGGGCGACGACATCGGGACCCGCAACCTGGTCGAGGCGGCCGAGCGGGCCGGTGTCGGCCACCTGGTGCACATCTCGGTGACCGCGGTCGACCAACTGCCGCTGACGTACTTCAAGTCGAAGCTCGGCGCCGAGCAGGCCGTCCTTCAGTCGTCCGTGCCGTCGTCGGTACTGCGGGTCGCCCAGCTGCACGACTTCGCCTGGAAGACCGTGCGAGCGATGGCGAAACTGCCGGTGCTGCCGACGCCGGGCGGTGTCCGGTTCCAGCCTGTCGACGGGCGGGACGTGGCCCAGCGACTCGTCGAGCTGGCGCTCGGTGAGCCACAAGGCCTCGTCCCTGACCTGGTCGGCCCGAAGGTTTACAGCCTGTCAGAGCTCGCTCACGACTACTTGCGGGCCACGGGCAAGCACCGGCTGTCGCTCCCGATCCGCGTGCCCGGCAAGGCCGGCAAGGTGTACCGGGCGGGCGCCAACCTGACCCTGACCGGCGCCGACGTCGGCACTCACACCTGGGAAGACTTCGTCGCCGCACAGGTGTAAGGCTCCAGAAGCTCCTCCAGGTCCGGCGTACGACGCCGTGCGATCCCGGCCAGGAAGTCCGCCACCTGCACCCGCGGATCGTGCTTGGAGTCGACCTGCGTGAACGACCGCAGCGGCGCCGGGTCGAACCGCTCGGCCAGGAACGCTCCCAGCCTGGCCACCCGGCCGCGGGTCAGCGCACTCTGCTCGTCGTGGACCACGGCGACCGATCGATGACCGGCGCTCCAGTGCAGGACCGTCTCGGCGAGCGCCGGCACCAACGGCTCGAGTGGTGGCGGGATCTCCGGATCCTCGTCGATCAGCCGCTGCATCACCTCCTCGACCCGGGCGCGGGTCACCGCACGCAACGCGGGTACGTCGGCCGGCATCGTCGCGAAGAACCGGTCCACGGCCTCGTGATCCATCAGGCGGACCCGCTTCGTCCGGGCCAGATCCACGAAGGCGGACAGGAACCCGGTCCGAGGCCGCAACGCCGCCACCGCCTCGGAATGATCCGTCCCGAGGCTGGTCCCCGCGGCGTACGACGGCTCCTCGGCGAACAACTCCAGCACCCGCGCGGCGACGTACGAGGTCTTGTCGATGACGTGGACGTGCGCGTGGCCGCGCAAGGTGGTGAGCAGCCACTCGAGCGCGGGCCGCTGCTCGGGTCGCAGCAGTTGGTTGGACTTGTACTCGGTTCGCTGGCGCAGACGTGTTCGCAGTACGGCGATGATGTCGGCGGCGGCTGGGATGTCGAGATCGACGCCGGCGTGGGTGATGACGGGCGAGGTGGGGTCGAGCAGGTTGGTTCCGGAGAACCCCGACTCGTCACACGCGACCTCGACCCAGGACGACTGGGTACTCATGGAAAGACTGGCTCCAAGGCTGGCGGACTGCACGCTTCGGGGCCCGTCCGCGGGACGGGCGTGATCAGGTCGCGCGCCAGGGTTCATCGGGCGCGGTGCGATCAGTGAGCGGCAGCAGCCTTGGCAGACATGCGACCCATCATTGCCCGGCCGGCCGCCGGGCACCAGTGATTTCCTACGGCTTGCGGCCGAGCGCGACCAGCAAGAGCTGTCCGGCGCCGGTCGAGCTGAGGGTCTGCTCGTCGTCCGGCCACCACGCGGTCAGGTCGACCAGCCCAGGCTTGACCAGCTCGAGCTCGCTGACCAGCTCCTCGGTCTCGGCCCGGGTCCGGAATCTGATCTGCGGGAACGCATCCTGCAGCTTCTCCTCGATGGCGGTCGAGAAGTCCGCGAGCCGGCCGCCGTCGCGTGGGTTGAGCGCATGAGTGAGCGCCAGGTAGGAACCGGACGGTACGGCGGCCACGTAGTCCGCGATGACCCGGACGGCCTGCGGGCTCGGGACGTTGTGCAGGACCAGGCCGAGCAGGATCCCGACCGGCCGGGTCAGGTCGAGTCCCGGGGTCACGTCCGGATGGTTGAGTACGGCGGCGGGGTCGGTCAGGTCGACGCCGGCGAAGAAGCTGCGCTTGTCGTCGGCGAGCAGGGCCTGTCCGTGGGAGATCGCGGTCAGGTCGTGGTCGACGTACACGACCTTCGCGGCCGCGTTGGCCTGCTGGGCGATCTCGTGCGTGTTCAGCGCGGTCGGGAGACCGGCGCCGAGATCGAGGAACTGGTCGATCCCGCCCTCGGTGGTCATCAGGCGGATCGCCTCGGCGAGCCAGCGCCGGTTCTGCTTGGTGAGCTCCGGTATCTCGGGCGCGAGCTTCAGCAGTTCCCGGACGAATCGCCGGTCGACCTCGAAGTTGTTCTTGCCGCCGAGGAGCAGGTCGTACACCCGCGCCTGCGACGCCCGGTCGAGGTCGATCAGGTCCAGCTGGCCGTAGTCCGGCATCGCCTGCCCCACCTCGTTCCGTGATCCGAAAACCCCGATTGCCGGAAGGCTATCCAGCAAACCGGTCGAGCGCCGCACCGGGGCTGTGTCGTGGAACCGCCGGCGTCGGCGTCCCGCCCCGCGGGAGATCCGCGGGAGATCCGCCCGACTCGCGCGGCAAGCGCTTGCCAGCGCCTGGCGAGCACACCACACTGAGCGCCAACCGCCCCACCTCCCAGGAGGAATACATGCCCCGCAACCTGCATCGCCGTACCTTCCTGATCGGCAGTCTCGGTCTCACCGCGGCGGCCGTCGCCAGACCGGCGAGCGCCACCACGACGCGGACCCGGGCCGTCCGGGCCCGCTCCCTGGACGAACTCCGCAAGGCGATCGCGGCCGCCGAGCCGGGCGCCGAGATCGTGCTGGCCAACGGCACGTACGACGTACCCGGCGACCAGACGATTGCGGTCAGCGGGAAGCACGGGACCGCGGACGCGTGGATCACTGTGCGCGCGGAGTCGGTCGGTGGCGTGACGCTGACCGGGAACAACGGGTTCGTGTTCGCGGACTCGGCGTACGTCGCGATCGACGGGTTCAAGCTCCGGCAGCAGACCACGTTCGAGGTGCCGACGACCTGTCAGCACGTCCGGATCAGCCGGAACGACATCCAGCTCGGCGACCTCGAAGGCCTGCATTGGGTGATGGTTCGCGGCGACGCGACGGTTGTCGAGCGCAATCACTTCCACGGGAAGTCGAAGCTCGGTGTCTTCCTGGGAGTCGAGGGTCCCGGCTCGGACGGCATGGCCCGCGGGGTGCACATCGTCCGGAACTACTTCTCCGACCACACGTACGCCGGTGACAACGGCGGCGAACCGATCCGGCTCGGACTGAGCGGCCGGTCGCTCAGCGACGCCGGCGCGACCGTCGAGGAGAACCTGTTCGAGCGCTGCAACGGCGACCCGGAGGCGATCTCGACCAAGTCGACCGGCAACACCATCCGGCACAACACGATCCGCGACAGCCTCGGCGGGATCGTGCTCCGGCACGGCAACCGCTCCCGCGTGGACGCCAACTTCATCCTTGCCGGAAGCAACGGAATCCGGATCTACGGCAACGACCACCTGATCGTGAACAACTATGTCGAGCAGATCGCCGGCGCCGGCATCGTGCTCGGCAGCGGCAGTGTCCGCGACCACAAGCCCGAGGACTCCCCGGAGAGCCGCCGCGGCAACGACGCACCAGACCGGGTGACGATCGCACTGAACACCGTTCAATCGTGTGGAACGGCGATCAGTGGCGAGTCACAACGTCCATTGCCACCGCTCGGCTGCGCAATCACCGACAACCTGCTCGTCGGCGACGCCGGCAAGCAGTTGGTCTCGATGCCGTACCTGGACGGGATCGCGTTCGCCGGCAACCTCTGCTGGGGCGCTGCGACCGACGGCACCATCCCCGCGGGCGGGTCCACCAGGAAGGACCCGAAGCTCGCGCCCGGTTCGGACGGCGTACGTCGTCTCACGGTCGGCAGCCCGGCGATCAACGCGGCCAGCAGGACGTACCCGGCCGTCACGCGTGACCTCGACGACCACCCCCGCACCGGCAAGGCTGACGTCGGCGCCGACGAGTACAGCAAGGCCACGCCGCACAACCGCCCGCTCATGCCTTCGGACGTGGGGCCCGCCTCGCGATGAGTTTTCTGCGGCTCGTTCGTCTCAACACGGACCAACGAACGAGCAGGAGGATCCATGGCGAAGGTGTTGTACTCGGTGACGATGTCGGTGGACGGCTTCATCACCGGACCGGACGGTGACATGCAGTGGATGCGCCCGTACCTCGGGCCCAACCCGGAGGTCGACGAACTGGTCCCGCGGATCGGTTCGATCCTCGTCGGCCGCCGGTCGCACGACGGGGACGATCCGTTCAAGGGTGAGGCCGGCGAAGGCCAGGCGTTCGGCGGTGGGTGGAGCGGACCGATGTACGTCGTCACCCACCGCCCACCGGCCGAGGCGGAACCCGACGTCACGTACGTCGCCGACTTCGCGAAGGCACTCGCCCAGGCGAAGGAGGCGGCCGGCGACAAGTACGTCAACGTGATCGGCGCGAACGTCGCCAAGCAATGCATCGAGGCCGGCGAACTGGACGAGGTCCTGCTCCTCTTCGCCCCGGCGATGCTCGGCGACGGCACGCGCCTCTTCGACCACCCCGGCGGCCAGACGGTCCGGCTCGAACGCATGAGCGTGACCGAGACCGCACTGGCCACCAGCCTGTGGTTCAAGGTGGTCTAGAAGTCTGCGGCAGTTGGATGCATGACGGCGCGGATCTCGACGGACCGTCCGGCGGCTCGCGCGTCCGGAAGCAGGCGCGCGAGCTCGATCGCTCGATCGCGGGTCTCCACGTCGATCACGTAGTAGCCGTCGATCTGGCTGGGCTCACACTCCGGGAGCTGGATGGACAGCTGGGGATCGGCGAGCAACTCGCCGCCGACCAGTTCGCCGGCCTCGTGGGCAACTCGCTCGAACTCGTCGCGCTGCAGGCGTGGTTCACCATCACCCTGCAGGATCAGTAGAAACTTCATCGGCGCACTCCTCTCACTGCTAGGACGGAGTCGAGCGCGCGGTTTTGACATGATGGCCCGATGTTCGTGCGCACCGAACGGCTGACCCTGCGCCGCTTCACGCCGACGGATGCCGAGCGGTTCGCCGCGTACCGCTCGGATCCCGCGGTCGCCCACTACCAGTCGTGGGATGCTCCGGTGCCGCTCGCCGACGCTCAGCAGACGGTCGAGCGGTTCGGGCAGGGCGATCCGGAGGCGGCCGGCTGGTTCCAGTACGCCGTCGATCTGGACGGCGTACTGATCGGGGATCTCGGCCTCAACCTGCACGAGAACCTGATGCAGGCCGACCTCGGTTTCACACTCGCGACGGAGTACCAGGGCATGGGGTACGCGTCCGAGGCCGTGCTCGGACTCCTCCAGCACCTCTTCGTCGAGCGCGCGCTGCATCGGGTGTCAGCCGAGGCCGACGCCCGCAACACCGCGTCGGTCCGGCTGCTCGAGCGAGTTGGATTCACCCGCGAGGGGCTGCGGCTGTCCAACACCTGGTTCAAGGGCGAATGGACCGACGACGTGCTGTTCGGCTACCTCCGCGACGACTACCTCAACCGACCGCGGCCCACGCCCGCGCCGTCAGCCTGATCGAACCGTCCGCCTCGATCGGCAACCGCTCCCGGACGCCGTCGCGCATCGCGTCCTGGTCGGCCGGATCCAGACTGCGCAGGTACGCCGGCGCGACGCCCGTCCCGCCGAGGAACGGCTGCCAGTAGTCGTCGAACGATGTGAACACCGTCGGTACGACGATCGCGCGCGTCCGCACGTCGGCGTACCCGGCCTCGCGGAACAGTCCCTCGAGACCTTCCGCCGTACAGAACGAGAACCGGGCGCCCTCGTCCTGGTCACGGTCCTGGGGACGCAACGCGAGCATCGTGTCGAAGAAGTACCGCATCAGCTGCATGTCGCCGGCGTAGTCCCACACGTACACCGCGACCGTCGATCCGATCTCGCGCATCCGGCGCAGCGCCTCGACCCGCTCGGGGACGAAGTTGAGCACGAGGCCGGAGACCACCACGTCGAACGGGCCGTCGGGCAGCTCGGCCGCCGACCGTACGTCGAAGCTCGCGCGCTCGTCGTGGACGGTCTGCCTGGCGTACTCGACGAAGCCGTCCGACGGGTCGACCCCGAGCACGGCCGACGGATCCGCCGTCCGCAGGATCGTGCTCGTCAACGCGCCCGTCCCGCAGCCGACGTCGAGCCAGCGCAGACCTGCCGGCTGCTCGAGCCAGTCGATGAACTCCGCCGCGACGAGCCGGCTCCAGCGGCCGACATACGACTCGTAGATTCCTCCGCTCGACCACTCGCTCACTTGGGCAGGATAGACGCGAGCGACACCCCCGTCAGGCCCTCGGCAACCTTCCACAGGCGGGCGCTGGTCCCGGCGTCCAGAGCGGCCTTCGGCTGCTTGGTCACGCCGGTGGGTCCGACGAGACCGAAGATTCCGGAGGGGCCGTAGTAGCCACCGGCTTCCGCGGCCGGGTCAGCGGCGGCAAACAGGAGCGGCTCGGTGCCCATCTCGACGTCCTGCTTCGGAAGCGGGTTGAAGCGCATGCCCACCCGGTTGAGGAGCGACGGCCGCTCCCGGCCGAGCGCGGCGCCGGCGCTCTGCAGGTTGGTGCGGGTGTACCCCGGGTGCGCGGCGACGCTGAGCAGGCCCCAGGCGCGGTCGGCGGAGAGCTTGGCCAGGTGGTTGCTCATCATCAGGTCGGCGAGCTTCGACTGCGAGTACGCCGCGGTGCGCCGGTACCGCCGGTCCCATTGCAGGTCGTCGAAGTGGATGCTGCCGAAGTTCGCGGCACCGCTGGCCATGGTGGCGATCCGCGGCGCGGGCGCGGCGAGGACAAGCGGCAGCATCCGCACGGTGAGCGCGAACGGGCCGAGGAAGTTGGAGCCGAACTGCAGCTCGAAGCCGTCCTTGGTGGCGATGCGGGTCGGCGGAACCATCACGCCGGCGTTGTTGACGAGCAGGTCGACGTGCGACTCGTCGGCGGCCAGCTTGTCGGCGAACTCCTGCACCGAGGCCAGGTCGGCCAGGTCGATCCGCCGGATCTCCAGCTGGGCATCGGGGACCTCGGCGAGGATCTCGGCCTTCGCCGCCTCGCCCTTGGCCGGGGTCCGGACCGCCATCACCACCCGCGCGCCGGCGGCGGCCAGGCGCTTGGCCGCCTCCTTGCCCGTGCCGCTGTTGGCACCGGTGACGACAACGAGCTTGCCGGTCTGATCGGGGACGTCATACATGATCCACACTCCATAAAAGACTGATGGTCTGTTATGGCTTCGACGTTATCAGACCGGCGGTCCGATAACAACAGACCGTTGGTCTGTAGAATGTGAGCATGACTTTCCAGCGCGCCCGGAGCGCGGAACAGCGAGCTGAGCGGCGGCGGGCGATCCTCGCGACGGCCGCCGCGATGCTGGCCGAGATGCCGGTCGCAGACGTCAGCCTCAACGAGCTGAGCCGCCGCGTCGGCCTGGCGAAGTCGAACGTGCTGAACTACTTCGACTCCCGCGAGGCCGTCCTGCTCGAGCTGTCGAGCACGGAGCTCGCGGCCTGGGTGGCGGACCTGGACGACATGGCCGGCGACGCGCTGCCCGAGCTGTCGACCAGCGAGCGCGCAGAGCAGTTGATCTCCGCCATCGTCGGCACACTGGCGGAGCGGCCGGTGCTCTGCGACCTGATCAGTGCACAGGCAGGAGTCCTGGAGCGCAACATCACGACCGAGACGGCGCTCGCCTTCAAACGTTCGGCTGCCGAGAGCTTCGTGCAGATGATCAAGGTCGTCGCCGGCGTGCTGCCGGAGCTCGGCGAGCACGGAGCGGGGCAGTTCATCGCCACGGCAAGCCTGTTGGCGGGCGCGATCTGGTCCCACTCGCATCCCGTCCCAGCCATCCTTGCCGCTTACGAGGCCGATCCGGCTCTCGACGCCATCCGGATGAACTTCGAGCCGGCCCTCACCGAGTCCCTCCGCACCTTGCTGTACGGCGCACTCCCCCGCCTCACGGAGTGAAGACGGGGGAGCAGGCGCGGGCTGGTCGGGTGTGTGATCAGGGCAGGTAGTAGTTCGGGTTCGGGAGCTTGAAGGTGCGGTCCGCGAAGCCGCCCTTGAGGTCGGAGAACTGGTCGCCGAAGTTCGCGACGATGTCGTAGCCCAGCGATTCGATGTGCGCGCGGGTCGCCGACTTGTAGTGGATCGTCGTGCACGAGCCGTTCAGGTCCGCCGCGCAGGCCGTCTTCAGGTAGGCCGGATAGTCGGCGACGGCCGGCTTGGTGAACAGGCCGTCCTCACCATTGCTGAGCGCCGTCGGCTTCGGGTAGCCGGCGTCGACGCCGATGCCGTCCGAGGTCAGGTTGCCCAGCGTCGCCTGCTCCTGCGCGGCGCCGCGGCCGGTCAGGAAGAAGATCGCGTACCCCTCGCGCTCGGCCGTCTTCACCAGGTCGACCATGCCCGGCACGGCCGGGAACCGCTGGTTCAGCACGTAGTCCGCGTTCGTCGTCGGGTTGAACGCCCAGTTGCTGAAGATCTCGTAGTTCCAGGTCGCCAGCGAGGTGTCGTCGACGTCGAGCAGGATCGCCTTGGTCTTGCGGGTGTGGTGCGGCGCCGAGAGGTATCGCGTGCCCGCGGCGGCCACCGAGCGGGCTTCCTTGGCGTAGTTGCTGGTGTCCGCGAACGTGCCGCTGCCGAGCGGGTCGCCGTAGTAGTTGCGCAACTGCTGACGCAGTACGTCGATATTGGTGACCTGCTTCTCACTGTGCGGCGTCGACGTCTGGATGGCCGGCTGCGGGTTCGCGGCGCCGGCCGAGTACGCGACCCCACCGACGACAGATGTCATCGCGACCGCGGCGACGCTGGTCAGAACCATCCGGCGGGACGGCCGGCGCCAGGAACGGAATGCCATGGTGACCTTCTTCGGAGTGCGGGAATGCTTGCCAAAGCAAACTAACCCCGGCGCGGGCTGTTTGACCGCGCGACAACCTGAATTGCAGGGGAATCCTGCGTCCGTTCAGACAGGCTTCACGTAGCGATGGCAAGGCACGGGTACCGTGCCGCCTTCTACTGCGGCCGGGTAGTCGAACTCGCCGCCGTCCGACCAGCCGCTGCGCTCGTAGAAGCGGCGCGCCCGGGCGTTCCCGGTCGCCACCGCAAGCCAGGCTTCCTTGTGTCCATTGGCATTCACCTGCCGTTCGGCTTCGGTGAGTAGCGTCCCGGCTACTCCCGATCCACGATGATCGCGCGACACGTACACCTGCTCGACCTCGTCCCCCACCACGATCACGAACCCCGCGACCTCGTCCCCGACCAAGGCAACGGTCGTGTCCGCGACCCGTTGCGCGGCACGCGTGCCGAACGATTCCTCGGTGCGGAACGCGACCAGTTCGTCCGGCACATGCCCGAGATGCCCGTCCCGCCAACCGGAGTACCAGATCCCCGCCACAGCATCCGCATCGCCGGCAACAGCAGGTCTCACCGTCACAGTCATGCGGTCAGCGTAAGTGAACCCGACGCGCCCCTACGCTTGCCTCGTTCGGCCTCTCTCACGAAGGAGAACACGCCGTGGCCACTGGTCTGATCAAGACCGACGATCCGTGTTTCTCCTGGGGAGACTCGATCGTGGAAGCCGTCAGCGAGACCACCGATCGCTTCGTCCGCTGGCGCGGTATCGACTTCGTCGTCCGGCCGGACGACCGGGAGCCGATGAACGCGGTCGACTCGCTCCGGTCGAACGACAGTCCCCTGGTCCTGCCGGAAGAGCTGGCCGATACGGTCCGCCGGTACGGCGCCGGTGAGCCGGTGCAGGGCGACCCGGAACGGTTGGTCCGGGCCACCGGGCACACGATGTCGCAGGCGGCCGGATTGAGCAGCCCGCTGTTCGACAACATCGGCGGCCTGCACCAGCCGGAGGCCGACCTGGACGACGGACTGGCCGATGTCTGGACCCAGGAACGACTGGCCAAGCTCTGGCCGAAGACCGAGTCCGACAGGTTCGTCCCGGTCGACGAGGTGCCGGACTTCGCCTTTGCGGGCCGGAACCCGGCAGCCGCAGCGGCAGCACGGGAACTGATGACCGAGATCGTCCGGCAGCAAGGCCCTGGCGCTCCGGTCGGACCGGACGACTACGCCGCGCTCTCCGGGGCATTGATCGCGACGAAACCCGAGGAACGGTACGGCGAGATCCTCAGGCTGCTCCCGGGCACCGACGAGCTGTCCCGGCCCGACCTGTTCCGGGCAGAGGTAGCCCTCCGCAACGGTTTCACGGCGGCAGTCGAGCAGAACAACCCGTCGCTCGCCGCCGACGCCGTCCGGACGGCGTCGGCGCGGATCGACCCAGAGCTGCGACGGCTCGTGGAGGATCCTGCCCTGGCTCCGGCGGCTAGTCCGGGTCGTACGCCAGATTCGGTCGGAGCCAGCGCTCGACCTCATCGACCGGGAGACCTCGGCGTACGGCGTAGTCCTCGATCTGATCGCGACCAAGGCGGCCGACGCTGAAGTAGCGGGCGGACGGGCTCGCGAAGATCAGACCGCTGACCGCCGCGGCCGGCGTCATCGCGAACGACTCGGTCAGCCCGAGCCCCAGCTTCTCCGCCTCGAGCAGCTCGAACAGCTCCTTCTTCTCGCTGTGGTCCGGGCTCGCCGGGTACCCGAGCGCCGGCCGGATGCCACGGAACCGCTCGGCGTGCAGATCCTCCAGCACCGGCTGTACGTCGGGCTCGAACCACGCCTTCCGCGCCTCCAGGTGGATCCACTCGGCGAACGCCTCCGCCAGCCGGTCGGCCAGCGCCTTCACCATGATCGCCCGGTAGTCGTCGTTGCTGTCCTCGTACGACTTCGCCAGCGCCTCGGCGCCGTGGATCGCGACGCCGAAGCCACCGAGATGGTCACCGGCCGGGGCCACGTAGTCCGCCAGGCAGCGGTTGTGCCGCCCGGCCGGCTTCTCGGTCTGCTGCCGCAGCATCGGGAACGACGCGTCGAGACCGTCGAGAACGATGTCGTCCCCGGAACTGTGCGCCGGCCAGAACCCGTACACACCCTCGGCCGCGAAGGCCCCGTTGGCGATGATCTCGTCCAGCAAGGTGTTCGCGTCGTCGAACAGCTCGCGCGCGACGGGGTTGTCCAGGATGGCCGGATACTTGCCCTTCACTTCCCAGGCCAGGAAGAGGAACTGCCAGTCGATCATCGCGCGCAGAGTCTCCAGCGAAGGCGTCTCGCGGCGCAGGCCGGTGAACGCCGGCACCGGCAGTTCGCCGTACTCGACCGGCTCCTTGTTCGCCCGCGCCTGGGCCAGCGTCAGCAACGGGCTGCGCTGCTTGTTCGCGTGCTGCTCACGGAGCCGCTCCTGCTCGAGACTGTTGCTCTTGGCAAGCTGCTCGGCCCGGTCCTCGTCGAGCAGGTCCGACACCACACCGACCACCCGCGACGCGTCCAGCACATGCACGGTGGTCTTCTCGTACGCCGGTGCGATCCGGACCGCGGTGTGCTGCTTCGACGTGGTCGCACCACCGATCAGCAACGGCAGCTTGAGTCCGCGCCGCTGCATCTCGTTGGCCACGGCAACCATCTCGTCGAGTGACGGCGTGATCAGCCCGGACAGCCCGACCGCGTCGGCGCCCTCGGCAACGGCCGTGTCCAGGATCCTTGCCGCCGGCACCATCACGCCGAGGTCGATCACCTCGTAGTTGTTGCAGCCGAGCACCACGCCGACGATGTTCTTGCCGATGTCATGGACGTCGCCCTTCACGGTGGCCAGCACGACCTTGCCCTGCCCGCGCACCATCTCGGCGCGGCCCTCGAGCCGGGCCTGTTCCTTCTCCGCCTCCATGAACGGCTCCAGGTAGGCGACCGAGCGCTTCATCACCCGGGCGCTCTTCACCACCTGCGGCAGGAACATCTTGCCGGCCCCGAACAGGTCGCCGACGATCTTCATGCCGTCCATCAACGGACCCTCGATCACCTCGAGCGGACGCGGCAACTGTTTGCGCGCCTCCTCGGTGTCCTCCTCGATGTAGTCGACGATGCCGTGCACCAGCGCGTGTGACAGCCGCTCCTGCACGGTGCCCTCGCGCCAGGTCAGGTCGAGCTCGCGCTTGGTGCCCTTGCCCTTCACGTTCTCGGCGAAGGCGACCAGGCGGTCGGTGGCGTCGTCACGCCGATTGAAGATGACGTCCTCGACCAGCTCCAGCAGGTCCTTCGGGATGTCCTCGTAGACGGCCAGCTGGCCGGCGTTCACGATGCCCATGTCCAGGCCGACCTTGCCCGCGTGGTACAGGAAGGCCGAGTGCATCGCCTCGCGGACGATGTCGTTGCCGCGGAACGAGAACGACAGGTTCGAGATGCCGCCACTGATGTGGACGCCCGGACAGCGCTCCTTGATCAGCGGCAGCGCCTCGATGAAGTTGTTGGCGTAGCCGTTGTGCTCGGACATGCCAGTGGCCACCGCGAGCACGTTCGGGTCGAAGATGATGTCCTCGGGCGGGAAGCCGATCCCGGTCAGCAGGTCGTACGCGCGGCCGCAGATCGCCACCTTGCGCTCGACGGTGTCCGCCTGGCCCTGCTCGTCGAACGCCATCACCACCGCGCCGGCGCCGTAGTCACGGATCCGCCGGGCACGCTCGAGGAACTCTTCCTCGCCTTCCTTCAGGCTGATCGAGTTGACCACGCCCTTGCCCTGCACGCACTTCAGCCCGGCCTCGAGAACCGTCCACTTCGAGCTGTCGATCATGATCGGGATCCGGGCCACCTCGGGCTCGGTCGCGATCAGGTTCAGGAAGGTGGTCATCGCCTGCTCGCTGTCGAGCAGGTCGGCGTCCATGTTCACGTCCAGCAGGTTCGCGCCGCCGCGGACCTGCTCCAGCGCCACGTCGACCGCGGCCTGGTGGTCGTCACCCTCGATCAGCCGCCGGAACCGCGCCGACCCGGTCACGTTGGTCCGCTCGCCGATCATCACGAACCCGGTGTCGGCGCTGATCTTGAACGGCTCCAGGCCGGAGAACCTGGTGGTGTGATCGGCCGGTACAACGGTCCGTGGAGTCATCCCGTCGACCGCGGCCGCGATCTGCTTGATGTGCGCGGGCGTCGTCCCGCAGCAGCCGCCGACGATGTTCACCAGCCCCGACTGCGCGAACTCCTCGAGCATCGCGGCGGTCTCCGCGGGCGTCTCGTCGTACCCGCCGAAGGCGTTCGGGAGGCCTGCGTTCGGGTGCGAGGCGACGTACGTGTCGGCGAACCGGGCCAGGTCCGCGACGTGCGGCCGCATCTCCGCGGCGCCGAGGGAACAGTTGACGCCGACCACGAGCGGCTTGGCGTGCTCGACCGAGCTCCAGAACGCTTCGACGGTCTGACCCGACAGCGTCCGGCCACTCAGGTCGACGATGGTCACCGAGATCCACAGCGGCAGATCCGGCGCGACCTCGCGCGCAGCGGTGACGGCGGCCTTGGCGTTCAGGGTGTCGAAGATCGTCTCGATCAGCAGCAGGTCGACGCCGCCCTCGGCGAGCGCGGCGATCTGCCCGGCGTACGCCGCCTTCACCTGCTCGAAGGTGACGGCCCGGTACGACGGGTCCTCGACGCGCGGGGACAGCGACAGGGTGACGTTCAGCGGACCGATCGACCCGGCCACGAATCTCGGCCGGTCCGGGGTGGCGAACTCGTCCGCGGCCTGCCGGGCCAGCCGTGCGCCGGCGACGTTCATCTCCCGGACGTAGTCCTGCAGGCCGTAGTCGGCCTGGCCGATGCTCGTCGCGGTGAACGTGTTCGTGGTGGTGATGTCCGCGCCGGCCGCCAGGTACTGCCGGTGGACGTCGAGGATCACGTCCGGACGGGTCAGGTTGAGCAGGTCCGGATCGCCGGTGACGTCGTGCGTGTGATCGCCGAAGCGATCGCCCTGATAGTCGGCGGGCTTCAGCTTGGCGCCCTGCAGCATCGTGCCCCAGGCGCCGTCGAGGATCGCGACCCGCTGATCCAGCAGATCACGCAACGCGGCTTCACTCATCTGCCAACCCCTCCAGAAGACTCTCCGGAGGCGCCCTTGCAGTCATGCCCCAGGACGAGCGTGGCGGACCCGGGGTCCGTTGCAGCGCCTCTCGGCCTGGATGCTCCATGTTAGTGGCGTCACACCCTGCGCCAAGCGCGTTGTCCACATGTTAGGACGGCTGTTCAATCAGTGGATAAGACTCTGGAGTGCCGGAGCGTAGAGGGCGGCGACCGTCCCGGGGTCGGCAGTGGCGATCGGGCCGCTGGTGTCGATCGCGATCGCGGCGCCCAGACCGAGGAGTTGCGCCGTGATCAGACCGGCCCGCAGCGCCGCGTCCGGGCCGGTCAGGCGGGCGGCGAAGGCCCGGGTCACCTGATCGCGGAAGTGCTCGCGGATCAGCGCGCGTTCGTCACCCTTGCCGGCCGCGAACACGACCCGGACGAGAAGGTCCTGGTCGTTGGCCCGGCGGTACTCGACCAGGGTGCGGACGGCATGCTCGCCGAGTCGCTCGTTCGGCGCGGCGAGCAGCAACTGGGCCGCCTCGGTGAAGTCGGCGACCCGTTCGAAGAGCGCTTCCTTGCCGCCGAAGTACTTGACGATCAGGGCGGCGCTGACGCCCGCGTCCGCGGCGACCCCCCGGAGCGTGACCGCGTCGTACGGCTCGCGCGCGAACGCCTTCCGCGCCGCGCGGAGGATCGTGGTCCGCCCCGGATCGGTCACGTCGTCGTCACCTCGTACGCCGGCTCAGGGCGCCGTACCGGGATCAGCAGCACCAGCCCCGCCGCCACGACCGCGGAAATGCCGGCGATCACGAACACCGTCAGGTACGCCGACAGCGCGGGCGCGACCTGGCCGGCCCGGGAGATCGTGACGTTGGCCAGCACGGTGGCCACGATCGTGCTGCAGATCGCCTGCCCGATCGTGCGCATCAGCGTGTTGATGCCGTTCGCGGCGGCCGTTTCGGTCACCGGCACAGCATGCATGATCAGCGCCGGAAGCGCCGAATACGCAACGGCGGTTCCGGCCGACACGACCGTTGCGCCGATGACGATCCCGGCGACGTTGCTGCTGGTGAACAGGCGGACGACGTACCCGGCGGCCATGATCACCGAGGCGATCGCCAACGTGAACCGCGGACCACGCGCAGTGGAGATCCGGGCGGACACCGGCGAGAGCAGCACCATCGCCACACCGCCGGGCAGCAGGCACAGGCCGCTGACCACGATGGATTCGCCCAGTCCGTAGCCCGTCCACGTCGGCTCCTGGACGAGTTGGGCAGTGGACAGCGAGTTCGCGTAGAAGGCGAAACCGATCAGCAGTGCGCCGAGGTTGGTGAAGAGCACACCCGGCCGCGCGGAGACCCGGAGGTCGACGAGCGGGCTCTTGATACGCAGTTCGTACCACCCCCAGATCGGCACCAGCAGCAGGGCAACGGCGTACAGGGCGACGAGCTTCTCGGCACTCCACGCATTGCTCTTCGAGACCGCGAGCAGGAGACAGACGAGGAAGGCGCTGAGACCCAGCGCGCCGAGGACGTCGAAGCGGCCGCTGGTGCGAACGGCGGACTCGGGCACGATCAGCAGGACGAGTACGACGTCGAGCAGGCCGAGGCCGAGATTGATCCAGAACATCGTGTGCCAGTTCGCGTACTGGACGACGAGGGTCGCGGCCGGGATGCCGAAGGCTGCGCCGATGCCCAGCGTGGAGCTCATGATCGCGATCGACGGGATCACCCGGCGCGGCGGCAGTTCGTCACGCAGGATGCTGATGCCGAGCGGGACCACCGCGACAGCGGCGCCTTGGAACGCGCGGCCGACGATCAGCACGGTCAGGTCCGAACTGGTGGCACAGAGCAACGAGCCGATCACCATCGAGGACAGCGCGATCAGCAGCACGCGGCGCTTGCCGTACATGTCGCCGGCCCGGCCGAGCAGCGGGGTGAAGACCGCGCCGGCGAGCAGGGTGATCGTGATCAGCCAACTGACGTCCGAGGCCGGGCTGTTGGTGATCTGCGGGAGTGCGGGTAGGAGGGGTACGACGATGGTCTGGCTGATGGACACGAGCACGCCGCAGAAGGCGAGCGCGGCCAGGATCAGGCGTGGGTGAGCGCCAGGGCGGACGGTCAAGCGGAGTCCTCACAGGGGTGAACGGTTGTTTACCCAGGGATGGTAAACGCTTGTTCACCCCCACCGGAAGCGAACCGGCTTCTTCGGGGTCATTCGTGCCGGACCTCACACCGCTGTGCGATGTCTCGTCGTTCTCCTGAGCAGCTACCCCAACTCGAGGAGATCGAATGCGACGCACCCGCCAGCCGGCGATGTCGATCGTGCAGCGCACCGCAACCCGGCTTGCCGTTGTCCTGTCCGTGGTCACCGCGATCACGGTCGCGGTCGCCGGTCCGTCATCTGCCGTGACCAACGCGCCGGAGGGCCCAGCCGTCAGCGGCGGCGACGTCAGCGTGACCTCCACCAACGCGGCAGGGTGGGCACACTTCGACGCCGATACCAACACGCTGAGCATCCACGACTCGCATGCGGACGGCTACGGAGTCGTGGTCGTGGACTTCCGGAGCGACCTGGCCAACCCCGGTCCGTACCGCGGGTGGAACCGCGAAGGCGCCGGCACCACCACCTACTACCCCCTGCACATGCCGTACGGCGCCACCTTCAAGTTCGTCGTGTGCAGCGAACAGGACGGCTTGCAGATCTCTTCGACCTGTAGCGCCCAGGTCACTGGATCTGCCGGTCCGGCGCTCTAGCCGAGCGGCACAAAGATCGGGCCCGGGCGCTCTGAGGGGGAGGAGAGCGTCGGGCCCGATCGGTCGGTCCGCGGCAGCGGGGGGGTAGCGCTGCTGTTAGCGGACCGGGCCTGTGATGAGTTCGATGGTGGCCTTGTGGGACTGACCGGACTGGTCGACCCAGCCGACCTCGACCTTGTCACCAGGGTGCTGGTTGTTGAGCAGCTCGGAGAGGGTGTCCGGCGAGTCCACGCTGTGACCGGCGAAGGAGGTGATCACGTCGCCGGCCGCGATGCCGGCCTCGTCCGCGTGCCCGTCGGCGAGTACGTCGCCGACGACCGCGCCGGTGGTGCCCTCACTCGTCACGACCGAGACTCCGAGCATCGGGGAGGCGCCGATGTGTACTGCGTCCGACGCCTTGCCGTTCTCGATCTGCTCGGCGATGTCGAGCGCCTGGTTGATCGGGATCGCGTACCCCTCGGTGGTCGTCCCGGAACCGTTCCCGGAACCGCCCTGCCCGTTTCCGAACCCGTTCCCCGAACCGTCGCCGGAGCCGTCACCCGAACCGTTGCCCGAACCGTTGCCCGAACCATTGCCCGAGCCGTTCCCGGAACCGTCGCCCGAGCCGTCACCAGAACCGTTCCCGAAGCCGCCGCCGCCGAACGGCGAGCCGTACCCGGTTCCGTAGCCGTTTCCGAAACCGTTGCCGTTCCCGGTGCCTGCCGCCGCCAGCGTCGCGGTCGCCGTCGCGCCGGACGTGACTGCCGTCTGACCCGGCCGGCCCTGCCCGCCGTTGTTGCCGTTGCCGCCCGCGACGTCCACCCCGACGACGTCGCCGTTCGCGTTCACCAGCGGGCCGCCGGAGTCGCCGGCCTGGATGTTCGCGTCGGTCTCGATCAGGTTGGTGAGGTTCTCCGGGTCCTGCCCGTTCTCGTCGGTCGCGGTGATCGCCTGGTTCAGCCCAGTGACCTTCCCGGCCGCGTAGCTCGGCGTACCGCCGGTGCCGCCCGCGTTCCCGACCCCGACGACCTGGTCGCCGAGCTTGACCTGGTCGGAGTTTCCGGTCTTCGCGGTCTGCAGCCCGGACGCGTCCTTCAGCTTCAGTACGGCGATGTCGTGCTGCTCGTCGTACCCGACGACGCTCGCGGTGTACGTCTTCCCGTTGCCGATGTCGGTCACGGAGATCGACGTCGCGCCCTCGACCACGTGGTGGTTGGTGAGCACCTCACCGTCGGCGGTGAGCACGATCCCGGTCCCGGCTGCCCGGGCATTCTCGTACCCGAGCACGGTGTTCACGTCCACCAGTCCCGGTGACACCTTCGCCGCCACGGACGACGCGTCGAACGCCTTCTGGGACAGCTCCGAGCTGTTCCCGGCGCTGTGCTGGTCGATGCCCCAGGCAACCGACCCGGCGACCACTACCGCGGCCAGCCCGAGCACTCCGGCTCCCAGCAGCCGCCGGCCGCGCTTCTTCGGCGGCTTCGGCGGGAACGGGTACTGCGGGTTGTACTGCGGACCCTGCTGGTACTGCGGGTTGTTCGGGTACGGCCCGTTCTGGGGGTACTGCGGATACCCGCCATGCGCCGGCGGCCAACCTCCGTACTGCCCACCGTTGTACGGTCCAGGTCCAGCGCTCTCGTTCATCTCCCGTGCCCTCCTCAGCCAGTTCCCTCTGCTACGAGTAGAGCTCGCCAGACTGAGAACTCCATCGGCCCAACCAATGAATCAGCTGAGAATCTTCTCCACGGCCGTCACCACGGACCGCCGCCGCACGGTCGCGCTCGGCACGGCGGCGCCGTACTCCGGGTTCATCGACGACCAGCTCGTCGCGATCGCCTGGATCAGCGACAACAGGCTGACCGGGGTGAACTGCCGCGGGATCGCGCGCCGCCGCATCCCCCGCTGCAGCTCGTCCAGCCGGTGGTGATTGACCGCGACGATCGCCTCCAGCGGCTGACCGTCCGGCCGCTCCAGCCGGTACCAGATCGAGAGCCGGAGCCGCTCCGGATGTGCCTCGAAGTAGTCGAAGACGCGGCCGGCGTACGCCGGGAGGTCGTCGACGTCGAACCCGACCTCCTGGAGGTATTGCTCCACGGACGCACCGAACGCGGCGTCGAACAGCCGGTCCTTGTTGCCGAAGTACGCGTAGAGCATGGCCTTGTTGCATCCGGCCACCTCGGCGATCCGGTCGACCCGGGCGCCGGCGATCCCGCGCGCGGCGAACTCCTCGACGGCGGCGGCGAGGATCCGCGCCCTGGTCCGGTCGGCGTTCCGTTGCTGCATGCGGCCAGACTAACCAACCGTTCAGTTGATTTCCAACTAACTGGTTGGTTAACTTGAGGCGTACCCAACCAACCGGTTAGTTAGGAGTAATCATGAGCAAGATCTGGCTGATCACCGGCAGCTCTCGCGGTCTCGGCCGCGCCCTCACCGAGGCCGTGCCGGCCGCCGGCGACCGAGTCGTCGCCACCGCACGTAAGCCCGAGCAGCTCGACGACCTGGTCGCGAAGTACGGCGAGCAGATCCGCGCCGTGGCCCTCGACGTCACCGATGCCACGGCCGCACGCGCCGCCGTACAGACTGCACTCGACGCGTTCGGCGGACTGGACGTGGTCGCGAACAACGCCGGCTACGCGAACAGCGCCCCGATCGAGGAGACCCCCGACGAGGACTTCCGGGCGCAGATCGAGACCAACCTCTTCGGCGTCGTCAACGTCACCAAGGCGGCGCTGCCGGTGTTCCGCGAACAGAAGAGCGGGCACTTCCTGCAGTTCTCGTCGGTCGGCGGGCGCGTCGGCGGCACGCCCGGGATGGGTGCGTACCAGACCGCGAAGTTCGCCGTCGAAGGGTTCTCCGAAGTGCTCAGCAACGAGGTCCGGCCGTTCGGCGTCAAGGTGACGATCGTCGAGCCGGGCGCGTTTCGCACCGATTGGGGCGGCTCGTCGATGCAGCTCGCGGAGGTGCACCCCGACTACGACTCCACGGTCGGCCAGATGAACCGCTACCGCCTGGAGACCGACGGCAAGCAGCCAGGCGACCCGGCGAAGGCTGCCGACGCGATCCTCCAGGTCGTCGGCCTCGACAACCCGCCGCTCCGCCTGCTGCTCGGCAAGGACGCGCTCACCCACGCCGATCGCGCGTCCAGGTCCCGCGCCGACGAAGCCGCCGCCTGGGCCCACCTGACCACCTCGACCGACTATTCAGCGCAGTGAGCTGAAGAACTCACGGAGGTCACCGACCAGCAACTCAGGCTCCTCCAGGGCGGCGAAGTGACCGCCGTGGTCGACGTCCGTCCAGCGCGTGATCGTGTTCGACGTCTCGCAGTACCGGCGGATCGCGACGTCGTGGGCGAGCGCCAGCACGGCCGTCGGGACACCGGAGTCCGGGCGCGGGGCCCACGAGCGCGGCTGGGCGTAGCCGATGTACGCCGCGGACCCGCCGGTGCCGGTGAGCCAGTACATCATCACGTTGGTGAGCAGCCGGTCCTTGCTGATGATTGCTTCCGGCAACGTCTCGGCCGGGTAGGTCCAGGCCTTGAACTTGTCCATGATCCAGGCCAGCTGCGCCACCGGCGAGTCGACCAGCCCGTACGCCAGCGTCTGCGGGCGCGTCGACTGGATCGAGATGTAGCCGAACTCCTCCCGCATGAACGTGCCGATCCGCGCGATCTTGTCCTGCTCCAAGGGCGTCAGCGTCTTCAGCTCCTCCTCGGGCAGCTCCAGCGGCGGCAGGTTGGTCCCGCCGTTCGTGTGTACGCCGACCACCCGCTCCGGCGCGGCCCGCCCGACCTCCGGTGACACCGACCCGCCGAGATCCCCGCCCTGTACCCCGTACCGCTCGTACCCGAGCCGGCTCATCAGCTCGGCCCAGACGCGCCCGATCCGCGGAAACGTCCAGTCGTCGTCCGCCGTCGGCCCGGAGAACCCGAACCCGGGCAGCGCCGGAATCACCACATGGAACGCATCTGAAGCCTGCCCACCAAAAGCAACCGGGTCGGTCAGCGGCCCGATCACGTCCAGGAATTCGACGATCGACCCCGGCCAGCCGTGCGTCAGCATCAGCGGCAGGGCCTCCGGCTCGGCCGACCGGACATGGATGAAGTGGATCTGCTGGCCCTCGATCTCGGTGGTGAACTGCGGGTACGAGTTCAGCTCCTTCTCGGCCGCACGCCAGTCGTACGAGGTCCGCCAGTAGTCGACCAGCGAGGACAGCCAGGAGACCGGTACGCCGGTGCTCCAGGCGTCACCGGGCAGCGGCGCGGGCAGCCGGGTGCTCGCCAGCTTGGCGGCGAGATCGTCGAGGGTGCTCTGCGGGATGTCGATCGTGAAGGGCTTGATCATGTCCAGAACTCTGCCACCTGCTTAGGACAGCTTCAGTCCTAAGTCGATGGCAAACTGATGGGCATGCTCGAAACCTCGGCACGACTGCTCAAACTCCTCTCGCTCCTGCAGCAGCCCAAGGAGTGGAGCGGCGCGGCGCTGGCCGGCGAGCTCGGCATCGGCGTCCGGACCGTGCGGCGGGACGTCGACAAGCTCCGCAACCTCGGTTACCCGGTCGACGCCGTACCGGGTGTGGCGGGCTACCGACTCGGCTCCGGCGCGGCGCTCCCGCCGCTGCTGCTGGACGACGACGAGGCCGTCGCGGTCGCGATCGGGCTGCGCGCCGCCGCGAGCGGCACCGTGGCCGGGACGGCGGAGTCGTCGGTCCGGGCGCTCACCAAGCTCGAACAGGTCCTGCCGTCCAGGCTGCGGCACCGGATCGAGCTGCTCCAGCAGATCGCCGTCACCCCTGCGGGCGGCCCGTCCGTACAGCCCGACGTACTGCTCGCCGTCGCGGCGGCATGCCGGGACCACCAGCGACTGCGGTTCGACTACCGCAACCACGACGGTACGGCGACCACTCGGACGACTGAGCCGCATCGGCTCGTGCACACCGGCCGGCGTTGGTACCTGGTTGCGTGGGATCTGGAGCGGACCGATTGGCGGACGTTCCGGCTCGACCGGCTGGAGCCGCGGATCCCGACCGGACCGCGATTCACGCCGCGCGACGTACCGGAGCTGACGACCACGAACCGCGGTGTCGCGTACGGCGGCTACCGCTACCAGGCACAGATCGTGGTCCACGCGCCCGCGGAGCAGGTGGCTGACCGCTACGGGCCGAACGTCGCGTCCGTCACCCCGATCGACGAGCACACGACCCTGGTCGAGACGGGCGCCAACTCGCTCGATCAGGTGGCCTTGTATCTCGGCCTGCTCGGCCTGCCCTTCGAGGTCCGTTCGCCGCCGGAGCTGATCGACTGCATTCGCGAACTGACGACGCGCCTTGCTGCCGCGATCCCGCCGTCCTGACCGGTACCGTTCAGGCATGCAGGATCGGTACGTCGAGACCGTGCTGGGCCGGATCCGCTTACGCATCGACGGATCCGGGCCCACGATGCTGTTCTGGCCGAGCCTGCTGATGGACGGCACGCTCTGGTCCGCCCAGGCCGCGCACTTCGCCGGCCGCTTCCAGGTCGTCCTCGTCGATCCACCCGGTCACGGTGGCAGCCAGCCGCTGACCGGACCGTTCACGTTCGCCCAGTGCGCGCAGGTGATCGAGGCGATCGTCGACGACCTCGGCGTCGACCGGGTCCATGTCATCGGCAACAGCTGGGGCGGGATGATCGGCGGCACGTTCGCGGCCCGGTATCCGGACCGGATCGGCATCGCCGTCCTGATGAACGCCACCGCCTCGCCTGCGGGCCGCCGGCAACGATTCGAGTACGGCCTGCTGACCCGCTCCGCGCAGCTGCTCGGCGGCATCCGCGGACCGCTCACCGGGCCGGTGCGGGACGCGTTCCTCGGGCCGACGGCGAAACGCGAGAAGCCCGCGGTCGTTGCCACAGTCAACGATCTGGCGCGTCGGGTGAACATCACGTCGGGCCGGCACGCGGTGACCAGCGTGGTCCCCCGGCGACCCGACCAGCGCACGCTCTTCGGCACGATCCGGACACCGGTCCTCGTCGTCGCCGGCGCCGAGGACCAGACGTTCCCGGTCGCCGAGACCGAGGAGATGGCGGACTCGATCCCCGGTGCGCGGTTCGTCGTACTCGAGCAGTCGGCGCATCTGGCCGCGCTCGAGTCCCCGAAAGAGGTGAACGCCCTGATCGACGATTTTCTCGTCGATCAGGGCGTCTGACTCAGCGGACGACGGCCCCGGTCTTCGGGTCCAGGATCAGCTTGCTCTTGCTCGGGCGCTGCCAGAAGTTGAACATGCTGTTCAGGCTGCCGGCGCGCTGGTCGAACGAGTGGTCACCGATCCGGCCGGTCCGCCAGTTGTCCTCGATGAACTTCAGCACCGAGGTCTGGTCGGTCAGCGCGTGGTCGACGTGGTTGGTCTTCGCGTACGGCGAGATCACCAGCAGCGGCAGGCGCGGGCCGTAGCCGCAGCGGTCGGCGTACCCGCCGGACACCGGAGCCTTGCCACACGTCGCCGACTGGTCGAGCGCCGCGTCCTTGGAGCCGTTCACGGTCGGCGACTTCTGGTGGTCGTACCAGCCGTCGGAGTCGTCGTAGGCCAGGACGACCGCGGTCGACGACCATTCCTTGGACTTCTGCAGCTGGTTGATCTCCTTGACGATGAACGCCTGCTCGTCCAGCGGGTCGGAGTACCCAGCGTGACCGTCCTGGTACTCGCCGGCCTTCAGGAAGCTGACCGCCGGCAGGTTGTTCGCCGCGACGGCCGCGTCGAAGTCCGACGTGTCGTACTGGTGGTTGGCCTGGTCGGTGTGGCCGATCGCCTTCACCGAGGTCGGCGGCAGGTGCTGCGGGTTCGCCGTCGACTTGTAGTACTGGAACGGCTCGTGGTGCGGGCTGTAGTCGGCCGCCGCGATGCCGCCGACGTTGTTGTGCGTCGCGCCGCAGACGGCCTTGCCATCGACGGTGCTGGTCGGCTTGAAGCCACCCTGGAACCAGCCCCAGGTGACGTGGCGCTGGTTGAGCAGGTCACCGATGTTCTGCCCGTGCATCCCGGCCAGGTTGTTGGTGGACTTGCCGTTGTTGTTCGAGCAGTTGTCGTAGATCGGATCGGGGTCGTTGGTGATCGTCCCGATGCCGTTCTTGTCCGGCGACTGTACGGCGTACGCGTCGGTGGTCGGCTGCCTGGTCTTCGGGTCGTACGCCTGGCCGCCGTGTGTCTGGCCGGAGATCAGGTTCAGCGCACCCGGCGTGGACGGGCCGTACACCGTGTCGAACGAGTTGTCGTTCAGCGCGTAGTGCTGGGCGTAGTTCCACATCGCGGTGACGGTGTTGCCGTCGTAGTAGTCCATCACCAGGCCCGGCTCGCCGAACAGCACCGGCTGACCGGTGCACTTGTCGGTCTCGGTGTTCTCGACGAACTTGTCCATCTTGCCGCCGTTGACGGCCTTCTGCTCCGGACCGTAGCCGTGGTTCTGGTCGCAGGTCAGCGCCTGCGACGGCGCCAGCCGCTTCGGGTTGTAGGCGTTGGGGTTCTTCGTGAGCAGCTGCTTCGACAGCCCGTTCACCTTGGGCGTGTGGCGGGCCGCGGTGAACGGCGTGCCGTTCTCGTTGGTGGCGTTCGGGTAGGTGCCGAAGTAGTGGTCGAACGAGATGTTCTCGCCGAAGATCACCACCACGTGCTGGATCGGCGTCGACGGGTGAACCGCCGGGAACGAAAAGGCGGCGTCGGCCACCTGACCGCTGCCACTCTGACTACTGCTGCCCTGACTGGCGCCGCCCTGGTTGCTGATGCCCTGACCAGCGCCGCTACAGGCGACCAGCAACAAGCTCGTCGCGGCCACGCCGGCCGTGGCGAGGACACGGAGTCTTGCGCGCATGCCTTCTCCTCTTAGCTCAATCATGCGAGTAACGACCGCCCGAAGTGGTCGTTGCCGTCCCGTACACCGGGAAGTACATAGAAGTAGCCGCCGCCGACCGGCCGGATGTAGTCGACGAGGGGCTCGTCGATCAGCCGGGTCTGCACGGCCTCGAACTGCCGGGCGATGTCCTGCTGGTACGCGCAGAACACCAGCCCCATGTCCAGGTCTCCGACCGGGTCGGTGCCCTTGTCATAGTTGTAGCCGCGGCGCAGGAACTGGCTGGACGCCGTCGCCGGCGTGCGCGGGTTGGCCATCCGGATGTGGCTGGTCAACGGGATCGCGCCGCCGGTCGGGTCGGCCGGATAGTTCGGCAGGTCGGTCTCGCTGTTGCCGTCCAGCGGTGCGCCGGAGTCCCGCCGCCGGCCGAACATGTTCTCCTGCTCGCCGACCGACACCCGGTCCCAGAACTCAACCAGCATGCGGATCTGGCGCAACACCTGATAGCTGCCGCCCTCGGCCCAGGCGGGCTCGCCGTTGCCCTTACTCACCCACACGAGCTTGTCGTGGTCGGCGGTCGCCGGCTTCACGATGCCGTCCTTGAAGCCCATCAGGTTGCGCTGCGTGCCGGATGGGCGCGGCGGGCTCTGGAATCCGTCGACCCGCCACCGCAACTGCATCGCACCGCGGGTGTGCCGGGCGATGTCTCGCAACGCGTGCAGCACGGTGTCGCTCTCCGACGCACACAGTTGCAGGCTCAGATCCCCGTGACACTGGCTGTCGTCCAGGCTGTCGTTGGGGAATTCCTTCATCGGCGTCAGCTTGGCCGGCTTGCGATCCTTCAGGCCGTACCGGGCGTCGAACAGCGACGCGCCCACGCCGACGGTGACGGTCAGGTCGTCGCCGGGCATGTCCGGACCGAGTACGCCGGAATCGGCCGGCGGAGCGGTGATACCCAGCGGCGGAAGCGCGCCGCCTGCGGTGAGCAGCCGCGCCCGGGCGGTCAGCGTGGTGAACAGCTCGGTGAGCTCGGCCTTGTTCGCCGCGATCACGTCGAACGACGCGAAGATCGCCTGCTTCTGCGGATCGTCGGTGATGCCGGCCTGATGTGCGCCGTGGAAATCGACGGACGTCGATGTCGCCGCCTCGGCGGACGCCCCGGTCATCGCACCGGCGACCGCGGCCGCACCGGCCCCGGCCAAAGCGCCGCGCAGGAAGGACCGGCGGCCGACGTCACTCATGAACTTCTCCGTACTTCGCAGATGGCTGCGACGGGGGCGAGCTTCTCCAACAGTTCGCCGACCGCGCCGTTGAGCTGTTCACGGGTGGTCTGGTCCAACCGGGCGACCGGGGTGTTCCGGTGCGCGGTCAGCAGCGCGCGTACCCGGGCTTCCCATTTCTGTACCTGGGGCAGGTCCGGGTCGCGGGGCTTCAGCACCGGGTCCAGGATCGCCAGCACCCTCGCCGTACCGTCCAGGTTGGCCAGTGCGGTGTTCAGCGACGTGCCACTGCCCTGGTCGTTCTCGCCGGTCAGCTCGAACTGGAGTGCGTTCTCCATGATCTCGTGGGCGCGCAGCCCGAGGTCGTTCGGATCGACCTGCTCGTTGGGCAGGTCTTTCTGGAGGCCGTGGACGTCGGCGGCCAGTTGGTCCGCGACCGGCTTCAGGCTCGCGGCGGACGCGTTGTGCCACAGGCCCTTCTCCAGCGGATGGAAGCCGCCGGAGCCGTCGATCTTGTCGGCGAAGTCGCCGAACGCGTCGTACGCCGCGCCGAGCGAGTTGTACGCCAGGTGCGCGGGCAGCCAGTCGGCCCGGGCGGCGACCAGGTTGCCCGCGTCGACATCGGCACGCAGTTTGTCCGTCTTGACGGCCAGGCCGGCGACGCCGGTGGCAACCGCGGCCTCGTACTGCTTGACCAGCGGCAGCATGTCGTTCTTGGTGACGGCGACTGCGGCCGGACCGCCCTGCGCGTCGCCCGCGACGGTGACCGTCGGCCCGGTGATGGCGTCGGTGTCCTCGATCAGGCAGCGGATCGCGTACCGGCCGGCTCCGAGTTGCACGTCCATCGGTGCGCTCGTGTTCGGGCCGAGGCCCTCCACCTCGCCGTACACCTTGTTGCTACCGACCTCGACGAGATCGACCTCGGCGGCCGCGTCACCGGTGTTGTGCAGGCTGATCGTCTGCCGGCCGGTCTTCGCATCGGTCCAGCCTTGGCCGCACTGGCTGCGGGACACGGACACCTCGGGCGGGCCACCGGCCGCGCGGGCCGAGTCCTCCCAGGGCCTCCAGACCGCCACGCCCACCGCAGCTGCCACGACAACCAGCGCCGCAACCGCCGGAACTGGACGGGGAGTGCGCACGAGAGGTTGCTCCTGGGGATCGGCGGTTTATATCCGCGGGCAATGTTAATCCCGGCCGATCGTGCCGTTGCCCAGGTTCAGCCTTGTTCGCCCGCGCGTAACGCATTGTTTGCTAGCGGCGGGCCGGAACTGAGATTCGGCCGAGATCGGAGGCCACCACGACCTCGCCGGAGAACTCCGCGGCCGCCTCCTCGTGGAAGCGTTCGGGCTCCAGGTAACGCTGGGAGAAGTGCGTCAGGACCAGCTTGCGTACGCCGCACTCCTGAGCGACCCGGGCGGCCTGACGAGCGGTGAGGTGGCCGAAGCGCCTCGCCAGCTCGGACTCACCGGACAGGTACGTCGACTCGATCACCAGCAGGTCGGCGTCCTCGGCCAGGCGGAGCACGTTCTCGCACAGACGGGTGTCCATGATGAACGCGAACCGCTGGCCGGGTCGCGGTTCACTGACGTCCTCGATCCGCACCGTACGGCCGTCCACGTCGAGAGAACCGGCCTGCTGGAGGCGGCTGATGGCCGGGCCAACGATGCCGTGGGCAGCCAGCTCGTCCGGCAGCATCCGGCGGCCGTCGGGCTCGATCAGCTGGTAGCCGAACGACTCGACCGAATGCTCCAGCCGGCGCGCCCACAGCTGACCGAACGATCCGACCGACAGCAGCCCGTCCTCCTCCACCGGCTCCTCGAGCAACTCGGCCCGCTCGAAGAACGACGCGGCGTACCGCAACCGGGTGAAGTACGTCTGCCCCGAGGCCGGATAGTGCGCCCGCACCGGACGCGGTACGCCGTCCAGCGACAACCGCTGCACGATCCCGGGCATCCCGAGACAGTGATCGCCGTGGAAATGCGTTATACACAGCCGGGTGATCGCCCCGGCCGCGACCCCGGCGTACAGCATCTGCCGCTGGGTGCCCTCCCCCGGATCGAACAGGAAGCCCTCGTCGTCCCAGCGCAGGAAGTACCCGTTCTGCGTGCGTTCCCGGGACGGCACCTGGCTACCGGTGCCCAGCACAACGAGTTCACGCACGCACCTCAGGCTAGTGCAAGCTGCGACGCGTCGGCGGCGTACACCAGCCGGCCGCCGAGATAGGTCTGCTCGACGACGGCCTTCAGCAGCATCTCGGGATCGGAGCCGAGGACGTTCTCGCTGAGCACGACGAGATCCGCGAGCTTGCCGGGCGTGATGCTGCCCTTCAGCTCCTCCTCGCGTGCGGAGTACGCCGGGTTGACCGTGTACGCCGTCAGCGCCTCGTCGATGCTGATCGCCTGCTCCGGGTGGAAGCCGCGGGTGATCGCGACATACATGTTCCGCAGCGGATCGATCTCGGCGACATGCGACTTGTTGTACGCACCCGGCAGGTCGGACACCAGGTTGACCGTGAGGTGACTGTCGATCATCCGCCGCCACGCGAACGCCAGCCCGCCGCGCTCCTCGCCGAGCGCGGCGTCGACGCCGCCGGAGTAGTGCAGCAGATGATCCGACGTCACATCGGCGACCAGGCCGAGCTCACCCGCGCGCCGGAAGTCCTCGGCCGCGACGTGCCAGGCGTGGATCAGGCGATGCCGCCGGTTCCGTTCGCCGTTCTTCGACGCGGCGAACTCGAAGGCGTCGATCGCGATCCGGATGCCGCGATCGCCCTGGACGTGGACGCCGATGTCGAACCCGGCCGCGTCGCCGGCGACGATCAGCTCGGTCAACCGCTCGACGCCCACGAACCGGTACGACCAGCCGTCGGTCAGGCCGGTGCCCGGCGCGTTCGCGGCGTCGAACGGCGGGAGCATCGCACCGCTGTCGATGAAGATCTTCAATGCGCCGTACCGCAGCCACTCGCCGCCGCTGCCCGGCGTGATGCCGTGGCCGGCGAGCTCCTCGAAGGTGTCCAGCGGCAGGAACGCGTACACGCGGACCGTCAGCTCGCCGTTCTCCTCGAGGCTCTGGAAGATGCCCGCGTTCGAGAAGCTGCGCTCCAGGAACACCGGCGGTACGACGGCTTCGGTGACCTCGGGCAGCCTGGCGATGTCGTGGATCGAGGTGATGCCCAACGCGTTCAGGCGATTCATCACGGCCTGGGCGCCGATCCGTTTCTGGGCGAGTGAGACCGGCGTGACGAGTCGGTGCATGAACTCGCCGGCCTGTCCGTAGAGCATGCCGTTGAGCTCGCCGTCGGCGTCCCGGCCGTAGCGGCCGCCGCGCAGGTCCGGGGTGTCGCGATCGATCTTCGCGACCTCGAACGCCTTGGAGTTGGCGAAGTACTGGTGGTCGGCGCGCCGGATCAGCAGCGGGTTGTCCGGGGTCAGCGCGTCGATCTCGGCCAGCCGCGGCTCGAGCAGCGCGGGCGGTGACGGCTGGGTCGACGCGAAGTCGCCGAGGTCTCCCCCGGTGATCCAGATCCCGGCCGGGACCCGGTCGGCGACGACCGTGACCCGCTGGGCGAGGGTCGCGTGATCGTTGACGTCGGTGAGCGCGACCTGGAAGTGCCAGTCGGCCGCGTTCTCGAAGTGCGTGTGCGCGTCGATGAAGCCCGGGCAGAGCATCCGGCCGTCGAGGTCGACTGTCCGCGTCCCCGGTCCGGCCAGCGCGAGGACGTCGCGGTCGTCGCCGACCCGCGCGATCCGGTCGCCGGCCACCGCGACGGCGGAGGCGAGCGGGTACTCCGGGTCGCCGGTCCAGACGGTGCCGCCGAACAGGATCAGGTCGGCGTGATCGAAGGCAGGGGTGGACATTCCGGCGGCTCCTCGGGCGATCGGGACTGATCCAGCGATACAGAACTGGACACGACGGTAATGTGCGTTACATGATTGAGTCAATGATCTGCGATGCTGCGTAGGTCGCTCAGCCAGGGAGGCCGTGGTGCCGAGAGTCATCGAGGTGTCGAGTCCGTCGGCACACGACCGTGGAGTGCAGTACGGGTCCGCGGCCGCCGATCTGATCGCCGAGGCGATCGAGTACTACCGGGACGGGTTCGCCCATCAGGCCGGGCTGGACTGGACGCAGGTCCTCGAGCAGACGCAACCCTGGCAGCGGCTCGTCGAGCGCGACTTCCCCGAACTGCTCGAGGAGATGGCCGGCGTCGCGGAAGGCGCCGGCGTCCGGCTCGCCGAGATCATGGCGCTGAACTGCCGCGGCGAGATCATCTACGACAACTGGTTCCCGCAGGCCCCCGAGGACACCGACGGCTGTACGTCGTTCTCGCTCACCGAGCGCGCCGCCGGCGACGGCCACGTGTACGCCGGACAGAACTGGGACTGGCGCGAGCTGATCCGCAGGACCGTCGTCGTACTGCGGGTCGTCCAGCCGCCGAAGCCCACGCTGATCATGCAGGTCGAGGCCGGCCAGATCGGCCGGCACGGCGCGAACTCGACCGGTCTCGCGGTCAACGCGAACGGTCTCGGCGGGCGCTTCGACGACGCGATCGGGATGCCGCAGACCGTGATCCGCCGCGCGATGCTGGACGCGCCGAACGTCGCGGACGCGCTCAAGGTCCTGACCTGGACGAAGGCGCACATCGCCAGCAACGCGCTGCTCACCCATCGCGACGGGTTCACGATCGACGTCGAGACCACACCGGCCGGGCACGGCTGGGAGTACGGCACCGACGGATTGCTTGTCCACGGCAACCATTACCAGGTGCTCGCACAGGCCGAGCAGAAGCTCGTCTCGCCGGACTCGCTGATCCGCGTGCCGCGCGCCCGGCGGGGTCTCGCGAAGGCGGCGGTGGCCGAGAAGTCTGAGGACGTCCGGACCGCCATCCACACGGCGATGTCGGACCACCTCGGTCACCCGGACTCGCTCTGCGCGCACCCGGACGACCGACTGCCCGCGGTCGAGCAGTGGTCGACGACCCTGTCGAGCTGTGTGGACCTGACGACCGGCGAGTACTTCGTCACCGGCGGGCCGCCGTGCGAGCACCCCTATGAACTGATCCCGTTCAACCTCTACGGGTGAGGATCAGTGCGCGCCGAACTCGGTCACGTCGAGGTTGCCGATCGCGGTGACCAGCAGTTCCTCGTTCGCGTCGGCATGCTGCTCGAGCAGCCGGGCCGCCCGGTCCGCGTCGCGCTTCTGGAAGGCGGCCAGGATGTTCCCGTGCTCGGTCAGCGCGGCGGCCGGGCGCCGGGACGACTCCTGGTAGGTGGATTCGAGGATCGACAAGGCATAGCGCATCTCGACGGCGACGCCGGCGAAGAACTCGTCCACCCGCGGGCTGCCGTTCAGGCCGACCACAGCCTGGTGGAAGGCGAGATCGGCGCGGACGATCTCGGCTGCGTCGCCGGCCCTGGTCGCGGCCGTCAGCGCGGCGAACGCCTCGCCGAGACCTCGCAGGTCGGCGTCGGTCAGGTCCTCGGCCCGGCGGGCGGCCGAGCCTTCGAGGGTACGGCGTACCCGATAGAGGTCCCGGATGTCTTCCTCGGAGAACAGCACCACCCGCGAGCCCCGGTGCCGGTAGTGCCGCACGATCCGCTCGCGGCCGAGCACACCGAGCGCGTCCTTGACCGTCCGGCGGGAGACGTCGAACTGTTCGGCCAGGGTCTCCTCGCGCAACTGCGCCCCCGGCATCAGCGCGCCGGACATGATCATCTCGCGCAGAACCGACGCGACCTCCTCGGCCGTCGTCCCCCGACTCAACGCCGGAATCCGTCCGGTCACCGGCATGTCGGTTCCTCCCTCACCTGTTCTCTTGGTCACCAATGTAGCGAAGGTGCGTGATTGCTGTGGCTTCGGTTCCTGTCGCTGCCGAGTGGAGTTCCGCTGTCCTGACCGACGTACTCGCCACCGAGTTCGGTCTGGAGGCGACGGCTGTCTCGTCACTGGGCGGTGAGCTCGGTCAGAACGTCGCGGTGGATCTGCAGGACGGCTCTCGCGTCGTCGTGAAGGTTGCCCCACCCGATGCCGATCCCGACCTGCTCCGTTGGCAGCACGAGCTGGTCGCGTTGGCTCGGGCGATCGATCCAGTGCAAGTGCCGACGATGCTCACCGCCAAGAACGGCGACACGATCGCAACCGCCGCCCACTCCCCCGGGCGGCTTGTCACTGTGCAGTCGTGGCTTCCGGGAGTCACGTTGTCGGAGCTCGACACCCCGTCGCACAGTCTGCTGGAAGAGCTCGGCACCACCGCGGCCCGCATGGTCCAGGCGCTCGAGGACGCACCTCCTCGACCCGGGAACGTCACGCATCATTGGGATCTGCGGCGCGCGCCGGAGTCGATCGCCGACGGGATCGCCGCGGTCGAGGACCGCGGCAAGCTAGCGGAGGTGCGCCGGATCGTCGCGTGGTTCGAGCGGGCGATGAAGCAGCACGCCGCCGAACTGCCGGCCGCGGTCGTGCATCACGATCTGAACGACTTCAATGTCCTTGCCCACCGTGGACCCGACGGCCGGCATCACGTGCACGCTGTACTCGACTTCGCCGACGCCCTGCACAGCGCGCGGATCAGCGAGCTGGCGGTCGCCGTCGCCTACGCGATGTTGCGGAAGGCGAATCCGTTGAGCGCGGCTGCCGCGGTCATTCGCGGGTACGCCTCGGTGCTCGAACTGACGGACGCAGAGCTGGCCGTCCTCTATCCACTGGCCGCAGCGCGGTTGTGCGTGAACGCGGTGACCTGGACGAAGCGGTACGCCGAGACCGGGAACGCCTACGGGCACGAGCGGATGAAGCACACCTGGCCGACAATCTCGTTGCTCGCGGCAACCTCGCCGGAGCTGGCCGAACTGGTCTTCCGCGAGGCGGCCGGTCGCCCGTTGGAATCCCCTGCGGTTCTGGAGGTCCCCGGGGCGCGCACGGCGCTTCCGCACCTCGATTTCATCCCCTTCGAGCCCGCCTACGAGGTCAGCAGCGGCAACCTGCCCGGATCGGCCCGGGTCGGCCGGCATCTGTGCGCGGACGCGGGTACGTCGGCGCGCCGGTCGACCGAGGGCGGTGAGGCGACGACGCTGCGGCTGGGCGTGGAGATCAAGGCGGGCGAGTCGTTCCGGGTGCTTTCTCCGCTGGCAGCGGTCGTCGAACGGCGCGGTCGTCGTACCGCGGTCGACGGGTTGGCGTACGGACCGTTCCTGGTTCTGCGGCACGAGCGCGCCGGAGCCGAGACGATCTGGTCGCGGTGGACGGGGTTGAGTTCGTCGTTGCGCCAGGGCGAGACGGTCGGGCCGGGTGAGCTGATCGGCGACACCGCGACCGGGCGTTCGGACTGGGCGCCGTCGGCGTTGCACGTGACGTTGTTCCGGTCGCTCGAGACGGCGTTGCTCGCCGAGCGGGTGCTGGTGCCACCGTCGGAGGCGTCCGCGTGGGCGCGGGTGTCGCCCGATCCGGCCGGGTTCCTCGGTCTCGGCGAGGAATGGAGGTCCGAGGTAGAGGTTGCTGGGCGTACGGGCCGGGTGCTCGCGACGCGCGAGCGGCATGTCGCTCGTTCGCAACGCTCGTACTACGACCGTCCGATGACGTTGGTCGGCGGACGCGGGGCCTGGCTGTTCGACGAGTTCGGGCGGAGCTACCTCGACGCGATCAACAACGTGAGTCATGTGGGGCACGGGAATCCGCGGGTCGTCGCGGCCGCTGCCACGCAACTGCGGCAGCTGAACACGAACAGCAGGTTCCTCTATCCGGGCATCGCGGAGTACACGGAACGGCTGATCGCCCTGCTGCCGGATCCGCTGGAGGTCGTGTTCCTGGTGTGCAGCGGCAGCGAGGCGAACGACCTCGCAATCCGGATGGCGCGCCAGGTGACCGGGCGGCGCGACGTACTGGTTGTCGACGGCGCCTATCACGGGAACACCTCGGTGGTCACCGGGTTGAGCCCCAACCGGTACAAAGGTCCAGGCGGCACCGGGCCGGATCCGACGACACACGAGGTGGAGCAGCCCAACCTCTATCGCGGCCGCCTGCGGTACGGCGATGCCGATGCGGGCGCCGGCTACGCGGACGACCTACGGCGGAACGTGCGCCGGCTGGCGGATGCGGGGACGCCGGCGGCGGCGTTCATCGCGGAGTCGGCGATGGGGACCGCGGGCAGCATCTTCTATCCGGACGGGTATCTCGCCGAGGCGTTCGCGGCTGTGCGCGCGGAGGGCGGGTTGTGCATCGCGGACGAGGTGCAGGTCGGGTTCGGGCGGTTCGGGGACACGTTCTGGGGGTTCCAGAGCCAGGGGGTGGTGCCGGACATCGTGACGATGGGCAAGCCGATCGGGAACGGTCATCCGATGGCCGCGGTGGTGACGACGCGGGCGATCGCGGACGCGTTCGACACCGGGATGAAGTACTTCAACACGTTCGGCGGCAATCCCGTCTCGTGTGCGATCGGCACCGCCGTACTCGACGAGATCGTGGCGCAGGGCCTGCAGGAGGGCGCCGCCGAGACCGGCCGGCACTTCCACCAGCTGCTGAGCGGCCTCGACCATCCGCTGATCGGAGACGTCCGCGGGCACGGGTTGTACCTCGGCCTCGAACTGGTCCGGGACCGCGAGACGCAGGAACCGGCCGGCCCCGAGGCGTTCCTGGTCAGCGAACTGATGAAGGACGAAGGCGTGATCGTCTACCCAACCGGCCCCGACGGCAACGTCCTGAAAATCAAACCCCCCATGACCTTCACCCCCGACGACGCCACCCTCTTCACCACAGTCCTCGACGAGGTCCTCCACCGAGACTGGTAACCCAGAGCCAGCCCTGAGCCCCACCTCTCGGCCACGCCGCCCGGCCGCCCGGCCCACCGCAACGGCATGGGTTAACCCCCGAGAGGGCCGCTTGACCGCTGGCATACCAGGGGGACAACCGGCCAACTCAGGGGTTGACCCCTCAGACGGACCAGCACGACCGGCCCCTGCGGGCGGCGGACCGCGAGCCGCGGACCGCGAGCCGCGGACCGTGAGCCGAACCTCGGAACAGCACCAGGCACTGGGGGTCGCACGCCCATCTCGAGTCGGCAGGGACCGAGGGCGCGTACCGACCCCGGCCACGCTCCCACTCCCGCTTGTTTCTCTACCAGCCTTCGGTGAGGACTTGGTCGAGGGTGTCGGCGAAGTAGTCGGCGTCGGCGGTGGTGATCCCGAGTGGCGGCTTGATCTTCAGGACGCAGAGGCGGTCCGAGGTTGGTTGCATGATGACGCCGAGTTCGCGCATCCGCTCGCAGATGGCGGCGGTTTCGGCGGCGGCGGGCTCGCGGGTTTCGCGGTTGCGGACCAGTTCGGCGCCGAGGTAGAGGCCGTGGCCGTGGACGGCGCCGATGATCGGATGCCGCTCGGACAGCTCGACCAGTCGCTGCCGCAGGTGATCCCCGACGACTCTGGCGTTCTGCTGCAGTTCTTCGTCCCGGAGTACGTCGAGAACGGTCAGACCGACGATGCTGCTGACCGGGCTGCCGCCGGCTGACGAGAAGAAGTAGCCCTGACTGCGGTAGCCGTCGGCGATCGCGCGGGTGGTGATGACCGCACCGAGCGGGTGCCCGTTACCCATCGCCTTCGCGACGGTGACGATATCGGGTACGACGTTTTGTTGCTCGAAGCCCCAGAACCAGTTGCCGAGCCGTCCGTACCCGACCTGGACCTCGTCGGCGATGCACAGTCCACCGGCTTCGCGGGTGGCCTGGTAGATGTGATCGAGGTACCGGTCCGGGAGAGCCATGCCGCCGGCGTTCCCGTAGTACGACTCGGAGAGGAACGCGGCGGGTGGCGGGCCGGACGCGATAGCTTTGACGGCGTCTTCGGCGTACCGGAAGGCTTCGTCGCCGCGGTACTGGCCACGGTAGGAGTTCGGCGCGGCGACCGGGTGCACCCACGGCGGCCGGCTCTCGAGGGCATTGGGGTTGTCGGCGACGGAGGTGGAGACGGCGTCGGTCGCGTCGGACCAGCCGTGGTACGCCTCTCGCAGGGTGACGACGTCGCGGCGACCGGTGTTCGCCCAGGCCAGGCGCAGGGCGAGGTCGACCGCTTCGGTGCCGCTGTTCACCAGGAAGACAGTGTCGAGCGGCTCCGGCAACGTGGCTGCCAGGCGCTCCGAGAACTCGACCACAGCTTCGTAGTGGAAGCGCGAGTTGGTGTTGAGCAGTCGCCACTGCTGGTCCACGGCGTCACATAGCCGCGGATGCCCGTGCCCGAGGATCGCGACGTTGTTCACCATGTCGAGGTACGCGCGCCCCTCCGTATCGAACAGATGCTGCCGCCACCCCCGCTCGATCTGGGGCGGCGCCTCGTAGTAGTGCTCCTGCACGGTCGCGAACGCCGATTCCCGCCGAGCCAGCAGATCATCCTCGACCGGCTCCCCGCCGTACTCCGGATCCACCAGCCCAGTCGGATCAGGGCAAACAACCGCCCACCCCTCGGCAAGCTCCGGCGTGACGAAGAACGGCAGCAACCCACCGCCCGCGGTCTTACGAGTCACCTGCAGTCGCAGCGTCGACACATCGTCCGCATGTTCCAGCCGGCCGAACACGGCACCCGCTTCAACGGCAACCCCGGGCGCCGGCTTCAACTGGGGACCGCTCAGCCACAGCGTCAGGCCGTCGGCGGCGTGCAGCCCCACCGAATCCCCGCGCTGCTCGACGATCGCATCCCACGGTGCCCGCAGTTCAAGGGATTCCTGCGCGAACAGATCGATGCCCAGAGCGGCTGTTTCGGGAGCGTCGTACGAGTTCAGCTGCGTACGAGTCAGCCGCGGTTGGAGGAACGGGACGTAGGCAACAGACCCGCCGGTGCGTGCGAGCACGGACGCGGCCGGCTTCAGCTCCGCCTGATCGCCCAGAAATGCTCCGTTGTGCAGCTCAGGGCTGGTGGTTGACAGGTCCAGCCGAACTGGCTTGGTACCAGCGGCGAGCAGCGGATGACCCGTCAGCGCCGGCGTTGGAGCACCGGCCCGGATCGCGGTGCGGATCAGCCCCGTCATCACCTCGAGCGGTACGGACGTTGCCTGTTCGAAGATGCACCATTCTCGGGTGAGGTTCCCCGCGGCGTACTTGTTGCCGGGGTCGATGGCTGCTTGGTGGTGACCGCTGACCATCAGGGACGCGGCGCGGAGTACGACGAGTGGCCACAGGGCCTGGAGTTCATCGTCGGAGATCGGCCGGATCCGGTCGTACGCACGGATCGCGGGAAGGATCGCGGCGGGTCCGTTCGCGTACTGCAGGACCGACGAACACGTGACGGCTGCTTCCGCGATCGCCCAGCTCTGCATGAGATCGCCGAAGTCGATGACCCCGATCGGCTCCGAACGGCCGTCTGCGCCCGGCACCGCCACCACGTTGTCATCGGTCAGATCACCGTGAATCACCTGCACCGGCAGCCGATCGCGAACGGCATCCAACGCCCGTCCCGCCGCAGCCGCCGCGGCCCGCGCTGCCTCCGCGCCACCGGGCACCGACACGTACTCCGCCAGGCGCTCGACGACTTCCTCAGCATGCTGCAGGTCCCACTGCAACTCCCGCGTCGGAACGCTCCCGTCGAAGGACGCCAACGCCCGACTCGTCCGCCCGGCCAACTCTCCCAGCGCACCCACCACCGAGGGCGCAAGGTACCCGTTGGCGCTCAACACATCGCCGTCGACATACGTCACCAACCGAGCCGCTGCCGGCCGACCGTCCACCTCGACGGTCTGGACCGAGGTCCCGTCGCCCCCCGGCAACCCGACGGGAACATGCAGATCCGGCTCGCACTGCGCGATGTGCGCAGCCGCAGCGTCCTGAGCCGCCAGGTCCGCAACCGTGAACGCAGGATTCGACACCTTCAGCACGAACCGCAGTCCCGCGGGCGTCTCGATGAGGAAGTTGGCGTCCTGCTGGCTGCCTAGTTCGGTGGCTGTGCCGTCCACGCCGTACCGGTCCCGGACGAAGCGGGCTGCTTCAGCCGGAGAGATGCGGGGGCTCGGCAGCGCCGCCTGGTCGAAGAAATCGAAGGCCTGGGTCATGCGCATACCCTCCAAGATTGGTGACCAATGTAGCAGGATCACAATCCCGACGGCAACGCGCGATCAGCTGAAGCCCAGCTCCTCACGCAGCGTCGCGAGCCGGTGCGACGAGTTGACCGTCCGCTCGACATCCGACGCCGCCACGCACTGCGCCAGTACGTCTGCCACCACTAGCGATGTCAGCAGCTCTGTCGTCAGCCCGGTCGGCGTCGTCGGCGCGAGCAGCGCAACGGTCACCTCACCAGCCATCTGACCGCCCACATCCTCGGTCACCAGAACAGTCGGTACGGCGGCCGCGCGACACTGCTCGATCAGGACCTCGACGTCCGTCGTCAACCGCGAGGGCGCGAACAGAACCACGACATCGCCGGACTCGATCCCGAGCAGATCGTCGGCCAGCCGGAACCCGCTCGACCCGATGTACCGCGACCGGTGCCCCATCCGCCCGAGCTTGAGATGCAGGTGCTCGGCCGCGGCGGTCTGCGCGCCGAAACCGTACGCAATCACCTGCTGTGCTTCGAGAAGCAGCCGTACGGCATGCTCGTACGACTCCCCCTCGAACGCCTGTCGCAGCTGGTCGATCCGCTCGCCGGTCTCGGTCAGAACGTGCCCCCAGACCTCGCTCACGTCGCTTCCGGCCGAGTCCATCCGCCGCCGCGTCCGTTGCTCGAGCCGGGCCCCGGCGAACGGCTCGGCCAGCTTGGCCTTCAACTCCGCGAGCCCGGAGTACCCCAGCGCCTGGATCGTCCGCACCACGGTCGCGTTACTGGTCTTCGTCTCGGCGCCGAGCTCCAGCGCGGACACGAAAACCAGCTGCTCGGCCGACCGCTCCGACAACGCCCGGCACACGGCGCGGGCGGCCGGCGAGAAACCTTCCCAGTGCTCCCGGATCCGCCGTCGCAACTCCCCGATCACGTCGGCGTACCGATCAGCCGATCCGTCACCAGCTGTAACGCGAGATCCAACCATGTAATGGATGATACGCGGAGCTCACTCCAACGCGGCGGCGAACGCTCCGAGGAAGTGGTCGACGTGCTCCGGTGTCCAGATCAGCGGCGGGCGGATCTTGAGCACTCCCCCGCCAGGTCCGGTGGTCCCGACCAGTACGCCGTACTCCCGGAGCCGCTCGGCGAACTCGACGGCGCCGGGCAGCTCGACCCCGACCATCAGGCCCTGCCCGCGGACCGCGCGATCGGGCACCAACCCCTGCAAACCCTTGCGCAGCAGGGCGCCGACCTCGCCGGAACGGCGGACCAGGTCGGACTCCTCGATCACGTCCAGCACGGTGAGGGCCGCGACGCAGGAGACCGGGTTGCCGCCGAAGGTGCTGAAGTACTCGTCGACCTTGGTGAACTCGGCCGCGATGTCATGGCGAGTGATCAGCGCGGCGACCGGATGACCGTTGCCCATCGGCTTGCCGAGGGTGACGAAGTCCGGCGTGAGGCCGAAGTCCTGGAAGCGCCAGAGGTTCTGTCCGCCCCGCCCGAAGCCGGCCTGCACCTCGTCCGCGAGGAACAATCCGCCGGCGCCGCGGACTGCGTCCTGCAGACCGCGCATGAAGTCGTCCCGCGGGGTCAGGATGCCCGCGCTGCTGAAGACGCTGTCGACCGCGAGCAACGCGACATCATGCCCGGCGCGTCGCAGCTCCTCGCGCGCGGCCTGCACGCGTTGCACCGCCGCGGTCGCGTCGTCGTCCGTACTGCGAGGCGCCTCGAAGACCGCGACGTGCGCCGGCCGGGCGGACGGTGGGTAGGTGTTCGTCGAGAAGGCCGCCGTGGCCTCGCTGACCCCGTGATACGACAGGTCGGCGGCGATCGCACCCCCGCGACCGGTCACCACCCGCGCCATCCGCCAGGCGAGATCGTTCACCTCACTGCCCGAGTTGGCGAACACGACTGTGTCGAGTCCGACCGGCATGGTGCCGATCAACCGCTCTGCCAGCTCGACCACGTTCGGGTGCAGGTAGCGCGAGTGGGTGTTGAGTACGGCGGCCTGCCGCGAGATCGCCTGCACGACCGCTGGATGCGCATGCCCGACCACCGGAACGTTGTTGTAGGCATCCAAGTACCGGCGCCCGTCCGCGGTGTGGATCCAGGCGCCCGCCGCCCGCACCACCTCCAACGGCTCCCGGTAGAAGAGCGGGGACAGGTCTCCGCCGAGCACTGCTTTCCTTCGCTCGAGCAAGTCGGGACCAGTAACAGAGGTGATCCGGGAGGTGCCGCACAGGCGGTGGAAGTGCTGGCTCAGGGCGGTGGGGTCGAGCGGCGCGAGCTCGTCGAGGATGTTCCAGCTACCCGCCACCAGGCTGGTCAGATACTCCTCGTTGTCGGGGTAGAGCGGTGCGCGCCAGGCCGAGATCAGGATGCTCGCGAGCGATCGCGCCACCACGAGCTCGCCGAGCACATCCACCTCGGCCGGGTCCAGCGGCAGGACCCGCTGGTAGGCGTCGAGGAATTGGCGAGCGTCCGCCCAGAGGTCCGTCGACTCGCGCAGTAGTGAGGTCAGGCTGATGGCGAGGTCGGCGACGCGGGCGGTGTGGTGCATGTCGCCGAAGTCGATCACGCCGGTGACGGCCGCGTCGTCGATCAGCACGTTGCTCAACGTCACGTCGCCGTGGAAGACCGAGGCCGGCAGCCCGCGGGTCGTGTTCTCGAGTCCTTCGAAGCGGTGGACGAGCGCGCGGAGTACGTCCCGGCGAGGCTCGTCGGGCACCTGGTCGACGTACCGTCCCAGGCTGCTCACGTGCCGCGGATCCCAGTCCAGTCGCCGGTACGCCGCGGGATGCCCGAAGCCCTGGAGAGCCCGAGCCAGCCGACCGCACACCGCACCGAACTGATCCGCGAACCATGCGGGCAGCTTGACCAGATCCGCGTCCTGACCGGACACCACGGAGAGAACGCGGACGAGGTGAGACCGGCCGTCGGCCGACAGCCAGGTGGTTGTCGGCCGGCCGTCGCCCGTCATCAGCAGCCGCGGGATCGGGAGCCCAGGATCGACCTCGGCCACGTGGCGCATCGCGGCGCACTCCATCGCGATCTGGCCGGCGTCGTCGCCCGAGTTCGAGACCTTGAGTACCAGGCGTTCGCCGTCCGCGCACTCGGCGAGGAAGTTGCGGTCGCGCTCGCTGCGCAGGTCCCTGAGCTTGGCGTCGACGCCGTACTCGGTCAGCAGGAGCTGTGTGGCGGTCGGGGCGTCGATGGTGGGTGGGTCGGCGACCATGCTGGGGGTCTGCTCCACGGCGGGCTCCTTCGGTCAGGGGACGCGGAACGTCAGCGGGGTCGCGTCCACGGCGTATTCGAAGCCGCCTTCCGCGGTACGTCGCAGCATGCGGTCATGCCCTGGATACACGACATCCGCGCAGGCGGCGACCCGGGCGACGGCCGCATCGGCCCGCGCCCGGTCATACGGCCGGCCGCCGGCCCGGCCCGCCCCGAGCACAGTCAGCGTCGGCACGGCGTCCGCCGCGAGCACCACGCGCAGGCCCGGCTCGGTGTGGATCAGTAGGCCGATCGAGCCTGGGGTGTGCCCAGGCAGGTCGAGGATGTGGACGCCGGGGAGGATCTCGTCGTCCTCGACGACCTCGTGGACGTTGAGGTCCGCAAGGATCGCCCGGGCCCAGCGGGGCGTGCCCAGGTCGCGGGCCGGTGGGTTCTCGAGGTTGCGGAGCTCCAGCGGATGGATCAGGACCTCGGCCGACGGGAAGAGGTCGGCGTTCTGGACGTGGTCCCAGTGGCCGTGTGAGATCACCAGCTTCTCGATGTCGCCAGGTGTCACGCCGTACGCCGACAACCCCTCCAGCAGGTACCGTCGCCGCCCGGCGTGGCCCGTGTCGAAGAGCGCCAGGCGCCCGGCGCTCTCCACCAGCAAGACAGAGCAGAACGCCGGATTGCCCTGCGACGACGTGAGTAAATGGCCGGACAGGATCTGTGTCACCGCTGGCATGCAACGTCCTCGGGAGTGGAGCAGCAGCGCCCCGCGGACTTGAGCACGTACACGCGGGGCGCTGCTGGATCAGGGGAGGGTGAGTGGTCCGGCGTCGATCAGCAGGGACGGTACGACGACGCTCTCCATGAACGTCTGGTCACACCGCTCCCGCACCGCGCCGACGCCGATGACCGCGTTCATCACGTCCTCCATCCGGAACGTGAACCGCATCTGCGGGTGCCAGCCGACGATCTTCCCGTCCTCGGCCCAGTACGTCGCATCGCGCGTCGTACCGGTCACCAGCGTCTCCTTCGGATGCAGGACCCGCAGATAGTCGAGCCGGTTCACCACCAGCCCGCTACCGCACTCGGCCAGCAGCTCGTCCTCCGTCGACTCACCCGCCTCGAGCAGCAGATGCGACGGCACCGGATCCCCACCGAAACGCCACCCATCGGGTACGGCGTGACCGGTCGGCACCCCGCCGGTCAGGCCGGCGCGCCGCTGATCGGACACGACGCCGACCAGCACGCCGTTCTCGAGCAGCGGGGTCCTGCGCCGGACGTTGCCCTCGGCATCGAATCCGCTCGGCAGACCGTCCGGATCGCAACCGTCGTCGACCAGCGTGATCAGTTCGCTTGCCACCTTCTCGCCGAGCCGGCCAGAGACCGCGGACCGACCGGTCGCGTAGGCGTTCGCGCCGAGGACCGCGTAACCGTAGGTGGCGATCAGCGCGTTGGCCGCCTGGGGCTTCAGGAGCACCCGGCACGTCCCGTGGTGTGCTTCCACCTGCGGGAGCGGGCGGAGTGCCTCCCGGAGTCGATCGGGGATCTCCGAAACCGGGATCTGGTCGGCGTCACGGTGCATGATCCGCACGCTGGCGGACTTCCCGTCCTGCTTGGCGATGGCCTGGATCGATGCCTTCGTCAACGTCTCGGCGCGGAACAGTCCGGTCGAGTCCGCGACGACGCGATCGAGTACGTCGTACCGGATCGCGCCGCCGAGCATGGCGGCGGAGTCGAGGCCGTCGCGCACGGTCTTGAACCACTGGTGGCGGACGGCCGGGTCCGACTCGAGGACCGACGAAGCGGCAGGGATATCTGGGGTAGCCGCGGAGTGATCGGCAGCCGGTGCGGCTTCCGAGGTGCCGGGAGGGAGCTCACCCAGAGCAGCCTGCAGGCGGTCGGCCAGCGCCCGGACGGCAACCGGGTCGAGCGTCTCCAGGGAGCCGGCGACCGAGCGGCCGTTGCGGTTGATGCGGGCCCGGACGCGCAGCCGCCGTTCGCTGTGCTGCGCGGTGATCTCGGACTCGGCGTACCGGAGCAGGTCCGCGTTCTCGCCGAGGATGTCGAGCCGCGTGCCCGCACCGAGGATCGCCAGCGCCTGCTCGACGTCGGACTGGTTGATGCTCATCGTCCCACCTGCACATTCCGGAAGCGGCCGGGCACGGTCCCGTGGCCGACATGGGCCACTTGCAGCGGTTCACCCTTGTTGCACGACGGGACGCCGTGCACCCTCCACTCGGACGGTCCACCGAGCGCGTCGAGACTCCCCCAGAAGGTCGGGGTGTCGCTCTGGTACGTACAGTTCTTCAGCATCCGGCCGACCTTGCCGTCCTTGATCTCCCAGCCGATCTCGGTCTGGAACCGGAAGTTCATCCGCTGGTCGTCGATCGAGAAGCCGCGGTTGATGTCGACCAGGATGCCGCGCTTGGTGCCGTCGATCATCTCCGCGAGCGAGGACTCCCCCGGCTCCAGGCAGATGTTCGTCATCCGCACCAGCGGCAGCCGCTGCCAGCCGTCGGCGCGGGCCTGACCCGTCGACTCCAGCCCGAGCGCACCGGCGTACTCGCGGCTCGACATGTAGCCGAGGAAGATGCCGTCCTTCACCAGTTGGGTGCGCTGCGACGGCGTGCCCTCGTCGTCGTACTTGAAGGATCCGAGCGCGCCCGGGATCGTCGCGTCGGCGTACGCCGAGACGATCGGCGTACCCCACCGGAAGTTGCCGCGGCGCTCCGGGGTCGCGTACGTCCCGCCGGCCAGGCTGGCCTCGGTCCCGAGCGCCCGGTCCGCCTCCATCGGGTGGCCGGCGCACTCGTGCAGCACCATCGCCAATTGGTTGCTGCCAGCAACCAGCGTGGTGACCTCGTCCGGGCACTGCGGGGCCGACAGCAGCTCTACCGCCTCGGCCGCGACCCGGGCCGCGTTCTCCACCAGGCCGAGCGACAGCACGTGCTCGAAGCCGGCGGTCGCGAAGTCACCGCGCTGCCCGCGGATCTGCCGCGGTACGCCTTGCGGGAACGACCGGCGCTGGACGTCGTTCCCGTCGCCGGCGTTGACCATCAGGCCGCCGCCGCTCTCGGTCAGCGTCTGCTCGATCAGCGCGCCCTCGGTGTTCGCGAACACCTTCTCGTCGCGGTAGAAGTCCATCGACGCCTCGATCTGCTGGACCAGCGGACCGGCCGTCGCCGCCTCCTTCACGGTGGCGGCCAGCAGGTCGAGCTTGGTCGACAGCGGCACGGTGAACGGGTCGACGTCCATCGGCGACGACCAGGTGTCGCGGGTGGTGACCGGCGTCCCGAGGACGACGTGGCCGCCGCCTCCGGTCGCGCGGGCCTGGCCGACCGCCTGGGCGACGACCGCGTCGAGGCCCTGCGGGTCGAGCCGGTGGGTCGCCGCGAAGCCCCACTGGCCGTCGATCAGCACCCGCAGGCCGAGGCCGAGGGAGTCGTCGTAGTTCACCTCGCCCGGACCGTCGAGTTCGACGAGCACCTGCTCGTGGGTACGCCGGATCACCCGGATGTCGCCGTACTTGACGTCCGGCGGCAGTAGCCCGAGCACGATTTCGGCGGTGTCACGCATCTGGAACCTCCGCATGGTGGGGATGAGCGCCTCACCAGCACTGTAGCATTCACTACGAGATTTAGTGAAGACGTCATCTCCACTACAGAGCCGGTGAGGCGGCACTCATCGCCGTTTCGGGCGGACGTCGATCGCCAGGCTGATGCTGAACGCGACGATGATCAGCACGCCGCCGAACACCGTCAGCACGGTGTCGCTGAATGCTCCGGAGAGCATGGCCGCCAGCAAGATCGCCAGCGACAGCACGACGGCGACCGCGATCTTCCAGTCGTCACCGATGATGAAGTCGTACCAGAACGCCCCGAAGGACTTGAGGAACTTCATTTCTGCACCTCCACAGGAACCGCCGCCGCCGGGACAGCCGGCTTGCGCAGCGCGGTGACGAAGATCCGGCTGAGCAGGAACCAGGCCGCCACCAGGGCCAGGATCATCAGGTCGTGACCCGGCCAGCCGAGGCTCTCCCGGCCGTCGCGGAAGATGCCGATGCCCTCGACCGCCCAGTACGTCCCGAACGACGCGAGCAGCAGGCCCACGCCGTACTTCAACAGGTTCTCGTTGATCATCGACAGCGGTCGCCGGAGCGCGATCGCGATACCGAGCACGATCACCACCGCCGCGGCCGCGCCGACGCCGGCCGCCGGGATGTTGTTCGCGTTCAGGCCGAAGGTGAGCACGATGAACACCACCTCCATGCCCTCCAGGAACACACCCTTGAACGACACCATGAAGGCGAACATGTCCAGGCCCTGCTTGGCCTCGCCGGCCGCCTTGGCCGCCTCCACCTCCTCGCGGTAGATCGCGTCCTCGTCGTGGACCGCCTTGCGGCCCGACGAGCGCAGGATCGCCTTCCGCAACCACTGCAGCCCGAAGATCAGCAGCAGGCCGCCGATCGCGAGCTGTAGTGCCGACTCCGGGAGCCAGGTCGCCAGGGCGTACCCGGCGGCCAGCGTCACCACCGCGAGTACGCCGAGTGCCGCGAAGGTTCCGGTCAGCGCCGATCGCCAGCTCCGGGTGTACCCCATTGCCATCACGATCGTGGTCGCTTCGACCATCTCCACGAAGCACGCGACGAACGTCGCGATGATCAACGCCGAAGTTGCCGCGTCCATCACTCACATCCTCACGTCTGGATGAAACATATGCTGCACGTAACGATAGTTACGTTGTTCTAGACGTGTCAACAGGACGGGATCCGGCGAAAGCCTCGCAAAACGAGGACAGGCCGAAGCACCCGAGACGATCAGGGAGTCGTCTCGGGTGCCTCGGCCTGGGAGGGTGCCCGGAAAAGTTCTAGGCCAGAGCGGCCGCCAGGGTCTTACTGGAAATGTTGCCACCACACGACACCACCGCGACGCGTTTCCCGGCGAGTTCGGCCCGCCGTTCACGCACCGCGGCGAACGCCATCGCGGCCGAACCCTCGATCAGCTGGTGCTCGGTGTCGATCACCATCCGCAGTCCGGCACTGATCGCGTCCTCGCTCACCAGCACCCACTCGTCGACGAGCTCCCGGCACAGGTCGAACGTGATACTCCCCGGCTCGACGCTGCCCGCCGTACCGTCCGACAGCGTCGACTGGGCGTCGACCAGGACGATCTCGCCGGCCCGCACCGACGCCGCCATCGCGTCGTCGCGCACCGGCGAGGCGCCGTACACGCGGATCTCCGGCAGGTGCTTCTTGAGCACCGACGCGATCCCGCTGATCAATCCGCCACCACCGACCGCGACCACGACCGCGTCGAGCGGTTCGCCGGCCAACTGCTCGAGGATCTCCACCGCGACCGTGCCTTGGCCCGCCACCACATCCGGGTCGTTGTACGGCGGAACATAGGTCAGGTCGTGCTCCGCGGCGTACGCGCGGGCCTTCGGCTCGAGCACGCCAGAATCGTTGCCCTCGGCCCGAATCTCGAGGCCGAACCGGCGAAGTGCGGCCACCTTGCTGGGCGACGCGTTCTCCGGCAGGTACACGATGCCGTGCCCACCGAGCGTCGCCAGCGCGTTGCCGACACCGAGACCGTGGTTCCCGGTCGACGCGGTCACCACGCCGGCCGCTCGCTGCTCGTCGGTGAGCGTGAGGATCTTCGCCATCGAACCGCGCGCCTTGAACGAGCCGGTGCGCTGCAGGTGCTCGCTCTTCACCAGCACGTGGGCGCCGACCTCGTCGCTGAACGCGTCGTACCGGACGAACGGCGTCGGCGGCAGATGCTCGCGCAGCCTCGGTGCGACCGCCTCGGACCGCTCGGCGATCTCCGCGGGACTCAACGTCATGCAGTACTCCTATCCGGTGGCCACGGACAGCTGCGCCCGGAGACCGGCGCGCAGCGGGATACACATCGGTTTACCACTCACGGGATGCGGCACCACCTTCGACTCCACCCCGAACACGTCGCGGATGATGTCGCAGGTGAACACCTCCTCCGGCGGACCCTGGGTGACCAGCGCGCCGGACTTCATCACGAACACATGGTCGGCGTACTCCGCCGCCATGTTGAAGTCGTGCAGCACCATCGCGACCGTCTTGCCCTGCTCCTGGTTGAGCTGGTGCAGCAGGTCCAGCACCTCGAGCTGGTAGGCGACATCGAGGTACGTCGTGGGCTCGTCGAGCAGGATCAGATCGGTACCCTGCGCGAGGCACAGCGCGATCCAGACCCGCTGCCGCTGACCGCCGGACAGCTGATCGACGTGCTGGTGCCGGAGCTCCGCCGTCTGGGTCACCTTCAGTGCCCACTCGACCGCGTCCTTGTCCTCCGCGCTCGGCACCTTGAGCGATGTCCGGTGCGGATGCCGGCCGAACCAGACCAGGTCCTCGACCGAGATCGACTCCGGCGTGATCAGCACCTGCGGCAGGATCGCCAGCAGCCGCGCCACCTCCTTGGTGGGAGTGTCGTGGATCGACTTGCCGTCCAGGACCACCTGCCCCTTGGCCGGTGGCAGCAGCCGCGCGAGGGCGCGCAACGCCGTGCTCTTACCCGAACCGTTCGGTCCGATCAGCACGCTGACCTTCCCGTCCGGGATGGTCAACGTCAGGTTCTTGGCGATGACCGCGCGGTCGTACGCCAGTTCGACGCCTTCAGCCTGCAGTCGCATGGCGCTCTCCTACTTTCCGGTCTTCACGAGCAGGTACAGGAAGTACGGGCCCCCGACGACGGCTGTCACCAGACCGGCGGGGATCTCGAGCGGCGGGGCCAGCCCGCGCCCGAGCATGTCGGCGATCAGCATCAGCAGCACGCCGAAGAGGGCAGCGGCCGGGATCGACGCGAGGTGCTTGCCGCCGAACACGCGGCGGGCCATGTGCGGCGCGATCAGGCCGACGAAACCGATCGTTCCCGCCACCGCGACCGCCGCGGCGGCCAGAGCGACGGCGAAGAACAGCAACAGCCGCCGGGTCTTCTCGACCGGCTCACCGAGCCCGGCTGCGAGGTCGTCACCGAGACCGAGGACGTCGAGCTTGCGGCTCCACACCACGATCAACGGCACCAGCACCAGGACCCACGGCAGGATCTCCAGGACCGACGTCATCGACCGGCCGAACAGGCTGCCGGTCAACCAGATCAGCGCTGCACTCACGTCGAGCGGGTTGCGCACGAGCAGGAAGCGGATGCCCGCCTCGAACGCCGCACTGACCGCGATACCGACCAAGGCGATTCGGACCGGCGTCGCCCCTCGGCGGTACGCCAGCAGGTACACCAGCGCAGCCGCCAGCACACCACCGATGAAGGCAGCGGGTACGACGGCCACCGCGCTGACACCGGGGATCGCGAGCAGCAACAGCATGCCCGCGAAGCCGGCACCCTTGGTGACACCAATGATGTCCGGCGCCGCCAGCGGGTTCCGGATCACGCCTTGCATGACCGCCCCGGACACCGCGAGCGCCGTACCGACCAGCCAGCACAGCAGCACACGCGGCAGCTGGAACTGGACGACGATCTGCGAGGCCTGCGTCGAGGTGTCACCCACCAACGCCCGCAGGACATCGCCGAGCGACACCGCGGTCGCCCCCACCTTCAATCCGTAGAACGTCAGCAGCAGCGCGAGAACTCCGAGCGATCCCATCAGGATCCCCGGATGCCGCTTGGCCAGCGAGGTACGTCGTACGTGCTGGGCGACGACTGTGCTCACAGTCATGAGGTCACCTTCTGTCTGCGGGCGAGGTAGACGAAGATCGGTGCACCGATCAATGCGGTGACGACTCCGGCCGGTACTTCGAACGGCGGTTTCACGTACCGGGACACGATGTCGGCGTACAGGACCAGCACGCCGCCGCCGATCGCACACAACGGCAGCAGGACCACATAGCTGGAGCCGACCAGCCGGCGGGTGATGTGTGGAACGATCAATCCGATGAAGGCGACCGGTCCGGCCACGGACACCGCCGCACCACAGAGCACGACCACCAGCGCCGACCCGATCAGCCGCGTGCGTTCGACGTTCTGACCGAGGCCGCGGGCCATGTCCTCGCCGAGGGCGAGCAGATTCAGCGGCCGGGCCATCGCGAACGATCCGACCAGGCCGATCACCAGCCAGGGCAGCAGGTTGCCGATGTCCCGCCAGGTGGCGTTGTTGACACCGCCGACCAGCCAGAACATCACGCTGTCGGTCGAGTTCTCGTCGAAGATGATCAGCACCTGGGTCAGCGAGATCAGCAACGTGCTCGCGGTGACACCGGCCAGCGCGAGCCGGACCGGACTCACCCGGCCACGTCCCGAACCGGCCAGCATCATCACCGTCACACCGGCCGCCGCGGCACCGCCGAAAGCCAGCAGGATCGTCGGCGCACCGGCCAGACCGGGCACCACCGTCACGGCGAGTACGACGACCAGCACGGCGCCGGCGTTGACGCCCATGATCTCCGGCGCGGCCAGCGGATTCGCGGCGACGCCCTGCATCAGCGCGCCCGCGACCGCCAGCCCGGCGCCGACGCAGAGCGCCAGCACCACCCGCGGCAGCCGGATCGAGTGCACGATCAGCTCGTCCGTCGTCCGCGCGTGGAAGATTGCCCGCGGCAACGTACTGAGATCGATGTGCTGGCTGCCGATCGACAGGCTCCACGCGGCACCGGCGACGAGCAGCACCGTCATCGCCGCCGCCACCCAGGTGACCCGCTGCCGGTTGGTGGTGACGCGGGGACGCCGGTGCGCGGCGTCCCCGTCGTCGGGCCGGGACAGAGTGTCCGTTGTGAGGGACATTTTACTTCCCGTAAAGGTTCTGGATCGCCTGCTGTGCAACGATCTCCGAGGCGAGCAGCCCGCGGGACCGCGACCAGATGTTCTGGTCGACCTTGTACGCGGCGCTCTTCTGGACGGCCGGGACTTCCTTCCACAGCGGGCTCTTCTCCCACTGGTCGGCCAGGGTCTTGCCGTTCTGCCCGGCGATGAACATCACGTCCGGCTTGGTCGCGACGAGCGTCTCCAGTGTCATCGACACCGACGCGTCGCCGGAGTTGTCGGCCAGCGGCGACTTGATCCCGAGCAGCGCGAGGACGCCCGGTGTGTAGGACTTCGGCGGGAAGCCGGTGAAGCCCTGGTCGGAGGAGACCGCGAACAGCGCCGTACGGCTCTCACCGGACGGGACCTTGGCCTTGAGATCGTTCATGGTCTTCTCGTGCTCGGCCAGCCGGGTCTTCATCTGGTCGCACTTGTTCAGCGCGATCGCGGTCGACATCTCGCCGTCCATGACCTGCTGGTAGTTGCCGTTGAGGCTGGCGTAGGCGATCGTCGGCGCGATCTTCGACAGCTGCGCGTAGATACCCTTGTGCCGGCCGGTGTCGGCCAGGATCAGGTCCGGCTTCAGCGCGGTGATCACCTGGATGTTCGGCGTCGCCCGGAGCCCGACCGACTTGTAGGCGCCGATCTTCTCCTTCAGCTGCGGGATGATCCGCTCCGGCTTGTCGTCGTCGGCGATCCCGACCGGCGACATGCCGACCGAGGCCAGCGCGTCGACGAACGAGTACTCCAGCGCGACCACGCGCTTCGGGTCACCGGTCACCGTGGTGGTACCGAGATCGTGCTTGACCGTGCGGGTCGCCTTGCCGCACTGGTCCAGGTTGACGTCCGAGCTGACGCCCTGGGCGGCCGCTGCGCGGTCCGCGTTCGGGGCCGCGTTGGTGGATGCGGAACCGGCCGAGCCGCCGCAGCCGGCCAGGGCGACCGCGGCTGCGGTCAGGGCGAGCGCGGCGATCGAGCGCCGTACTTTCGTGGCGGAGAACAACATGGCGTTCGCTCCTCGAGTCGAAGCTGCCTTGCAGGGGTTGGAGTGTGGATCACCTGGCAGCCACGAGAACGTGCTCGGGGCCAGGGACGTTCGGACGGTCCTCGGGACCGGGACCGTCGTACAGGTTCCAGGGCGCCTGCTGGTAGCTGTTCGCACAAGGCAGGCCAGGAGTGAGCCGATACGCGCCGGTGGTCAGATCGACCAGGCTGGACACGATCGTGGAGTAGCGGTCGAGCTCGTGCCGGCGCGGGTCGACGTGCTGGCAGACGGCGTTCGGGTGGCCGAAGTGGTCGCTCATCGTGGTCTGCACGATGCTGTGGACCGCTTCCTCGGTGGTTCCGTCGGTACGGGCCCGGGACAGGCCTTCCTCGACGCGGGGCGTCCGGAAGAGCGAGTCCACCGAGAACGGCTTGTAGGTACGGTCGATCTGGGCCGGCACGAACGACTGGAAATGGTTGCCGTGCACCAGCAACCCGTCGGTCGGGTACATCCAGCCGTGCCGGCCGGGCGTGGTTTCGACGTCGATGGCGAAACCGTCGCGATGGGTGAGCAGCAGATTGCTGGACAGGCTCTGCCGGACGCCGAAGAGCGCGTCCAGCGCGTCGTGCATGTCCCAGCTCTCCAGTACCTTCCGGCGGACGAACGTCCCCGGAACCCCCAGTCCGGTACCGAAGCCGGCGCCGAGACCGTTGGCGTTCAACGCGATCCCGGCGGAGTTGGCGCCGTGCCGGCCGACCTGGCCGGCCTCGACGTGACAGATGATCGTGGGCTTGCCGGGCTGGGCGATCCGCAGTACGACGACCGTGCCGGCGACCGCGTCCCACAGGTCCCAGTTCTGGCCGGCCCAGACGTGCCCGAGCGCGTTGCCCTGCTGGAGCATCGCGAACGACGTACAGCCCTCGTCGGTCTCGGTGTCGCGGTCCGCGCTGAACGGATTGCCCTTGGTGAGCTCACCGCGGCTGTTCAGGGCGAGGATCTCCTCGAACTCGCGGCCCGCACCGTCGGCGATGCCGCGCAGCTCGTCGACGATCTCCGGCAGGTACCCCTCGATCACCGGCACCCAGGCGGGTGCCCGGTCGAGGATCTCCGGCCAGCTCAGGCCGCTGTTCCGGGTCATCGACTCGGCGTAGAACGCGAGCGAGGCCGCGATCGGCTCGCGGGCCGCCTCGCCGTACTGCCGGCCACGCTCGCGGGCGTCGGTCGCCGTGAGGTCGATGGTGAGGAGATCGGTCACGAAAGTCTCCGGAGGGATTGTCGTTGTGTTTGCTACGAATATTCACCTGACGGTAGTGACTGCTACAGTTGCTGTCAACGAGTCGGCAGATCGTTTACCTGTCGGTGATCTGGGTCAGCCCGGATGAAATGATCGGTAGGTGCCGGTCAGTTGTGTTGCGAGGCGAAGGAGCCCGTCGTGAGTGTTGCGGAATCCAAACCGCCCACCCTCCAGGAGCGGGTCGCCGCCCGGATCGGGACGCTCACCGCGACCGAGCGCCGGGTGGCGGAGTACCTGTCGGCGCATCCGCAGGAGGCGGCCTTCTCGTCCGCCGAGGAGCTCGGCCGCGCCACCGGCACCAGTGACGCGAGCGTCGTCCGGACCGCCAAGGCCCTCGGCTTCGACGGCCTGCCCGGGCTGAAGCGTTCGCTGCAGGGGCATCTGCAGAGTCTGCTGACGCCTGCGAACCGGCTCAGCGCCAGTCTGGAGACCGCCGGCGACGACCCGGCGGCAGTGCTCACGGCGACCCTGCGGGATCACGTCGAGCGGTTGTCCCAGGCGGAGAACTCGATCGACACCGCCGCGTTCGGGCGGGCGGTCGAGCTGATCATCGGCGCCCGGGAGACGGTGATCTGTGGATTCGCCGGTCTGGAGGGCGTCGCGGAGTACATCGCCACCCACCTGACCCGGATCGGGCACCCGGCCCGGGCCGCGTCCGACACCGGCTACCGGCTCGCCGACCGGCTGCTGCTGCTGTCCGACCAGGACGTGGTGATCGCGATGGGCCACAACCGGATCAACCGGGAGACCCGGGTGATCCTGGATCACTGCGCAGCGATCGGTACGCCGGTGATCCTGCTGACCGACACGCTCGGCGAGGCGCTGCGCGACGAGGTCGAGGTGGTGCTGTCCGCACCGATGAGCCGGCCCGGCACGTTCACCAGTCAGGCGACCGTCCTGATCCTGCTCGAGGCGCTGACGATCGCGGTCGCGGCCCAGAACCGGGAGCAGGCGCTCGGCTACGCCGACCGGATGAACCAGCTCCGGGAGGAACTCAACGGGTACTCGCTCGCGGACGAAGGGTTGCTGACACTGCCCAAGGCCAAGCGCACGCCGCGCCGCCAGGGCTGACACTGCATCGAGCGCAGGGTCAGACGGTCCCCTCGGTCCGTTCGTACACATCGGCCTCGAACTCCTCCAGCAGCCGCTCACAGTCGGCCACCTTGGCTCTCGCCAACTCTTTGCCGTCGGCATCCATCCAGTCGCGGTCCTCCACCT